>JBDLRS010000067.1:0-24025 GCA_039799965.1 Pseudomonadota bacterium
AACTTTATCTCTTCGCTGCCGAACTAGCAGGGTGGTGAAAAATGGTTCCGTCGTGAGCATTTTGAGAGTTTTGACGAAACGAGGCGGAGACGACGAAAAAACCGGAGGCGTATCCACTCAGATACGTTGAGGATTTTTTCGGTGGCTCCAACGAAGTTGCAGTCAAACTATCGAAATGCGCAACAGGAGATCATTTTTCACCACCCTGTTAAACTATGTCTCCCCCGACGAGTATCGCCCTTGTAAGCGTGTGCTTACAAGGATTGCAGCCATGCTTTCCAAGCTATGCCTTCAGCCCGCATGATGCCTGTTTCGGGTACGTTCACGTTTACGTCTGGATAACACCGAGCCCTACCCACTCGATTTCACAAAGACCCAAAATCGTTACATCTTCATCTGTAGAGATGATTGCCGTCATTTCGCTCGAAAATCTTTATGCTCACCATGCTGACATGTCTGGAGGAACGATTTCAAAGGAAGGATTGGCAGCACTCGTTGAGCTGCGAAGTCAAACCGGTGACGTAGCCGCGTATGTGCGTTTAACGGCGGTAATCGCAGTGTATGAAGGTGTCAGTATCTCGGAGCTATCTAGGATTCTCGGAATTAGTCGAACCAGTATTTATTCATGGCTTAGGCAGCATCGGCGATCTCGCCGAGCAGACATTCTTTTGGGGCACCGCGGAAGTGGGCGGTGAACGCTTTGCGGGGATGATGAGGAGCGTGTCATTGCTCAAGCGCTTGAAACATATCCGATCGATTGGGGATATTCGTCATACGCATGAACAGCTCCCATACTCTGCCGGCACTTATTGCGAATGACCGGAGTGTCAGTCACTACTCGCACGATCCATCGCGCCCTACTAACTCTGGGGTGTCGAATCCTAGATAGCTGAACCCAGTACGATCCCACACATCAATTCATTGAGCAGCGTTTCTCAACACTGTGCAATCGACAGCTACTCACTGTTGTCCTTGTGCGGGTCTTTAGATGTGAAATTAAATAGGGTCTTCGTGAAATCGAGTGTGTTATCCCGACGTGCACGAGTACGTTCACGTGGAACGGGCGCTAGGTATGAGCAAAAACAAGGGTTTACGTTACCTCTGTGCTCGTTGGCACCCACTCCATTCCACGATGAGCCTCTTATGTATTACGCTCCTGCAACCGGTACATAACCATAGATACACGGCACGGAGAGGAAGTTTATATTCCGTACCGTTTTAGGAGATTCTATGATCGGCAGAGACTTAAAGAGATCGTTGTCAGCGCGAGATATGCTTAGCCATGGATTTAGCCTAGTCGTGCTCGGCCTGGTTTGGAGCTATCAGCCAGTATCGCTTAGAGCGCAGGACATACCCGAGGGAATCGCTCCCCGTAGACCGAATTGTAATTTAACAGTTGCAGGTGATTGGTGCGATAGAGCAGGGGGCGTTAAAGTAATACTTCAACATCCTAGCGGAGTCGAGGCATGGGGGTGCGGCTGTTTCAATCCAGAGAAACCCAATCCTAAGCGCCTCACGCGATTTTTCCCGATGCCTTTTGACCCTTTCCCGAGATCGCAATGTGATGAGTACCTTACTTGGCTTTGTTACAACTGCTTTCCACGCGGTGGTGGGGCCGGTAACTTACCTGAATGTTCAGCCTTCTAGCCTGTAGCTACATCGATAATTCGTTAGGAAAATAGTGCGATGTTGGCTTTAGGAGGCGGGAGGTAAAGCATGGGCAACCACCATCCGCAAGGGGTAACATCTGGTGTAAAGCCAAGTGAAACAACCGGTTAGAGGGTGATGCATGGGCTTTACCCGGAGCTACCGCCCCCGTTTGTGATAGCGTCCTCCTTTGTGATACGTTATTGCAACTGAGTTGTAGGAGCTTCGTTGTGGCGGAACTAGTCGTTGCCCAGCACATGGCCTTTTCGATGGTGTCGTATGAGCGGCCAGCTCCACCACGCGTGCGCGATGAGGGCCTGATGGGTACCGCCCTGGCGGTATCATTTCTGATTCATTTGCTCTTTCTCTGCGGCGGCGCACTGGCGTATTGGTTTACCCTTCCGGCTCCCGTTATCGGACCTAGGGCGATAGACGTTACACTTGTGGAGATCTCTGCGTTCGACACGGTGCTTCCTCCGCCGCAACTTCCTCATCAGGAGCCGAAGGCGCGCGCCGTTATCCCCCCACCTGAGGAGCAGAGGATTGAAGGTCAGCAGCCTAAGAACCCGGAGTCCGTACGTAAGGCAAGGGACACCGTGGTGATGAAGCGGGAACTACAAAAGCTCACAAGCAATACGACCAATCCTGCTGCAGGAACGAACTCCCCTGCATCGATCGGTGGCGGCGATCAGGTCACGCAGAACGCGAAAGTCAGCTATCACCACATGGTCGCGACCCTTCTCGCGAAGGCCAAGCGATATCCTGAGCGGGCGGTGCGAGCGCACGTCACCGGAAGCGGCTCAGTGCGGGTAACGATCGCAGCGAGCGGGGCGGTTGAAAGAGTTGAGGTCGCGACATCGACACAATCGAACGTTCTCGATGATGAAATGCTGCGAATGGTAGATCGAGCGGCGCCCTTCCCCTCGTTCCCCTTGGAGATGGATCAGTCAGAGGTCACCTTACTCGTGCCGGTGTCCTTTCGGTTAGAGCACTAGCAGGGTGGTGAAAAATGATTTCCTGTTGCGCATTTCGATAGTTTGACTGCAACTTCGTTGGAGCCGTCGAAAAAATCCTCCACGTATCTCAGTGGATACGCCTCCGGTTTTCTCGTCGTCTCCGCCTCGTTTCGTCAAAACTCTCAACCTTCCTGAGCCTTTCCCCTGTGCCTCCACCATGGTACCTCATCTCGGTTGTGGGCACAGCGCAAAGTAAGCGGTGTAGAGGTTGTTTAGTTGATAGGAGCGTGCTTCGAGTTTAGCGCGTGTGGCGCCTCTTCCTGAAGGAGGGACTCCTGGTAGGCGATCCATATATCAACGGGCATCATTTTGCCCTGTAGGTCCGTTCCGTCGCAGGTCAGGTAGAGTTCACCGTCAACGATGGTGATGTTCCAGAGCGGACTCGACCGTTCAAGTGGAACGAGGGCCTCAAGAAGCTCGCTCGGAATGAGAAAGAACTGGATCTCCTTTACCCAGTTGGTTTTGCTTCCACGTAGCATGTGACAGAAGTGCGTGATCTGCTCCTGCTCATAGAAGTAGATGCGGTGTTCCGCGTGAGGATGGGCTCGCAGAGTTGTTTCGATCTTCTTCTTGTCAGGGCTTCCTACCTGTACCCAGAGCAGGGTATCGCCTAAGATATCCCTCTGCCAGATAGTGGGTTCCTTGGGCTCAAAGAGTCCCTGCGAGAACTCTTGTCCCTCTCGATAGCAGTGCGCGTACGCGATCATTCGAGCAAAAAGGTGTTCCGAGGACTCATGGGGATGCAGCGGTGTCTTGACCCGAAATCGGGTGAAGATGTTACGGTCGTTGTGGCTCAGATCGACCGAAAAATTGTAGAATGCCGCGGCAAATGACATACGTAGTGAGTGCTATAACGCCCCTCAGGGCGATCGGTCAAAGGGGATATGGTAGGGGGTGTTTGAGGTGTGACTTTGGTCGGTGCTAAAAAAAAAGCGCCCCTAAGGGACGCCTTTTTAGACCCTGCAGTGCGCGGTGTCTACCTACGCCGATCGCACACTCACCAGGAACTGTTCAACTGCTTTCTGAAGGGCCTCACTCTGCCGTGAGAGCTCCTGCGCCGCCTCAAGAACCTGACCCGCACCCGAGCTGGTCTCTTGCGCCGCGATCGTAACGCCAGCGATGTTCTTCGAAACATCCTTTGTTCCGGTCGCCGCTTGGTTAATATTTGCGCAGATCTCGTTCGTGGCAACCTGCTGGTCCGACACCGCGTGCTCAATCGACGCCGCGATATCGTTCATCTTTTTAATGGTTCCCCCTATTTCAGATATCGCTTTAACTGTATCGCCAGTAATCGATTGAATGCCCTCAATCTCTTTCTGGATGTCCTCGGTCGCTGAGGCGGTCTGTTGCGCTAGGTTCTTCACCTCAGATGCCACAACCGCGAAGCCTTTGCCAGCATCACCCGCCCGAGCCGCCTCGATCGTCGCGTTAAGGGCGAGAAGATTTGTCTGACCCGCGATCTGAGAGATGAGCTTCACAACACCGCCAATGCGCTTTGATGCCTCGGCGAGGCCGTTGACGATCGTTGATGAACGCTCTGCCTCAGCCACGGCTGAGGTCGCGAAAGAGGCGGAGTCCTCAACTTGGCGACCTACCTCAGATACCGTATTGGTAAGCTCCTCGGTAGCCGCCGCTACACGAGAAACGTTGACCGAAGTTTGCTCGGAAGCCGCGGCTGCTGCCACCGACTGATCGGTAGTGCCGGCGGCGTTCTGCGCGAGAAGCTGTGCTGTGGCGGTGAGTTCCGTTGACGCGGCGGCCACGGTCGTGACGATGCCTCGCACGGCGAGTTCAAAATCGTCGGCGAGTTTGAGCCGTTTATTGCGCGCCTCAATGAGGGCGTCCGCCCCTTTCTTCATCTCCTCGGTACCATCGTTAATTACAGCGGCCGCCGCTTTGAAGGTGCCAGGGAGCCCTCGGAGGAGCACTCGACGGAAGAATTTACCTTTCGAGGCATAGGCTAAGGACGCACGTGACTCACGAACGAATGCATCGGTAACATCAAGCATATTATTGATGCTGTGAATCATCGAACCAAGCTCGTCATTTCTCGTGTATCCCAGGATTCGAGCCTCAAGATTCCCGGCGGCGGCTTCACGGCACACCTGAGCGGCTTTTCGAATCCACTCCATCGCCTCTGAGCCTGCTGCGCGAGGTGCGGCGGCGCCATTACCGTTCGGCTCCCGATACTTTGGAGGGCTTACATCTTCTGTCTCAATAATCGTTGTTTGTTGATCCATGCCTAGTTCCCCCTACTATAATGTAAATACGAATTCATCGTACTCTTTCTGCTTATCAGCCAGCACTGATTGAAGGAGCTCCGTCGCTGAGAGCATCCCTTTGCGGCGATCCGCATGGCGACGCTCCTCTTCCAGCAGAACTTTGTACAGAGCTTGCGCGCTTTCAACTCCTTTGGCGCTCGGAGCTCGACGGTTTGAGTGATATCCAACAATGCTCCCGTCCGGTCCGAACGAAGGCGTCACGTGGGCGAATACCCAGTAGTGGTCTCCGTATTTGGTGAGATTGACCACATAGGCGAAGATCTCCTGACCACTCTCAACGGTTTCCCAGAGGAGCTTAAACACACTGCGAGGCATCTCGGGATGTCGTACGATGCTGTGCTGTTGCCCTAGGAGTTCCTCCTCGGTGAAGTCGGATATCTTAAGAAGTGTCTGATTAACATAGGTGATCCTACCGGTCGTGTCGGTCTTGCTCACGATAATCTCCTCTTCGCCGAGCTTACGTTCAACTCCGGTTGGCTTAATTTTGGCTCTCTCCATATGCGCACTCCCTAAAAAACCTACCGCTAGTAATCGGTGGCGTTGGTTCAGACCTTGAGGGGACCGTGCTACTTTTTATCTGTCCCTTGAGACTCCTTTTGGTAGACGTTGGTTGAGGTCGTTACTTTCTTGAATCCTTCGGTAATTCGGTACGGGGTCTCCGCTACACCAAGAAAGAGATAACCGTCTGGGGCCAGCACCGTTTTAATTTTCTCAAAGATTTGTCGTTTAGTTTCGGTGTCGAAATAGATCAGTACGTTTCTCATGAAGAGAATGTCCACCGGAGTGGTCGGCCATGAAGCGATAAGATTTTGCACGAAAAATGAAACGGTTCTCCTAATCTCAGGCGAAATGAGGTAGGTTTCCCCGCTCTGCGTGAAGTATTTGACCAGGAGCTGAATGGGTAACCCCCTATTTATCTCAACAGGTGTATAGATCCCTTGCTCAGCCTTCCGAACGATCTTGGGATTAAGGTCGCTTGCCCGTATCTGAACCTTCCAGTCCGCAAGTTGGGGGAAGTTCTCCCTCAGCAACAACGCGATAGAATAGGGCTCTTGACCGGTCGAACATGCGGCCGACCACACAGTGAGTGAGCTCGCGTGCGCTCGATTCTTAACGAGCTCAACTATCGCCGTAGTTTTCAAGAAGTCGAAGGCTGAGAGATCACGAAAGAATGAGGTCTCATTGGTGGTGAGCGCAAGGAGAACCTTTTGGTTAAGCGAAAGGTCCGAGCGACGAAGCACAGCGTCGATCATCTCCGAGAGGCTCGCGAAACCCTCCTCATGCGCAAGACAGGTAAGTCGGGATTCAACCAGATATTCCTTGCCGGTCTCAAGGACGACAGCGGTCTCATTCTTGAGAAGGCTTGAGAGCGCTGAAAACTGCTCATGCGTTAACATCTACTTTGGCTCCTTTTTAGATATGCAACAGCTACCGTTAATGAGGTGAGCCATCGCGGAAAGGGGCATGACAGCATCGTGAAGTCCCGCTGAGATAACCGCCCGTGGCATTCCCCAGACAAGGCTCGACTCTTGGTCCTGTGCCACAACGGTTCCCCCCGTCATCTTAACGACCTCACAACCTCGCTTTCCATCCTGTCCCATCCCCGTCATGACGATAGTGAGCAGATTTGAACCGTAGGCTGTCGCCAGTGACCGGAACATCACATCGGCCGAGGGGCGACATGAATTTTCATGCGGGGCTTCAGAAAGATTCACGAGAAGGTCGTTATCCTTGCGATCTACTTCAAGATGATAATTACCTGGGGCTACGTAGATGTTCCCCTTCTGGGCGATCGTTCCGTTAGTCGCTTCGAAGGCGGGAAGGTTGCCACGAGCGGAGAGACGCTCAGCCAAAAATTTTGTGAACATGGGTGGCATATGTTGGGTAATGAATATCGGTACCTCTAGTGTTGGACTAAGGGATGAGACGAGCTCGATGAGCGCCGTCGGGCCTCCGGTAGAGACCGCGATCCCCACGGCATGAATCTCTCGCGAAGGAAGAAAATCTGTGCGAACAGCAGCCGCTGTTTCCTGGGACAATGAGCTGTTACGAAGGATGGCGCCGTGCGCTCGTCGGCCGAGAGCCCGAATTCTCGTAGTGAGTTGTCGTCGAACTATCTCGCAGGAGCTTCCCCTTCCGCCGTGGGATTCAGGTTTGGCTACGACGTCGCTTGCTCCGAGCTCGAGGGCCTCTATGGTGGCGGTAGCCCCTGCTGAGGTGTACTTGCTGAACATGATGATCGGTATGGTTGACCCCTGGTCCCGAAGACTCCTGAGAGTCTCCAGCCCATTCATCTCTGGCATCTCGATGTCCAGTGTAACGACGTCCGGATTGAGCTCTCGAATCTGCTCAAGCGCCCGTAAACCGTTCTCCGCAACACCGATCACCTCAATCTCCGGATCGGCTCGGAAACACTCCCGCAGCGCTCGTCTCATAACGAGTGAATCATCCACCACGAGGAGTCGAATCTTCTCCATGCTTACTCGTTCGAATCGATCCCTAAAATCTTTAATTTATCCTCGATCGCCTCTTTGGAAAACGGTTTCATGATGTACTCGTTAGCCCCGCTTCGAAGCGCCTGCGCGATCTGAGCGATCTCCTTCTGCGCCGTCACCATCAGCACCGGAGTCGCTTGGGTTGGTCTTTGCGCCCTAAGCCATGTGACAAATTCCACACCACTCATGCCCGGCATGACCCAATCGATAAAGAAGAGGCTGGGAGGCTCATGCGTTTCCAAGAATCCTACCGCCTCCTCCGCAGAGAAAGCTGTGTGAACATCGTATCCGAGCTCCTGCAGGCACTGCGAGAGAACCTTGGTTGTGAACTTGCAGTCATCAACGATGAGAACATCTTTAGTCATGCGTGTCCTCCTCGCAGACTTTGCAGACTACCTCAGGAGCGATATGCAGAAGCAGCCCTTTGTCGGATTCGTACACACCTAGCACCATATCTTTCAGAGGCGCCTTAAGAGCGCGTGGCCGCGGCTTATAGCGAATTGGGTCGAGGGTAATAACATCCCCAACGGTATCGACGACGAGGCTTGCGCTTCCATCTTTGAGGGAGACGATCAGGTTCATCTGCTCGCTCTCTTCGGAGCTCGCCGCAAGATGAAGACGCTCCCGCATACCGATCGCGGTCACGATGTGTCCACGCAGGTTCAGGAGCCCTCTAATTTCCCCTGGCGCAAGGGGAACGTATGTCATCTGCTGTTGTTTTAGGACCTCTTGAACCTCGAGCACGTCTATTCCGAAAGAATACTCCCCCGTTCTGAACGTGACCAGTTGTTGTGGTGGATGATTGTCGTGGTCTGTCATATCGTTGACTGTCCCTCTTCGCGAAATTCGTCGGTCCCCGTCACTCCTAATGTGACTAAGTAGTCCACATCGAGGAGTGCGATAACCTTGCCTTGAATGACACCGTACGAGGTAACACCGCGCTTCCCATGAACAGGCTTCACCGCGGTCAGTTCGGTTGTAACGTCGAGGATAGCCTGAACTTGGAGGCCTACGGGGGATGCCCCGTCGCCCACCACCACGACGTGACCACCCGACCACCGTTCGCTCGCATCGCCGAGGGACGATGCGACATCAACGAGTTGGAGGATCGACCCGCGATATTGAACAACCGAGGTCGAGCCCACTCGTTCGATCTTTTGCAGGTCGAACTCCTCAAGTCGTCGCACCTGAGCGAGTGGAATCGCCGCCCTCTCACTCGGCGAGAGCTGAACGATGAGGAGCTGCTCGGAGCCATTCACGGTCTTTGCGGAGGTGGCGTTGGAAGCTTTGGAGATGGCCGCCTCTTGTTGCTCGATGTTAGCTTGTCGGCCCAAAACAACGGGATCAATGATCAAGGCTATCTGTCCATCTCCGAGGATAGTCGCCCCGGCGTAGATCGGAAGGTTTCCCAATTGCCTTCCCAGCGGCTTGACGACGATCTCTTCAGTGTCGTGCACGGCGTCTACGACAACTCCAAATCGGGAGCCATCGATATCGATCACGACGATGACCTTGTCCTCATCCGCTACATCGGTTCGGGATGCGAAGCTGAGTTGTTTGGAGAGAAAGAGCAGGGGAAGGAGGTCGCCACGGAGCTTGTAGAATGGGTAGTTACCGATCCACGAGAGGGAGCCACCCTTCTCGCTCGCTCCGAGTTGCACAAGCTCGGTAATCGCTGACTGTGGCACCGCAAATTTTTGTCCTGAGCACGAGAGAAGGAGCGCGGGAATTATTGCGAGTGTGAGCGGGATCTTGAGTCGGATCGAGCTGCCCTCTCCGGAGTGGCTCGAGATATCAACGTGCCCACCGATCTTCTCAACGCTCGATTTAACGACATCCATCCCCACTCCTCGGCCAGATAGGTTTGTGATGGTGTCCGCTGTTGAGAATCCTGGCGCGAAGATCAGGCGGTGAACATCCTGCTCAGACATCGATTGGGCCCTCTCCCGAGAGATCAATCCTCGTTGAAGGGCTCGTTCCCTAATCTTCTCTGTATTCAACCCACCGCCATCATCGATAATCTCGATGATAACGTAGCCACCCTCCTGGGAGGCTCGCATGGTGATGCAGCCCTCAGCAGGCTTGCCTGTGGCAGTTCGAACGTCGGGAAGCTCAATTCCGTGGTCGATTGAGTTTCGCACGATGTGGGTCAGGGGGTCTTTAATCGCTTCAATCAGGGTCTTGTCCAGCTCGGTTTCCTTTCCATACATCTCAAGACGAACCTGCTTTTTGCATGTCATGGAGAGGTCTCGAACCACTCGCGGGAACTTGCTCCACACCGTGTTGATCGGTTGCATACGGGTCTTCATGACCCCTTCTTGTAACTCGGATGTTACGAGATTAAGTCGTTGGGTGATCGCTCTGAAGTTAACATCTTTCAATCCTTTGGTTGTCTGCAGGATCTGATTCCGAGCGAGAACGAGCTCCCCCGCTAAGTTCATGAGGTGATCCAGGAGCTGCACATCAACACGCAGTGATGTTTCCTGCGACCCGGACCTGGCTTGCGATTGCTCCTGATACTCACCTTGCGGCGGGGTTGCATGCGCGACGTGAATGGTTGGTGTGGCCTCCGGTGGTTGTGGGACTGGCGTAACGGGTGGTGTCGAGCACACCATGGCTTGGTTCGCCTCTTCCGCTTCGCGCTGCGCCAGCAATATCTCGAACTCTTCATCGAGGGAGAGCTCTTTGGTGTCCGATGCTGCTTGTGGCGCTTTCGCAGCGGCAAGCAGGTCTGCCACAAGGGTATCAAAGCAATCGCTCCCTTCCCTCTTTGTCTCTTCGATATGTGAGACGATCGTGCGTATCGCATCGCAGAGTTTCAACAGAAGGGTGATGGTTCTATCGTTGACCTTGAGCGTCTCGCTGCGAAGCTCGCCCAAGAGCGTCTCGCCCGCATGGGTGACTGATTCGAGTTTATGGAAATCGAGGAAGCCGCACACACCTTTAATGGTGTGGAGGCGTCGAAAGATCGCGTTAATGAGATCTCTGTCCTCTGGGCTTGATTCGAGCGCTAACAGCTCGGCATCGAGGTGGTCGAGTCCCTCCTTGGTCTCTGTAAGAAAATCGTTTAGCAGTCCATCCTGCTCGCCCATACCTGTTCCCCCGAGGTCCTATCCAGGAGGGGGTTCGGATTGTTGTAGGAATAACTTGAGGTTCCCTCTCATCTTTCAGGGGTTGGTATTACTAATGTGTAAAAGGGGAAAATTTGGAAAAAGCCTCTACGAACAAGGTGCTTAGCATCTGTTCGTCATCAGAGCGCAGAAAATTGTTTGGTTATTCCGAAAACCAGCCGAAACACAACGTGTCAACCGGAGGTCACGCCGGGGCGGCGCTTCGTTTTGACGAGGGGGAGAGATGAAAAGAATTAGGGTGTTAGTGGTTGATGATTCAGCGGTCATTAGAAAGGTTCTGAGCGACGTCATCGAGTCAGACCCTGATTTGGAGGTCGCCGGCACCGCCGCCAATGGAAGGTTGGCCCTCGAACAACTTGAGGCCCTCAAGCCGGATGTTATCACGTTGGACATCGAGATGCCCGAGATGGATGGTCTGCGGACCGTTCAGGAGATACGCAAACGTGGCTATCAGGTTCCGGTCATTATGTGCAGTTCGCTCACGGCCGCTGGCGCGAGTCACACACTCGACGCGCTAGCGTTCGGCGCTAACGACTACGTTACCAAACCATCAAGTCACGGCCTCAATACACGTGAGGTCGTTGGCGAGGAGTTGCTACGAAAGATTAAAGGATTAGCTTCCCCTCTGGCTCAGATTATCAGATCGTCCGCATCGCGAGCCGCGGATAACTCGCCGAAAGCGACTTTGGGAACCGCGCATACGAAGGTCATCGAGACCGGAACGACGCCGGGCAAACATTTTGGCGTCGTCGCGATCGGTGTGTCCACCGGGGGGCCTAACGCACTGCAGACGCTGATTCCACTCCTTCCCGCAACATTGCAGGTACCGATACTTCTCGTTCAGCATATGCCACCGCTCTTTACAAAGCTTTTAGCGGAACGGCTCAGCGCTCAGGCGAACGTGCCGGTGCTAGAGGCCGGAGATGGTCAGGAGGTCAAAGCGGGTCACGTGTATATAGCGCCAGGGGGATTACATATGGAGGTTAAACGCCTCCTCGGACGAACCTTGATAGCTCTGAACGAAAAGCCCCCTGAGAACTCTTGTCGTCCCGCGGTTGATGTCCTCTTTCGTTCCGTGGCGAAGTTGTATGGTTCCGATTGTTTGGCGGTGATGTTGACCGGTATGGGACAGGATGGCCTCAGTGGGTGTCACGATATTAAACGGGTGGGTGGCGTAATCGTAGCTCAGGAGCGCGAGGGATGCGCGGTATGGGGAATGCCTGGTGCGGTGGTAGATGCGGGGCTTGCTTCAGCGGTTCTATCGTTACAAGAGATCGCAACTGAGATTGTGAATTGCGGAGTCGTTAAAACTGAGGAAGGCGCTCCTGCCGAAGGGCGGGTGTGAGGATGAAAATGCGTTGCGCGCAGCAAGCACGATCGTTTGAAAGCCGAAGATCGATACTACGGGAAGGGGTGGACCTTCTGGCCGTTATGGCTGGGGCGTTCGCGAATGTATGAAACGTCTTATCTAACTGGAGAGTAAGCTATGGACTGGAACGTGCCATTTGTCGTGTATCGAATTACTGCTGACGGAAAGCTCGAGGAGGTGTTTCTAGCGGAAGACTTCAAGGCTGCGAGCTATTGGCTCAGCTATATCGCACAGCCAGGTGATGTGCTGTGTAAAACGCCTCTGCACAAGAAGCACTCCCATTCATCACCGAAGGCGGAATACTGGAGTCATAAAGGAGAGGGGAGGGAGTTAGTGACGAATGAGCAGAATTGGAAACAGTTCGCCGCCCCCAAGCAATTCAGTGGCGATTTCCCCGCTGAGCAGGAGAAGGAACGGATAGAGCCATAAAGGAGAAGAGTAATGGTCCCTAACATAGATCCGAATATTAAGATTCTCGTGGTGGACGATCACATGACGATGAGGCAGATCGTGAGAAAGTCGTTGAGCGAGTTAGGCTTCAGCAACGTTACCGAGGCGGTTGACGGAGTCGACGCACTCTCAAAGCTCGAAAAGGAGAGCTTTGGCTTCATCATCTCCGATTGGAATATGCCGAACATGATGGGACTCGATTTCCTAAAGGCGGTTCGAGCGAGTGAGAGCTTCAAGGGGATACCTTTTTTGATGGTAACCGCGGAGGCAAAAAAGGAGAACGTTTTTGAGGCAGCCAAGGCAGGTGTGTCCCAGTACATCGTTAAACCGTTCTCAGTCGCTTCACTTGAGGAAAAGATCACCGCCATCTTTTCAAAAAGAAAACCTACGGCCTAGGTATTTCATATGTCAGCATCAGATTCTAAACGTCCCAAAGGGAAACGGAACAGCACTGCCGTCACCGAGGTAACATGCGTCCCTGATCTTCACGTTGCGCTCACTGAGCTTTTGAGCGGGCAATCACATGACGCAATCTATCAACTTGAGGGGATCTTGGGCTCGATCAAGCGCGAGTTCGAACCTGCAACCGTGACGATGACCTCTACCAACATACCGGACGCCGTCGCCAAGCTTTCGTCTGTGCTGGTTCAAACCAGTCAATCTGCGGCTCGCGTATTTGAATTGGTTGAGCGGCAGAAAGCTCTCCTCAAGGAGAACGAGTGTTATTGCAGCGATCTTGGGGCCCTTATGGCGACCACGCCCGTAGACCGGGAGGCGGTTCAAAAGCTTGTCTCACGATGTAGAGCTACTCATATCGCCCTTCGTGAGGTGGCTCATGAGATAGTGATGGCGCAAGAGTTTCAGGACCTCTGTTCCCAAAACGTTGAAAAGGTGTTGAGACTTATCGGAAAGCTCGACGTAGATCTTCGGGCGCTCTTGGGCCACTTTAAGGTCGCTCCCGCAGCAGGCGATGCTTTGAAATCTGATGGGGACAAGCCCGATATCGGTCAGGAGGACGCTGATAAGATTCTCAAGGGATTTGGGATTTAGGAACGTGGGGGTAGCGTTTTCAGGCTCATCGTGGAATGGAGTGGGTGCCAACGAGCACAGAGGTAACGTAAACCCTTGTTTTGGATCATGCAGAGCGCCCTTTCCACGTGAACGTGCTCGTGCACGTAAACGTCAACGTACCCGAACGAGCAACTTTATCTATTCGCTGTCGAACTAGCAGAGTGGTGAAAAATGATTTCCTGTTGCGCATTTCAATAGTTTGACTGCAACTTCGTTGGAGCCGCCGAAAAAATCCTCAACGCATCTTAGTGGATACGCCTCCGGTTTTTTCGTCGTCTCCGCCTCGTTTCGTCAAAACTCTCAAAATGCTCACGACGGAACCATTTTTTACCACCCTGCTAGACGATGTGTCGAGGCTCAATGTCCGCTGACTCATCTCCTTGCACAAAACCCTCATAGTGCTTCTTGAGCTGTTGCCGCATCAATAACCGTGAGCGGTGGAGACGGCTTTTAACCGCGGGGATGGAGAGGTGCAGCACCTTTCCAACCGCATCGTTCGAAAGCCCATCGATATCGCGAAGAATGAAGATAGCTCTGTATTCCTCGGGGAGCGCCTTGATCGCTACCTCGATGGCTTCTCGCAGCTCATGTCGCGATGACATGAAGTCGATGTCGAACATCTCTGTTCGGTTTCCCACCCAGTTCAGTTTGGTAGAGGGCTCGATCTCCTCAAGGTACACCGCCCGTCTCCGGTTGCGCGATCGGATCTTCATGAAGCTGGAGTTCATAGTGACTCGATAGAGCCAACTTGAGAACTGCGACTTGTGCTCGAAGCTGTTCACCTTGGTGAACACCGTGATGAACACATCCTGAAGGATCTCTTCAGCGTCTTCCTGGTTCCTCGTAATTCGAAGTGCGAGGTTTAAAACCTTCGATCCGTAGCGGGCTACGATCTCCTCGAAGGCGCTCTCATCTCTGAGAGCGATTCCTTTAACAAGTTCCGTGTCGGTTCTTTCGGTGGCCATTTTTCCCTCCAAAGAAAACGTTACCTGATGGTGCTTACACTCCCACACCGATTCATCGCAGTTGTCACGGAATTGTAAAAAGAAGGGGCCGCTTCGGACGATTCTTGGGCGACCTAACTATCTAGGCTCATCGTGGAATGGAGTGGGTGCCAACGAGCACAGAGGTAACGTAAGTCACTGTTTTTGCCTATTAATAGCGCCTTTCCACGTGAACGTGCTCGTGCACGTAAACGTGAACGTCGGAATAACACCGAGCCCTACCCACTCGATTTCACGAAGACCCTTTTTTCAATCACCGACTACCCGTAGGTTGTGCGCTTCTATCCGTTACAACAGGTAGTAGGCTCCAGAATAGAGTGGTTCCAGTATCGATTGCTGTGCTCGCGCACGGGAAAGCAGATCTATGTATACGAGCTATGCGTTGCGATCCTCTCAGTATCCGAACCGATCTTGACGTCTCGACGGATGCACAACGCAAAGCAGCGATCCTGTCGCGACCCCAACAACGAAGCTCCCTCTATGCGTCCGATACGCTACACCACTCAGATGCATTCACGATCCGTGCATGAACATGGCGGAGAGGACGGTGTCAGCCACAGTGGGCGAGGGCCCGGGCCCTGCGGAATCGAGTGGGATGGCGGCGTGCGAGGCAGTAAAGCTCTCCAGCGTGTGTGACTAGGCATGACAGCGGCCCAGATACGTGAGATTATCGTGGGCAACGTTGATTTCGCAGCTCCCCAGCGTATATGCGGGGAGGGGGTGTTGAAGAGGGTGTATATGTCAAGAACGGTTGTTTGTTCAAAGTATAAGAAAGAGCTTCCAGGCCTTGAGAAGCCTCCATTCGGTGGCGAGATGGGAGAGACTATTTTTGAAAAGGTGTCCGCTCAAGCATGGAATGAGTGGAGCAAAGACGTTCAGATCAAGGTCCTAAATGAATATCGCCTGAACATGGGCGATCCGCGTGACTATCAGGTGCTTGTCGATCAGATGAAGCGCTTCCTTGGTCTTGAGGAGGGTGCCGTCGCTGAGGTGGAAAACGCCGAACGAGGCCGTCGTCAATGAGGATCTTCGTCGTAGGAGTGGGGAACCTAGGTTCCGCGATTGTGCGGAGTTTACTTCATTCCTACGCTCCCAGGGATATCGTACTCGTCGAGCGAACGGCCGCAGATAGGGACGTGCTCAAAGCTCGACATGGATGCCAGGTTGTTTCCGAGTTGTCCTCCGAGTGCCGTGTTAAATCGGGAGATCTCCTGATCCTGTCGGTGAAGCCACAGGACGCACTGCCTGCCTGCTCGGGCCTCGCTCGCTTCGTTTCTTCAGAAGCTGTGGTGTTATCGGTGATGGCGGGGGTGCGTATCGAGGCCCTCTCAGAGCTCCTTGGAACGAAGCGTATCGTTCGAGCTATGCCCAATTTGGGGGCCTCAATCGACGAGAGCGCAACCGGATATTACTATTGTAACGACACGTTGACGTCTACGGACGTTGAGCATGTCGAGTCCCTTATCTCGCGATTGGGTAAACGGTGGCGGGTCGAACGCGAAGAGGCGATCGATGCGATTACCGCCGTCGCTGGAAGTGGTCCAGCCTATCTCTGTTGGTTGGGGGAGCAGATCGAGCGCGTCGCGGTCGACTATGGTATCTCTCCGGAGGACGCCCATGCGATCGTACTTCAAACCTTTCGCGGAACGGCGCTCTATCTTGAGCAATCAGGACTTACCTTTGCGGAATTGCGGCGCAGAGTGACCTCTCCTCAAGGTACGACCGCCGCGGCTTTCTCCGTTCTTACCGAACGCGCGGCTGATACCTTAGTGCGAGACGCTGTTAATGCGGCCTGTACGCGCGCGCGGGAGCTCGGAGCGTAGTCTTATCGGACTCTGATCATTTATCGCGTTGGCGCCGCTGAGCCTACCAGCATCATTCGAGGATCTCTTTAGGGGCCCTGCGGTGGCGAAAAATGATCTCCTGTTGCGAATTTCGATAGTTAGACTACAACTTCGTCGGAGCTGCCGAAAAAACCTCAACGTATCTCCGTGGATACCCCTCCGGTTTTCGCATCGTCTCCGCCTCGTTTCGTTAAAACTCTCAACATGCGCACGACGGAGACTTTTTTCACCACCCTGTTAGTTGAGTGGGATCGTTGGCCCCTTTAAGCAAAGACGCTCGAGGGGATCCGTATGGGAACCAGGGACATCCTTGAGCTTGACCGTCATACGGGAGATACCCTTCATAAGACGGTGATATCCGCTCTTCCCAAGGCAGTGAACCTCAGCGTCTCCGTTCTCGCTCTTAACCTTTATGATCGTCTGAACCTTGAACGCACTGCAACGTGCCAACCCAGCCTGTGCTTGAGCCAAGGTGCATCCGCCGTAGCCAGTACCCGTAGCGGGGAATACGATCGGCCATCGGTCGCGGTTAAAGAGATCCCGAACAACAACGCTGAACGCTTTCAGGTACCTTCCGGACATTACGATACCGGCGTTTTTGCCGCATTGCGCGATAGAGGGACGATACTGAATCAACTTGGTTACATCTGCGGCGCACACGCACGGCTTGAATCGATGTCCCATGCACATGCGTGGGTTATTCACATCATTTGCTTCCTGACGCTCTGCGAGTATCTCGGCGACCGTCCAGACCCGCTTCGTCGTCGTTTGAGCGATGGACGGTGTTGGTCCAATGGCTAAAGCCGCGAGAGCAATCATACATACCGTATTGAGTACCTTCATAGAGTCTCCCTTGGAAGGGAATGTCGAGCCGAACTATAAGACAGGACCCTCGGAAAAGACCAGAGGCGTAAACCTGACGGTGCCAGGGTTGCGCCTTTCGAAAAGTTCAAAATACTTCGTCCTTTTAGCCATCTGCGTCATTTTCATCCTCTTTAACTGCGGAATTTAGGATTGTTTTTTCATTACGTCCTCAAGAATGTGAGGTTGGACTCCGATAGAACACCTATCGGAGATGGGTGACGCCGCTGAGCAGTTCGCGGGACACATTTGCCGAATGCATGGAAGCGTTGTGAGTGCAGACCAGGAACGTCGCTCAAGTCGTATCGTTGAAGGAATTTCAGCGGAATAAACCAAAAGCGGTATCACGGGATGTTCCGAGTAAGATTCACGAAAGTGAGATTTTATCGGTCTACGAAGAGATCACTATGTACGGAAAAACCCCTCATTCCACCTACCAAGCAGTCCAAATTACCACGACAGACCGCGGTAGACTCCTCCTCATGATGTATGAAGGGGCGATAAAATTCCTGAACCATTCCCTTGTGGGTCTTGAGGAGAAGGATATCGCAAAATTCTGTCGCTATCTCAGCAAAGCTCAAGCGATCATCGCTGAGTTAATGAATACCCTTGATTTTAAGAAGGGTGGAACGATCGCCGAGGACCTCGACCGTCTCTACGATTTCATGTTGTTCTATCTGAGCGAGGCTAACCTCTATCGAGACGCCAAGCGCATTCAAAAGACGATTCAACTGATCGATACGATCTACTCGGCCTATCGTGAGATCATTGAGGGCAACAGGCATCTCTCTGACGAGAATGGCAACGAGGAGGCTCAAAAGGTTGGAGAAGCTCTCCGCCGAGTTCAGATCTCCCTCTAGCAGGGTGGTGAAAAATGATCTCCTGTTGCGCATTTCGATAGTTTGACTGCAACTTCGTTGGAGCCGCCGAAAAAATCATCAACGTATCTCAGTGGATACGCCTCCGGTTTTTTCGTCGTCTCCGCCTCGTTTCGTCAAAACTCTCAAAATGCTCACGACGGAACCATTTTTCACCACCCTGCTAGGAGGTCCGTGCGTGAGCACGTTTACGAAGACCTCCCGGTAAGACCGACCGAGGTAAGGCTCACCTGAACGCTCATAAACCTGACGTGAACCTACCCGGGACACAAACGCCACGCTCCTCCGATTCGCATCGGTCGCATTTCAAAGCGCCTGTAAGTGCGGGTTTTTTAAGCCCGTTTTTACCCCCTCCAAATTTCGCAGCTCCCAAGCCGCTCGCAGCATCAAAACCCATGGGTTCCCATAGCTAGCGAGTTCGGGATGCCCGCGGTGCCTGATGGGCACACTCCGTAATCGATGAGTACGAGTCCGTAAGGTGCTGGTAGGACTTAGAGAAAAGCAGGAAGCGATTCATGAATCCGTTAGAGAAACTTGCTGAGCAGATGAAGAGCGATTGGGATCGTCGTGTTGGACACGACTACCGGTTCTGGATGGGAGAGGGGCATTTTGATGATGCTCGGATGTGGAAGACCGGTGGCGATGATTTTGCGGCGATCGCGGAAGGGATAGCGGGTGGCTCATCATGTGTAGCGCTTGAGATAGGATGCGGTGTCGGCCGAATGATCAAAGCCGCGGCGGAGCGATTCGGCCGCGTTGTTGGGATCGATGTATCGCGGCTCGCGATCGACAAAGCGCGGGAATTCATCGGACCAACACCCAAAGTCGACTTAGTTGTGGGGTCCGGTGTGGACCTCTCTCCAGTAGAGTCTCACTCTGTCGACTTCGTGTGGAGCTACGGCTCCCTCGCGTGTATGCCGGTTCCGGTCATCGCCAACTATCTTGCGGAGATGAAGCGTGTTTTGAAGCCGTCCGGTATCGCTCGTGTCCAGATATACCTCGGGCAAGAGATGTTAGTTCATGAGCGTGATACGCTTCACCTGCGGTCATTCACCCCAGAAAACTTCGTTAAGGGCGCCGTTCTCGCTGGTTTCGAGAGCCGCGTGTGTAGTGAGCGCTGCATCGGTGAGGACACGGCGGGGACCCTCGGTCTGAAAAACTGCGTCGTTCAACTCGTTCCCAATTCACGGCCCTCAACCACCGCTGAGGAGATCGCGAAAGCGCTCCTTCCAAATGGGGAATCCCACGCGGCTCAGGAGGTTAATCCGGCCGCGCTTGAGGCGTGGATGGCTTTGAATTACGCTGAAGCGCTCGCCGATAACGGAGAAGCTCAAAGGGCCAAAGAGGCGGTCGAGTACGTGGTCGCGAACTGCCAAAGCGCGACGATAGACACGCAGGATATCCTATCCCGAGTTTTATCGAAGGCGACCAAGGGAATTGCTGATGAGGTAGCTTCGCAGGGAATTCCCTATCCGTCGCAAGAGGCGATGTATGCCGATAATCTAGCTGTTCTCAGAGAGCGATTTCCCAGTGCATACGCCCGTGTAGTTACGCCGCTCGATAAAGACGCGAGTGACATCGTTGTGCGTGGTACCCAAGATGGAGCTGCCATATTTGCTGGCTCGCTCTGCCTGGACCACGCCGAGAAGCCGCGCGCGGCGGGTGAGGCGTGGGTTCGTCGTTCAATCCTTGAGCAGCGAATCAAAAATGCGCAAGAGGTTGTAGTTGTGGGATTTGGAGCAGGGTATCACCTCGAATCGATGATAGAGATATCTGGAAAGCGTGTGTCGTGTTGCGAGCCTAATCTGACAGTGTTTCAGAGGGCTCTTCGTGTACGAGACCTACGACCTGTGCTTTCTACGCTGACCCACCTCGCGGTGGGAGAGGAGACGCTGACTTTTGCGCTCGCAGAAGGATCTGAGCTGCTCGTGCGCCCCCAAACGGCCGCCCTTCACCCCGAGTATGTTGAGCGAGCGCAATCATTGTGCTACTCGAAGCGCGGATTCACCGACCTTCACCCAAAGATTGCTGTTTTGGGGCCATTTCATGGAGGGACGCTCCCAACCGCGACCTATACGTACCAGGCGCTTCAACGTATGGGGCAGCGTGTACGTGGAATCGATATGAGTGGTTTTAATGATGGCTTCATGCTTCTAGAGCAATTCGTGAAGAACGAAGCCCGCCACGGTGCGATGCGTGGGCACTACGTTGATCTTGTCTCTCAGGTGCTCCTGGAATCATTTCACGAAAAGCCCATCGATATCCTTATCTGTATGGCGCAGGCACCGATATCAGCGAAGGCGCTGACCGAGCTGCGCAGCCGCGGCGTCATCACCGTCCTGTGGTTTGCAGAGGATTATCTCCGATTCACCTACTGGCGCGAGATGGCTAAGTACTATGACTTCGTCTTCACGATCCAAAAGGGTGAGTGCATAGAGAGGATTAAAGCCGCGGGTGCCGCAGAGGTTCACTATCTCCCAATGGCGTGCGATCCCTACTTTCATGCGCCTCTTCGGCTCTCCCAAGAAGATAAAGAGCGATGGGGATCCCCGTTCTCCTTCGTTGGGGCCGGCTACCACAATCGTGTTCAGACCTTTGCGTCGTTAGCAAACTATCCCTTCAAAATATGGGGAAGTGAGTGGCCGAGCGGTAAGCCATTTGACCGCCTCGTGCAGGAAGAGTCTCGGCGCATCAAGCCAGAGGAGTACATCAAGATATTCAACGCTACCGATGTGAATCTGAATCTTCATTCAAGCTCAGAGCGGGATGGCATCGATCCAAGTGGCGATTTTGTGAACCCTCGTACCTTTGAACTTGCCGCCAGCGGGGCCTTTCAGTTGTGCGATAATCGACAACTGCTCCCTGAGCTTCTTGAGGTTGGCACGGAGGTTGTTACCTTCTCAAGCCGCGAGGAGATGATCGAGAAGATGGAGTATTACCTCGCGCGTCCAGAAGAGCGCAAACAGATCTGCGAACGGGCCCGCGCGCGTGTCATGAGAGATCACTCCTATGATCGGCGCATGGAACAGATGTTGTCCACGATCTACGCCAGCAAGTACGAGATGTTGCGTCAGCGCGAAAGCGCGAGTCCTTGGGGAGATATGATTCGACGGGCGGCAAACGATCCGGAACTGAAAGAGCGATGCCAACGAGCAATGATGCGAGGAGAGGAGCCCGCGCTTGATGGGCTAATCGCCGATATCGTGACGGGCAAAGGAAAGCTTTCAGAAACCGAGCAAAAGCTTCTTTTTATGCATCACGTAAAGAGTCAGATCATTCGTATTCGTTCCGAAGAATCAGGGGCGAGGAAGTAAACGTATGAAAAAACGCTATCCTACTAAGAATCGAGTCCTGCTGGTTAACATCACCCGTCTTGGCGATATGCTACAGGCTACTCCCACCATCGCTGGCATTAAAGCGGAGAATCCGGGATGTCACATCTCCGTGCTGGTAGAGAAGCAGTTTGAGGAGGTCTGTAGGGTCATTCCAAACATTGATGAGATTATCGGGATTGACCTCAATTATGTGGTTAAGAACCTCGCTCGGGAGAAAGATGGTGTAAACGATGCTTACGAGTATGTGACCACTGTCGTCGACGAGCTTCGGGCTAAGAACTTCGACTACTGTCTGAATATGTCATCGTCCGCCTACACTGCGTTGCTTTTAAGCCTGATAGGCATAGAGCGCAACGGTGGATGGACCGCCGATGATGAGGGATATCGGGTGATCCAGACCGATTGGGCGAGGCTCTTCGCTACCTCTGTGTTCCATCAGAACCGGCAATACAATTCCTTGAATCTCGTTGATGTGTTTCGAGCGTCGGCGGATGTCGATACTCATCCTCGCCATCTCCTCATAAACGTGGAGCCGGAGGCCCGCAGTCACTGTCAGAGATTGATTGATGAGGCCGGATTTACCAATTCAGGACCTCTTATCGCCGTGCAAGCTGGGGCGAGCCAGGGCAAGCGGCAATGGAGTCCGGTCCGCTTTGTGAGGATGATTAAGATACTCACGGAGCGCCACAACGCTCGGGTGGTGTTAACGGGAGCGGGGAAGGAGAGCGCGATTATCGATCCGATTGTTGAGGGATGCGCGTCCCCCAACGTCGTCTCGGTAGCGGGAAAGACCACCGTCCCACAGATCGCCGCGATGCTCAGCCTCAGTGATGTATTGGTGACAGGAGACACCGGCCCGATGCACATCTCGGTTGCAGTTGGTACTCCTGTGGTTTCGATGTTTCTCGCGTCGGCGTTTGGCTTTGAGACGGGGCCATATAGTGAGGGAAATATCGTCCTTCAGCCGGTGTTGGGGTGCGCGCCATGCAATCCCAATAAGCCGTGTAGCAAGCCGGAGTGCCACGATATGATCACGCCGGAGCTCGTCGCGCACCTGGCCATAGCGCGAGTTGCCGGAGAGGTACGGGAGGTCTCTCCTGAGCTGGCGGATCCGCGAGGTGTGATCGTCTATCGCTCGGAGTTCGATTCTTTTGGATTCTGCGACCTCGTTCCGATCAATGGTGTTTCAAACGATCCTTTCATCCGGTACCGAAAGGCCTATCGTAAGTTGTGGCTCGACGATATCGGAGGGTTCTCGCTTGAGGCTTCTCGGCGACCCAGCCAGCTCAATGTGGTCGGAGAGGACCTGCGAGGGCTCTCCGAGGTTACTCAGTGCGCCGAGCGGGGACAGGGGCTTATGGATACCCTTTCAACCTACGTTCGAGACGCTGGAATAACGGCCGGCCAACTCAAGCAAATCAACGAGGAGATATCCGAGTTAGATCGTCTCATCGAGGAGTTAGGCCTTACACACGCCCCTCTCGGGGCACTCACCAGGATGTTTGTTTTCTCAAAGGAAAATTTACAGGGTTCCGATCCTTTGGACCTGGCATCTCAAATGAAGGGCATCTATCAAGACCTTGAACGCCGGTGTCAGAAATTCGCGGCATACTACGCGGGTATATGATGCGTGAGTAGATCGAGGCGCCCTGGCTATCGCCAGAGAACGTAGGGATAAAGGGCTGTCGCTCTTAAAGAAGGAAGGGAAATCATATGGTGCGCGTTCGTATCAATGGTAAATACACAGATATCAATTGCACCTCAGTTGCTAGGTTTACCGACCTGATCGAGTTGCTTAAAATGTCCATCGATCCAGAGCACATGATGACCAGTATCTTGATTGACGGTCGCGAGCTCTCAGACGAGGAGTGGTCTCAAAGCACCGCTCAACTCACCGGAGAGGTTCTTGACATCGAGACAGGTCTTCCGGAGAACTATGTGGCCGACCGTATCCAGGACGCGTCTCAGGTGGTTCGCTCGTGTTTCCTCGAGTTCCGTGATGCTCGCAAAGGTTTTCAGGATGGTGATGCGGTCACCGGCAACAAGCGCCTCAAGAGCGCAGTTGACACCCTCAGGGCCTTCTTCGAGTGGTACGGTACGCTCCTTCAACTCGTACCAACGCCGAAGCGCTCAAAGCTCGATATTACACCTCAGGTGCAAGATATCTCTGAAACCTGCAAGCAGATCTGTCAGCAACAGCTTTACCAGTCGTGGTGGGCGGTGGGTGAGAGCCTTGAGAAAGAGCTTGAGCCAAAGCTTGATAAGTTAGAGGACGTGTGCCGACGAGCGGCTCGGGATATCCAACCAGCCGCTCCAGCGATGTAAGACGGGGTGGCTCCATTCAGGAACCGCCCGAACTAAATCCATACCCTCTCGAATACACACTTCGAGCTCGAGCCCCAAGGTGGTACTCTGGGTGTGGTGTTATGGAGTGGGTGCCAACGAGTACAGAGGTGACGTAAGCTCTTGTTTTTCCCCATACATAGCGCCCTTTCCACGTGAACGTGCTCGTGCACGTAATCGTGAACGTACCCGAACGAGCAACTTTATCTCTTCGCTGCCGAACTAGAGCAGTATGCTCGACTATGAAAAACTAGACGTCTATCGAACGGCGCTTGAGTTCGTCATCACTACGATTGAGA
>JBDLRS010000068.1:0-10346 GCA_039799965.1 Pseudomonadota bacterium
AATGCCCAGTTTTATCTCATTTGACGTACGAGTCGGAGGCATGGGGAGATGCTCCCGAGCACGGGGGATGATCTCAAAGATGTGGTTCTCGGTGAAGACACGATTCTCTCGGGGCATACCCGGGAATAATCGAGAAAGATCGGGGAAAGTTGTTTGTAAAAAGCAAAGTGTGCCAACCTCTGGTGGGGGAGAAAGTACAGTGTACTACCCCCCTGGTGGGCGCGGGGCTTAAGCCTGCTCCCGATCAATTAGTTCTTTTAGTCCCTCAAAACCGGGCGTCGGCATTTTTACCTTCGCGTTACGGCTTCCAATCTGAGCGAGCGCGTTTGCGTCGGAGAACGTAAAGAGCTGAAATCTAAGCTTGGGCCATCGCTTTTTGAAATATGCAGACGAATCCGCATATGCGAGATCGAAGGCGCGGAAGCCGTAGGTCTCGACGAGTTCAGGAATGATCGACAGACGATGAGGGGTCTTGTCGAGCCGACTTGGAATTGCGATGCCGTTACGCGTCGAGAGTGACTGCAGGAGATGATCAATGGACGCAGTTATTACGTAGTCGGGATTGCCGCGAGCGTCCTCAGGAACCTGAAGCTCGCGAAGAAATTCGGAGATCCCCCGAGATGCAATCGATTCTGGGAACAGACACGAGATAATGACATCCGAACATGTCTTCACTCGACATCGAACGCTCACTCCAGGAATAACGGTGAGGGGAGAGCTCTTTGCCGCGGTCACCATACGGTCGATAAACTCACCACTGTAGAAATCGGTAATCGCAATTACGTCGAGCCCCTTTACCTTGGCGAGTCGAACTATCGCTGGCGCTGAATCCAATCCCTCAACGCCAAGATACCCCATCGACGCGGGACTTTGGACGCGAAGGTCCATGACGTAACTTTTTTGACGTGTTTTGCTCTTTTCAATTTGATGGGAGATCGCTGTCCGCGAATCTCTCTGTTCTATGCTCATTGTGTGGTTCCTTATACGAAAGACTACGACTCGGTATTCGTTTTAATTCCGTCGCGGAGTTTTCGGGCCTGCTCCTGCGCGGCTGCTCGGTCCGCCTGCTCTTTGCCTGAGCTAACAGGGGCGCCTACGGCATCTAAGAGCTCCCGCATCATCACTTTAAGCCCCGCGACCTGTACCTCCAGCCTTCCGATATCGCTCGCCGTGGGCACTGATCCAAACATCGAGAGGCATCGATCCATCTTCGTGAGGATTGCGGAAACCTTTGAGGTTAGAAGATCCACCCGGCCCTCCAAAAGGCGGAGATCGCTGGTGGAGGCGATTCCCATCATGCGAGCGACGGTGGCCGCACTCACATCAACGCGAGGCCCGTCGGGGATGTGGGAGAGACTTGAGACACCCGACCCGCTCTTGACAGTGTCTTCTTTAGCACTCAATTCTACCCCAGCTACCCTCTCTATCGGTGACACGAGGTCCGATTTATTCGATGGCGAGATTCCCATCTGCTCCTGAGATGTCGCGATAGTTCCGGCCGAGGGAGCTTCCGAAATCGGAGCGGCAACCGTTTGGGCGGTCGGCTCAATAGAGGATGGATCTACCGGTGGGGCTGGTGTCACGGAGGTTAAACCCGAAGGAAAGGCGGAATCCGGAACGGAGTCCCTCGTAAGCTCCTCGGTTGTCGGCAAACCCTGAAAATTGTCAGCATCCATAGTGTGTCGCTCCTGCCTGGATAGGTCACTAGTCCCAGCCTGGCATTCTTAAGAAACGAAGGTAGAACAGCGGCTCATGAGGGATTTATGAACCGCGGCTATAATCCTAAATTCGGCAGTTGCGGGTCTGAAAATGGCGCATCTGACTAAAATCACTTTGTCTTTTGAATTTTCGGTGCTCACCCTGACGATGCCAGGGTTGCGCCTCCGAAAAGTTCAAAATACTTCGTGCTTTTAGCCAGCTGCATCATTTTCATCCTCCTTAACTGCTGAATCTAGGATAATTTCTCGTCCATACCCGACGCTTAACGGTCTGCGGCCGCACACCTTAAGGATGAGCTTGACCAGGCGAAGGATTCAAACATCCGTGCGATTCGCATGTTTTGCGATGGGCTGACAAAGAGATGGTACCGTTGACGCTTGGGATCGCCACCACGTGCACGATAGTCGATCTGGGCTATCCCGCTGTTTTTCGTGGGCTTCGTGCCCCTCCATTTACAGCAACGGGAAGGTCTTCATCTCTATATGACTCATCAGTCTTTGGGAGGACCTTAACCGCGAGACGAGCGATGCGGTGACGGTGCACCTCAAGGAACTTGAAGATAAGACTACCAATGTCGCACTCCTCTCCCTCTTCGGGCAGCCTGCCCAGGTGGTATAGGACATACCCCGCAATCGTGTCGTAGTGTCCCTCGGACTCCTTAATACCAAAAGATTCAGGCAACTGATCGATTCCAGCCGATCCGTCCACCAACCACTCTCCACCTACCTCTCGGATCACAAGCTCACGCTCTGAAGCGGAGTCAGTTTCGTCAAAGATATCGCCCACAATCTCCTCCACGAGATCCTCAAGGGTTACGATTCCCCCGACGCCTCCATGCTCATCGAGCACCACCGCGAGATGATTCCCACTGGATCTAAACTCGTGCAAAAGATCATCAACAGGTTTCGTGTTCGGAACCTTGTAGGTCTCTCTCAATAACGCGCGCCATGCGTCCGTCGTGACCGGGTTGTTAATGAACGTCAAAAGGTCTTTAGCTAAGATCATCCCCTTTACATCATCCAAGTCGGATCCACAGATCAGGATTCGAGACACACCTTCGCGAGTGCACAGGGAGATGAGCTCCTCAGTGGTGGATATCTCTCTCGCCCAGACGATGTCCTTACGAGGGGTCATTACCTCCCGAACGACCCGCTCGGTGAAGTCCACAATCCCTTCAATTAGTCGCTGCTCATTTTGCTCAATAGTCCCGGACTCTGAGCTAAATTTCATAATTTCGCTCAGATCATCGGTAGAGAGCGAGAGATCGCGTTCCGTTGTGAGCCGCAGATGACATCGATGTAAGACCCCTTTAATGGTGTTCTGAATGAACATAAGGATCGGACCAACCAGGAGGTAAAACAGCCGGAGCGGCATCGCCACAACGCACATCGTCTTTTCGGGGAATTGCAACGTGAACGCCTTTGCCACCTGTACAACAACTAAGGTCGTCACCATAACGACAGCCGCCGAGAAAGCCGCTAGCGCGATGCCCGACGATGTGAGCTCCGTGCCCTCCCCCGCAAGCTTTGAGATATCCCCAGTCAGGAAGGCAAGGCAAAAGCCAGCGCCGAATGAAGAGCAGAGTCGACCCATCTGAGTGCACAACAGGTACCGTTCAGAGTCCTCGATGATCGAGACGCTCATCATCGCCCCAAATGCCTCCAGCTCAACCATCTCCTGAAGACGGGCCGTTCGACTTCGGGCAATCGCCAACGAGGCTACAATAAAAAAGAGATAGCCCGATACCGCCATGAGCAGCGGCAAGCTCTGATAGAGGATAATTATCGAGGGGTACGGTTCGCTAATCATATTGTGTAGATCCTGGCTTAGCGGCGAGCAATAACTTTGACACTCGTGACCTGCCCGATGAGGTACCAGAATCGGGGAACTACTAGAGAAGATGCTTGGAGGGGGAATTTGGGCCTACCCATACGCATTCTTTTATTGTCGTGCCGAGATGTGCAGTTGTCAACGAGAAGCACCAGCGTCTTAAAGCCATTCAAAATGAGGTACTTACACACCCAAGCACGGCCAAAAACCGCCCCATTACCGGAGTTCCGGCAACGAACTCATAGAATCTCGGATTTCAAGCCGGCAACCGCTGGCATCTGCCCCATAAACGAACCGCTGTCAGCCGGGCTCACTACGCGGGTCGCTAGCTAGGTGCTTTGTACTGACAGGGGGTAAGCGCAGCGTAGACAACGGCGCAACGGACTTCGTCTCGGTACATGGTGCCAGAGTATGAGGGGCCGGGCTGTCTACGCGGGTCTTTACCTAGGTACACCCTACCAGCAGGGTCGTAGCGTAAACGACACCGCAACGGACTTCGTCTCGGTACATGGTACCAGAGTATGAGGGGCCGGGCTCTCTACGCGGGTCTCTACCTAGGTACACGCTACTAGCAGGGTCGTAGGCGTAAACGACACCGCAACGGACTTCGTCTCGGTACATGGTACCAGAGTATGGGGCCGGGCTCTCTACGCGGGTCTCTACCTAGGTACACCCTACTAGCAGGGTCGTAGCGTAAACGACACCGCAACGGACTTCGTCTCGGTACATGGTACCAGAGTGTGACAAGGTAGCTGGTGCGAAGTCCCTGATAATACTAACTTACTCAGTATGACACCAACTCGCGAAATCATGTGGAATCTTAACACGCTACCGAACATAGTAGCGTTGTACGGTCTTTTAGTTGTTGCCCTTGCCATCGGCGTGAACGGCATCTTACAACGCACCCTCTTCTGGCGCTCCGGACGCCCCTCTCCCGAGAGCCTCGGGCAGTGGTGGTGGCGTCTCAATGATCTTATCCAACACGGCTTCCTGCAACGCAAAGTGAGTCGCGGCAAGAGCGGATCGGCTATCGCCCATTTACTCGTCTACTTCGGATTCCTCGTTCTCACCTTCACGACAACGATGGTGTTCATTCATCACGACCTCGGGATCAAGATCTACCAAGGACAGTTCTACTTGTGGGTCACGATGTTCAGCGACGTCTTTGGCATCTTGCTGCTCGCCGGAGTGATCTACTTTGGCTACCGCCGCTTTATGCAAAAAGCGGACGCGGTTCATGTAAGTCCGAACGACTCGTTTATCCTCGTAATGCTCGCGGTGCTTGTCGTTCAGGGTTTCGCTCTTGAGGGGCTGCGCATTCACGCTACCAACGACCCATGGCAACTCTATTCTCCTATCGGGTGGCTTTTCGCCAAATCCGTCTGGTTCCTCTCCGTTGAGAGAACAAAAGAGATCCACTTCGTGATGTGGTGGCTCCATACCCTCACAGTGTACAGCTTCGTCGCGCTCGTTCCCTACACGAAGTTCTTCCATACGGTTTCGAGCCCCTTAAACCTCTTCTTTGCCCGAACGGAGCGACCGAAGGGAGCGCTGCCATTCATCAGAGATATCGAGAAACTCATGGAAACGGGCGAGGAGTTCGCGCTCGGTTTGGGAACGATCAAGGACTACACGTGGAAGAACCTGCTCGACCTGGACGCGTGCACCCAATGCGGTCGATGCCAAGAGGTATGCCCCGCTTACATAA
Organism: Pseudomonadota bacterium; assembly: GCA_039799965.1. Classification (GTDB taxonomy): domain Bacteria; phylum Bdellovibrionota_C; class UBA2361; order UBA2361; family OMII01; genus OMII01. The sequence continues at coordinate 5,258 of JBDLRS010000068.1, forward strand.
CGGGGAAACCACTCTCACCGAAGTGGGTCATCCTCGACACCCGTAATCACGCGCACGCGCTGCAAGCGGAAGGCGCTCTTCCCCCACAAAGTGGATTTAATCCAGGACTCGGGCTCGATCGGGCACTCATGGAGAACGTGACACTTCCGTTCAACTCGCTCACCCGAACGGAGAACGGATTCAACGCCGCCGGAACCTATCGAGCGCAGAATCCGCTCGTGCAAAACTCCGTGCGCTCACTCGGAGGTTCGGCTGACGCGAAGATAGCCGGTGACGTTATGGACCCGATGACGTTTTGGAGCTGTAACACGTGCCTCGCGTGCGTAGAGGCTTGCCCGGTCGGCATCAACCACGTCGATCAGATCGTGGGCAATCGCCGACATATGACGATGATGGAGGGACAACTTCCCCACGAGGCGCAAGCGACCCTTCGCTCCCTTGAGAGCCGCGCCAATCCGTACGGACCTCAAGAGGAACGAGTGAAGTGGATCGATGGTCTCGATGTGAAGCAACTTCAACCAGGAGATTCCGTTGATTACCTCTACTGGGTTGGATGCGTCTCCGCGTTCGATCCTCGCAAGCAGAAGATCGCGAAATCGTTGGTCACTATCATGAATCGAGCCGGACTCTCCTTCGGCATACTTGGAACCATGGAGGGATGCTCTGGAGATCCAGCGCGGCGGCTTGGAGAGGAGAATCTTTTCCAGACCCTCGCGAAGCAGAATATCGAGCTCCTTAAGTCAGTGTCGTTCAAGACCCTCGTCGCGAACTGCCCACACTGCTTCAACACGATCAAGAATGAGTATCCTCAATTCGGAAATCTCGGTGAGGGACGACAGCCCGAGATCATTCACCACTCGGTGCTTCTGCGTAGACTCCTTGAAGCCGATAAACTTCCCTTGAAAGAGGAGGCGCTAAAAGAGGTCACCTTCCACGATCCGTGCTACCTCGGGCGTGTGAACGACGAATATGAAGCACCCCGAAAAACTCTTAAGGCGGTCAAGGGTCTCAAGATCCTTGAGATGGAGAGAAGTCGTGAAAAGGGACTATGCTGCGGCGCCGGCGGAGGACATTTCTGGATGGACCTCAAGATAGGAGAGCGAGTTAACTCCGTTCGCGCCGCCGAAGCCGCTGAAACTGGGGCCTCCACAGTGGCCACCGCGTGTCCTTTCTGTATGCAGATGATGGAGGACGGGGTTAAACTAACTAATAACGACGCGAAGCTCGACGTTCGAGACATCGCTGAGGTTATCGCTGAGAGACTTCAATGAAAGCACTTCCCTACTACCACGAGCACGAGGCGTTCATAGATTCTGTCACCAAGCTCGTTCAGCAAGAGCTGATCCCGTGCGTCGCCAAATGGGAGAAGGACGGGTTCTTCCCGAATGACGTCTTCAAACTGCTCGGGGATCAGGGATACCTCGGGCTCCTCATCTCTGAGGAGTACGGTGGTGTCGGTGGCGACTACAAGATGGCGGGAGCGTGGTGTGAGACCTTTGGAGAGCTCGCGTCGGTGGGGCTGACCGTTGGGGTAAATATGCACTCCCTCGTTATCAGTCACGCCCTTGAGAAGTTCGGAACGGAGGCGGCTAAACAGAGATGGCTCCCCAAAGCGGTGACTGGCGAGGCGATTGGCGCCTACGCATTTACTGAACCGGGCGCCGGAAGCGATCTTGCGAGCATTCGAACGATCGCCTCGAAGCACGGTTCGAAGTGGAAGATAAACGGCTCAAAGACCTTCATCACAAACGGCGCGCGCGCTGATTTCATCCTCGTTCTCACCAAGACCGATCCGAACGCTGGCTACAAGGGGTTTACCACCTTCGTCGTTGATACGAAGTCGAAGGGATTCAAAGTTTCAAAGACCCTCCACAAGCTGGGGTGGCACGCGTCCGACACGGCGGAGCTCTCCTTTGAGGATGTCGAGGTCGACGAATCCTGCGTTCTTGGCAACGTGGGTGAAGGTTGGGGGCAAGCTGCCTCTAATCTTAACTGGGAAAGATTGATGCTCACCCTCACCTCCCTTGCTGGAGCGAAGATGTGCCTTCACGCGGCTACTCGATACGCGGGCGAGCGAAAAGCGTTCGGCAAGAAGCTCCACGAGTTCTCCGATATCGCGGGATACATGCGGGAGATGGAACGTCGGATCGCGCTTGGCGAGGCGCTCTCCCACCGCGCGCTGGATGAATTGTCTTCGGGGCGCGATTGTCGCCCTCTCGTAGCGGCGGCAAAACGCATGGTGTGCGACGACGCTGTCTGGATAGCGGACAAAGCGATTCAGATTCACGGCGGATACGGCTACACCACCGAGTTTCTTCCTGAACGATGGTGGCGCGACCTTCGTCTCATGCCGATTGGGGGAGGTACGAGTGAGATCATGACGAATATCCTCAGGAAGGATTTGCAGCGGGGGTAGTGAGAGAGACGCTCGATCTCGTGACTATCATGCCCCGGAAATAGCCCTATCGCAGTTCATAGCCTCTTGGCTATCCGCTCCCCTTCCTTATCTCTCCCCTCATCCTTATCCTGCACCGGCACCGGCACCGGCACCGGTGCGTACGCGTGCAGTGACAAAAGTGCAACGAAACATGAGTGACGCTTGTTTATATCATCCCTCCACAGAGCTTCCCGCACTCTAGTACCTCTGAGAGGTAAAGCCCCTGGTCTTTTTGCAAGAATTACAAGGAAAACGTCACACTGCCATACCCGAAGAAAGGGTCTGGAACGAGCCGTATTTCATGCGCCCAGGAGCAGTAAGCCTATCGTAGGGATACGGGGCACGACGCTACACACATCCGCACTACCATTCATTTGGGGCCCCGCCGCTCAATCCCTGTCCCTGCTATTTGTCTCAGCGGTACACGCTCGCATCCGGGGGAACGATATCACCATGCCTCTCCTTGAAGGCGGCAGCGCCAGTCCCGCCGGAGCTCTTGCGAGACTCCTGAAGAAACGGACGACCTCGTGGCTCCATGACCTTTTTGGCGCTGATGCTTCGGGCCGTTCCCTACTGCACCGAATCGTTATTCTGGGGAATGCGCGTGGGAAACAACATGGACCAACGACTGCAACCCTCAGAGAGGAATACCTTTCTTCAGGTGATATCCGAGTCTTTGTCGATGGAGAAGATATCTCCTACAATGAACCGAAGCTTGCAAAGCTAACGGCGCAGCTCATGGAAGCCTATATTCCTCGACGCAATCCCCGTGAGTCTGCGTGTGACGAAGGACCGGCTGTTGCAGTAATAGACCATGCCCTTGAACACTCGTAATTGCAGATCCCTCCGATCACGAAGCCGCCTACGTAGAGAGTAGAGAAAATCCGTTTTTAAGAAGCGTGGAGAGCCCATGCCCATCAACATGCGACAAAATCCCAAGATACGACTGAAGCGACTGATGAAGTGAGTCTGAATCAATCTCCCCTCTAAACGCCTCCCCGTGCCTTTCGGCCAGCTTTCGAAGCATCCTGCGCTTGGTTGTTGTTCTGAGCGTGCGGTGGAATGGATGCACCACGATACCTAAGAAGTCGATACCGTGATTGAGTGGTCGAATGCTTACCTTGTCAGGGTGAAGCGCTAGCTTAAGCCGTACGGCTAAAAACTCTTCAATCTTCGGTAGCAGCTCCTCTAACTCCTGTCGATGAGGGGCAATGAAGAGGCAGTCGTCAGCAAACCGGAGATAGTGCTTTACTCCAAGCGAGTGCTTCACGTGCTGGTCAAAATCATTCAGATAGATGTTGGTAAATATCTGAGAGGTGAGGTTTCCGATGGGAGCACCTTTTCCAACAGAACCCTCCACGTGAAAGCTATCGATAACGTGCCCTAAGAGATTAAGCGCTCGGTCATCATGAACTACTCTCGCCAGAGTCCTCTTGAGTATCTCGTGATCAACTGAATCATAGAAGCGCTTGATGTCGCATTTTAGCGCCCAGCAGGGGCGTGTAAGGTTTTTGCTCACCTTCCAAACTGCGCGCTGCAACGCATCTACCGCCCGGTGGGTGCCCTTGCCGATGCGATTTGAATAGACGCCGCTGTAGAGCCGTGGCTCATAGATCTGGCGTAGGGTCATGTGGAGCGTGTGGTGTACGAGACGATCGCGCACACAAGCCTTTCTAATGTGTCGCCTCTTTGGGTCGTGCACAAAGAAGGACTCGTAGGGTGAGTGCCGATACGCCCCTGACGCAAGGTCCCGGTGCAATCGAAAGATGTGCTTTTCCGCGTGCCGACCAAACTCCTGAACATCGCAGCGGTTACCCTTTCCCTTCCTAAACTCGTACCACGCTTCAAAAAGGCGCTCGGGAGAGATCATCTCGTCGAATATAGTAGAGCAGATTGTCACAAGAGGAGGATTATGCAGCAATTAGACATTCCCATCATCACTAAAACGTATGAGCTCTACCGAGCGCTACACGACCTTCAAAAAGGCATACCGAAGATGGAGCGATACAGCCTCTGGAGCCGTGTTGAGACAACCGCTCTTCAGATGTTAGAGGGTTTTGTTCATGCGGGATACCTGCCTCTTGAGCAGAGAGCGCAGAAGTTGACTCGTCTTGCCGCAGACGTTGATATGCTGCGGATGTTTATCCGACTTACAGTCGATATAAAGGTCCTTCAATTGAAGAAGGTCGTACCACTCCAAGAACGGCTTGATGAGATAGGACGCATGCTTGGAGGGTGGATAAAGAGCGTTCGGCAGAGGTAAAAAAGGGGGAGACAGCAGTTCCGGGGAGAGCGGCGAGCCCAAAGCCCAGTTGTTCGAGTTCCTGTTGTCGTTGAAGTTGTTCGCGCGCAGGCGACCATTATCATTGATGTCCAGGGCGCCCGAGCAAGACGCACATCCTATTGCCCAAGCCCTTACGAACCCACCACCGTTTGAGCGCTTACGCGGTTCTCACGGTTGAATTTAATGCGGAGGGGTTGTGGCGCCGTTAGCTACGCTTTCTGGCCTTAGTATCGTCCGATACCATCCCACAAGATCCCCTCACGAGGCTTGGACAAGAATTGCTGCTCCCGTCACAGTCCTGCACGCTCGTTGAATCTAAAAGAGGCGGCTACGCCGCCTCTCATCGGGACGCAACGACTCTGGCAGTT
>JBDLRS010000069.1:0-20073 GCA_039799965.1 Pseudomonadota bacterium
CAGATCGACGATGTAGTTGCGGCCATGGAGGGGCAGTCTCTGACTGCCCGTAAGGTTGGCCGACCTGGGTGAAATAAAATTCCTCATCAAGGTTGGCGATCCTTACGGGCGGTCATAGCCCGCCCGTCCATAATCACAGGCGATACGATTGCTGTATTTCAGAATGGTCATGCCCGTGTGTCGCCAGATCGACGATGTAGTTGCGGGCATGGAGGGCTCTGACCGCCCGTGCAGTTGAACCACCTCTATGAATCCACATTCCTCATCAAGGTTGGCGGTCCTTACGGGCGGTCATAGCCCGCCCGTCCATAATCACACGGCGATACGATTGCTGTATTTCAGAATGGTCATGCCCGCGTATCGGCAGATCGACGATGTAGTTGCGGGCATGGAGGGGCAGTCTCTGACTGCCCGTAAGGTTGGCCGACCTGGGTGAAATAAAATTCCTCATCAAGGTTGGCGATCCTTACGGGCGGTCATAGCCCGCCCGTCCATAATCACAGGGCGATTCAAAGACAGGTCAAACCTGCTTTAAGTCGCTGTAAATGCTCGGGAAAAACTTTCTGTTGAGAGTGGAGATCGTCGGGGCGTACCCTGGAGGGGTATTGAGCATCTCAAGTAAGGGCATCCGCCCACATACCTACTTTGGTGGGGATTACTATGCGACCCGTTCTTCGCTCACTTACAAGCCGAGATCTCTCTGATTGGAGCTCGCTCGCTTCGCATCCAAAGGACTGTCACGTATCCGTGGAAGCTGAGATCGGAGCGGAGGACTCAAGCGAGACAGACATCGTTACCTTTCAGGTGGCGACCCCTGAATTCCTTGAGTTTACAGGTCAGGCACCCTCAAACAAGTTTATCGTTTTGAACGACATCGATTGGGAGGCCGTTCGCAAGGAGATCGCCAACCGGTGCGCGGCCGCGGAGGCGCCGGCGTGGGAGGAGTGCATACGGCGCATCGGAGGAGTTTGGGAGATGCACTGGGACAGGGAATAATCCGGGGGCCATCCCAAGCCTCACGCCAATACGCCCCGATAACCAGAGCATAATCGGGTGCTCTGTCTGGAAACTTTATCCTACATTCGGCAGTTAAGGGGGGTGAAAATGGTGCAGATGGCTACAAGCACGAAGTATTTTGAACTTTTCGAAAGGCGCAACCCTGGGACCGTCAGGGTGAGCACCGAACATTCAAAAGACAAAGTGATTGTAGTCAGATGCGCCATTTTCAGACCCGCAACTGCCGAAGGTAGGTTTATATAACTATTGCAGTTATTTAGGTGTCCTAGCACCTCATGTGCATCGTAAGTGTGCCCTTGATCCACATCTATCCAAAAACATTCTTTGATGGGGTGAGTACGAGAGGGCGTTGGTGTAGGATATAGGGCGTAAAGGAACCGCCCGTGAAGCTCATCATCCAGATTCCCTGCTTTAATGAAGAGAAGACCCTCCCGCTCGTCTTTGAGGGGATGCCGAGACATATACCGGGCATCGATGTCATTGAGTATCAGATTATCGATGATGGCTCGACGGACAACACCGTTAAGGTTGCGCGCTCTCTTGGAGTTCACCATATCGTATCAGCGGGCCGCGTTAATCGTCGATGGCTCGGGCGCGCGTTTCGAGCGGGCATTGATAACGCGTTGAAGCAGGGCGCCGATATCGTGGTGAATACCGACGGTGACAATCAATATCCCTCTCGCTACATCGCGGAACTGGTTCGACCGATCGTAGAGGGGAGGGCTGACATCGCTATCGGTGATCGAGCCCCTGGAAAGGTTCAGGAGTTTTCGTGGCTAAAGCAGCGTCTTCAGGTGCTCGGCAGTGGTGTGATACAATCCCTTACCGGATTGCCTGTGAAGGACGCTGTGAGCGGGTTCCGCGCCTATAGTCGGGACGCTCTCCTTAAGATTCATGTCCTGACCAACTACACCTATACCGTCGATACCCTCATTCAGTCCCATCAAAAGGGACTTGATATCGAGTGGGTGCCGATTACCGTCAACGCTAAGACTCGTGACTCTCGCCTTATCACGAGTATCTCCGCGAAGGTCCGCAAATCCGGCGCTACTATTCTTCGGATGGTGACCCTCTACCGACCGTTTCGCACATTCATGTTGTTCTCTGGCTTGTTCCTTGTGCCGGGGATATTCCTCCTCTCTCGATTCTTCTATTACTACATCGTTCGTCAGGGCCAGGGTACCGGACTCGTGCAATCTGTCGTGATCGGCGGTGTGTGCATCATGGTAGCCGTTCAGATGTTTGTGCTCGGAATTCTTGCTGACCTCCTCTCAGCGAATCGCACGTTGATTGAGGATCTCTTGGTTCGTATGCGGAAGCTTGAGCTACCAAGGAACGCTCCCGTGCAGGAGGATGCGGTGCAAGAGCAGAAACGTCGCGTTGGATAGTAATTTTACTCCGGCATGCCGGACACTAGAAAATTAGGATTCCTGTTTGTAGTGCACCTCCGCGGGTGATGTGAAGGCTTTCGCGTGCTCGCCCGAGTAGGTCGCGACGATCTGACCATCCCCTCGTAAGATGTACTTGTAGGTAAGGAGACCCTCCATGCCAACCGGCCCCCGCGCGTGTACCTTTCCGGTGGCGATTCCGATCTCCGCTCCGAAACCGAATCGATATCCATCCGCGAACCGTGTTGAGCAGTTCATGAATACGCTCGCCGAGTCAACTGCCGCAGCAAATCGCTCACACACCTCGGCGTCTTGAGCCAAGATTCCGTCCGTATGATGTGACCCGAAGCGGTTGATATGGATGACCGCTTCCTCGAACGAGTTGACGACCTTAATCGCCACGGTAAGAGATCCATATTCAGTATCCCACTCGCTATCACTGACGGTGTCGGTGGTGCCGAGAATCTTTGCCGTTGTGGCGCATCCTCGCACGATCACCTCCGCTTGCGTGAGCGTCTGGTGTAGGGATGGCAGGAACGATTGAGAGATCGCGGAATCAACCAGAATGGTCTCCACCGCGTTGCACGCCGCGGGATACTGTGTCTTCGCGTCAACGATCACCTCAATCGCTTGCGCGAGATTTGCCGAGGCGTGAACGTAGAGGTGACAAACCCCCGAGGCGTGACCGAGCACGGGGATGCGTGACGTCGCCTGAATATGACGTACGAACTCATTTGACCCGCGGGGGATAACAAGGTCGACGAGATCGTCGTGGTGCAGGAGCTCCTCTACTGACTCCCGCCCCTCTATGAGCGAGAACCACGTGCGTGGAAGTCCCTCGCGCTCCAGAGCCTTCTGGGCGACCTGAAACATTGCGCGATTAGACAGAGTCGCCTCACGTCCTCCTTTGAGCACCACGCCATTGCCGGTTCGAAGCGCGAGTCCGAGCACCTGGTAGAAGACGTCAGGGCGAGATTCGAAGATGACACACACAACACCGAGGGGGATGGTGACCTTATCAAGCACTAACCTCTCATCAAGTTGGGTTCGGAACAGGATCGATCCGAGGGGATCCTTGAGTCCTTCGAGCGCTCGCAAGCCCGCCACAAGGGTGTGAATCTTATCGTTGGTCAGCTTGAGGCGTTGCGCGAGCGTTGGAGAGAGCGTCACCGAGTGCTCATCGACGTCTTTAGCGTTTTCATCCAGCAGAAGGGGGATATTCGCCGAGATGGAGTCAGCGAGAACGCGAAGCATGCGAGATCGAGTGTCGCCCGAAAGAAGACGCAGCTCGTGAGAGCCCTCTTTCAGAATCCGAAGTGATTCACGCAACATCTGCGGCCTCCGAAAATAGTACGAGATTGTCTCGATGGACGACCTCCTCCTTCTCATCCGCCAAGAGAATGCCCTTTGCGTGTTGGGTTCTCATGCCCGCGACCTTTCGGAGCGATACCGATCTCTGCCCCGCGATTCCGCGGCCAATCTCTTGCCCGCTCGTGTCGACGATACTGATGACATCTCCAACCACGAAATCACCATCTACAGCGGTTACTCCCACGGGGAGGAGGCTGTGGTTACCGTGTTCAAGGCTCTCTCTCGCCTTCCTGTCGATAGTAACAACGCCAGCGAATCCAGAGGAGAGACCGAACCATCGCTCCCGACCGGAAAGGGGAGAGGTCCTTGTGGTGGTGTCGATGGCGATCGTTGTCCCCACCGTACCCGTAAGGGCGGATGTAATTGGACTTGCGCGCGTCGCGGAGGCGATGATGGTGGTCACGCCGCACAACGCCGCTATCTTGGCTGCCTCAAGCTTTGAATACATTCCACCTCTTCCCATCGTTGATCTTCCACTGCATGAGATAGATGAGAGATGGTTGAGGGTTTCGATTCGCGGTACCGGTTCCGCGGAGGGATTTGTCTCGGGGTTATCGGTGAATACCCCATCGACGTTGGTGAGGATCACCAACGTATTCGCTGAGAGCTTGCCCGCGACGAGGGCCGAGAGCTTATCGTTGTCGTCAAAGCTCCGTCGCTCGGTTTTGGTGTCGGTGTCTCTAATTCCAGCGACCGAAACAACATCGTTCTCATTAAAGATCGGAAGGGTTCCTAACTCGAGGAGTTGTTCGCAGGAATTTTTGAGGTTGAGGTAGGCTCCACGGTTGGTGAAGTATAGTGATGTAACCAAGAGCTGCGCGATGGTAAGTCCTACCGTTTTGCAGAGCTGATCGTAGAGCGCCATCAGACGAGACTGTCCCACCGCGGCGCACGCCTGTTTTCGGGGGAGATCGATCGGGCCCATGATATTGAGCACCTGACGACCCATGCCAACCGCACCTGATGAGACGAGGATAACCTCGTGACCCGCCTTTTTGAGTTTAGCTATGTCGTTTATGATGGCACCTAATCGCTCGAGCGCCGGCATACCGCTGGCCTGATCCACGACGACCTGAGTTCCAAGTTTAACGACGATACGAGTTTGGGATGTCATGTGTATGGAATCTGGCAAATGGTTGGGCGCTTGTCCACGGAAATCCCGGCGAGCCGCGGTATCGCTCCAAGAAGCGTTTGTGAGGAGAGTCCGGATCGAAGATAGTGCGTTGTGGAGGAGCCATACAGCACGTCTACACCTCCACACCGAGTTACTCCTGTTTTCTGAACGTATGTGGGGAGCGGGCGCTGTTAGCTGCGCGAGATGATTGCGTGGAGACCAGGGTCTGCGGCGGACGCGAGAGTCGTCATGGGAGCGAAATCCTTCTTTCGATCCTGGTATCCCCGAATGTTATAGAGCTGTCCGTTCGTCACACCGTACCGGTCACTCATGCCGAGCGTACCCATCGCGAGAGGGACCGGCACCCCGTTGAATAGGACGTCCGCGTACGCCTCTATCTTTGCCCGAAGGATAGCAGGGTCCTCGAAGAGTCCATCCACGCGGAACGTTCTGACCCCCCGTGTTTGAAGGTCTGGAATCAAGGTGCCCGCTGATTGCGGAACGCCATTAAACATAGTGTTCCTACACTCGGCGTCCGCTTTAAGGGGATGGAGCGCTCCCTTTGAGTCTCGCAGCTCGACCCGATGCTTCTCGCATGGTCGTCCACAGTCTCGGTAGCTTGATCCCTTGGAGAGGAAGGCTGCGAAGACGCAGTGTTCCATGTGAAAGGCGGGGATGTAGTGGTGCGCGGTTACTTCAAGTTTCGACCCGTCGCATGATGACGCGAGTTCCAGAAGTTGCTCACCGTTCAAGTCGTAGCTTGGACAGAGGCGCGAAAGCCCTTTGGAGAGGAGGTATGAGGCTGAGAGAGAATTTGCGACATTTAAGCTGAAGTCACCGATGAGTGTGAGTCCACTTCTTCTTAGATACTCAAGCGCGCCGAGGTTACGCACGAGAACCTCCTCAGGTTGAATGCGCTCAATCACCTTGAGGTGCGCGAGCTCTCCCGGTTTTAGGATTCGAGTGGTAGCGATCCCCACCTTGTATCCCATGGCGCGAACGCGCGCAGCGGCAGGTCCGTATTCCTTTCCGAACTCGAAATCGAGAAATATCGTGGAGATTGGGAGATTATCGAGCCCCTCAAGCTGCGCTATCTCACGAACGAGGACGTTGAGGCGAGCCTTATCAGCGGAGAGTTTGGGAGCGTGATGTCGGCGAATCCACCCATCCATCTCTTCGCGCGAGCGAACCACGATTGGGGAACGGCTCAAACGTTGCCGTTCAATGTCGTAACATAGAGAACGACGGATCTCCTTAAGCTCCTTACTGTGAAGGAAGTAAGCTCCAGCAAGGTCGTTCGTGATCTCAGAGAGGGCAAAAACAGTCCCGCTGAGCGCTCCAAGCTCAGCGCGAAGACTCTCGGTTGAGAGTGGAGCACGAGCCGCCTGTTGAAGTGGGGCGCTAGAGATCGCGGTCGCGACGTTACCATCGATGTCGGTCGCCGTAACAACAAGCGGTTCCCCGACGGTTCCCGCGATCCTCATCGTGATAGGGATCTTTTTCAAGAGGCTCTTATCGGTAAAGGTCTTGCGGACCTCCGCCTCAAGGTGAGGGGAGCTGTTCAGATACGCATGCATTCCTTCACGAACCTTTCCGAGGGAGAAGGATCGACTGAAAGAGACGCGAGCCCCTCTCTTGTCTGAACGAATTCCGAAGACGGTTGAGCCGAGCTCATCTCTCGAGGTGTGGTCGACGAAGACGAGTCCGTCCCCAGCTTCGATCGGACCCTCGGTATCGATAAGGACATCCTCGGAGGAGATGGCGGATACCGCCCCAAGATAGAGTCCGTGATGGCTGCTGAGGTGCGCTGGAACGAGTCTCTGATGATTGACGCCATCAAACCACCCGTTGAAAAATCCACGAGAGTAGACGCGGGCCATCTGATCTTGTTTGGCGCGAGTCTGAGAGGGCGAGAGGTGGCCGAGGCTCCGCTCTTTGTACGCACGGGCTGTCGTAGCGACGTATTCCGGGGATTTCAAGCGTCCCTCGATCTTAAACGACTCGATTCCGAGTTCCACAAGTCGCGGCACATCTTCTAATCCGCAGAGATCTTGCGGTGAGACGAGGTAGCGCTTCTCTCCGAGTTCTTGCTTCTCTCCATCAACGATCAGGTCGTACGGAAGGCGACACGACTGAGCGCACTGTCCCCTGTTTGCGGAGCGCCCACCGAGACTCTCCGAGGTGAGGCATTGTCCGGAATACGAAACACAGAGCGCACCGTGTACAAAAACTTCCAGCTCCTTTGAGGTAGCGGCTTTTATCTTTGCCATCTCAGGAATCGATACCTCTCGCCCGAGCACGTATCGTTCCATCCCGAGATCCTCCGTGAGGGTAATCGCCTCCGGATTGGTAACGGTCATCTGGGTCGAGGCGTGAACCGCTTGATCTGGCGCCATATGCCGAATAAGCGCCGCGACACCGAGATCCTGTACGATGAAGGCGTCCGGCCGAAGGGGGATTACATCACTGAGTGAGTCGATTACGTCCTGAAGCTCACGCTCAAAGATGAGGATATTGAACGCAAGGAACACCTTCATCCCATAGAGATGCGCGTACTCGATCATCGCTCTCAACTCGTCGAGCTCAAGGGTAGGGGCTCGACCCCGGGCATTGAACCCCGGCATCCCCATGTATACAGCGTCAGCCCCGTTGTGAACGGCGGCGCGCAGCATATCCCAATTCCCGACGGGGGAGAGGATCTCTGGTGTTAGGGCCTTAGGTGCTGACATCCCGTCTATTGTGTCGATAAATCGGCGCTAAGGCAAAAGTTAGATGCGAGTTGTTTCGCGGGGTTAGCGAGCTTTTTTAGCGGCGCGGGCGTGTATCGCAGTGAGTGGACGCTCTCCTCCCTGCTTCGAGCGGGGCTTGTCGCCGAGCGAACTCGTTGAGGGAATAGGCCCCTGGCTGACCTGATCCGCATTGACCGGCTCCGTGGGGGGAGTGGGCGGTGTTTGGGAGAGCGCGTGGGGGGACTCAATGCACTGAAGCGCCGCCCCGTGAGCCTGGTGATAGTGGGCCGCCATCACATCCCAGGTGAACCGTTCGGTGAGGCGCTCAGCTCTGTTACGAAGAGCGATACGCTCCCTTCGGTTGAGGTCGCAGAACTTGTGCAGGTACGAGGCGAGTTGATCAATCGTCTCCTGATTGCTCTGCCGTGAGCGGTTAAGCACCAGGGTTCCGTTCTGAAGCGCGTCGGGAACGTGGCGTTCAACGTAGGCGCCGAAGCCGCTCAGGTCCGTGGTGACGGTTGGAAGGCCGAGCGCGAGACACTCAAGAGGGGTGTATCCCCACGGTTCGTAGTAGCTCGGGAATACTCCCATGTGACACCCGCGTACGAACTGCTCATAGTCGAGGCTGAAGAGGCTCGAGAGCGTCACAAAATCAGGATGGAATACAACCTTAACGGGATCTCCTGGAGCGTTCACAAGGTTGCGGTGGCGAAGGTGGCGCAATACCTGATCGTCCGCGTCGTTCCACATATCGTGAGTCACGATAGGAGGCCACTGCGTTGTTTTGCGAGCGAGCATGGCTCGCTTCAGTCGAACCTGGACATCGTGTGGAAAGAGCTCCTCGAAGGTTGGCATACGACCACGCGCGGTCGCGTCGATGAGCCGCTGTGAGAGATTCTGCTCAAGATCGCGGCACGTAGCTTTGAGATCCTCAAAACGGAGGTGGTTCTGAAGAGATGTTACGTTGAGGTTCTTGGTTGGAGCCCTGGTGATGATGAACGCCACAACGGTAGGGGGCTTGGGCATCAACTTGAGTCGCTCATTAAGCTGCGCGAGCGATTCGATGAAGATATCCATTCCCTTATTAAGGTACTCGTACCGTCCGCTTGTAAAGAAATAGAGGGTTCTGTCGAGATCGAACGAATAGCTCGGAAAGAAGTGACCCATGACGAATTCATGAATCCGCTCTTTGTACGTGAGGTGAAGGTTTTGAAACTCGTGGAGGGCCGTAAATTGGTGCGTGTTGAGCCCATTCGGAAGTACGAAGTCAGGTTTACGACCGAGGAGGTATTCAGCTTCCCGGGCCGTTACCTCACTCACGGTAGTGAATATGTGTGATGCGTGCGCGGCAGCTCTCTCGATCGTGTACTTACTCCAGATGGTGTAGTAACGCGCGGCTTCGTCGGCGTTAATCCAGGGTAAATTAGAGTAAAAGTTTGCGTCGTTGGAGGCGATGTAGCGTCCAAGTTGTGTGGCGTGCGTGGTGAATACGGTGGACACGGGGAGGTTAAGGTGCCGGATACGAGGGATCGCGGTGCCCGCCATCCACTCATGGAAGTGTCCCACTATCTTGCGCTCGTGAACGGTATCGGTGACGGCTTGCAGTAGCTCTGATATCGCGCTCCCAAATGCAACAACAGCGTCTACCTCGCCGTCGTGTCCCTCGATCGATATGCCGTTGTCGTTCCAGAGGAAGTACTTGGTTTCCCCAAGCCAGTTGTAGCAGGCCTGATAGTCAAGTAAGAGCGCTTGGGGATCTCCGTCGATGAGCCAGTGACCAAAGTGGCACCCGATACCTTTGGCGGTCAGACGTTGCAGAGCTGGCTTCAGCCACTCGGGCGCTTCGCCCCTTTCAAATTCCAGGGAGCTTGTGTGCTGGTTGTAGGGCCCAACCATAATGTAATTGTCGCCCCATCGCTCCACCATGCTGGGAGCTTTCGTCTTCATGACGGTGTAAATGCCACCGATCTGATTGCACACCTCCCACGCGAACTCGAAGAGGAGGCCGGAGGTGTTAAAGTCAGGAAAGTTCATGGAAGGTACTCTAACCCAAGACGTCGAGAGCATAGCATACCTAGGTCAGGTAGATCGATGAGTGAGTCCTGAAAATGTACAAGATTCGGTCACCTAGAACCGCAACTTCATGAGAATTTCAACCCATCTCGATGAGTCGGTGTTTGAGAATTCAGATGACGAACAACGAGTGCATGTGTGGTCGGAATTATCGGTAGGAAGGGACAGCTCGGAGGGTAGTACTCCGCTCTGTTTCAGTAGCGGGGAGATCGTCCTCTGATTGTGGACCAGGGCACCGACCTCACTAATCATGACCTCGCTGAACTGGCCTCGATCGTGGTCGTAGGTGTCCCTATCGGCTTACAATCGAGAAATAGCACAATAAGTAAATCACTACTGATAATTACCGCTGTTAGATGCAAGCGTAATTGGACAGTAGTAGCTCGTGCACGTTCATGTCGGGATAACACCGAGCCATGCCCACTCGATTTCACGACCACCCCGAACAAAAAAGAGCCCTGGCTCCTGAAATTGTCGTAACCTTCTGCCCGTGTGCGCACATTCCTGCGCATCATAGGGTTGCTTATGGCAAAATCGATACGCGATGCGAAACTCGACGAGCAGGAATGCCCCCCTCGTGCGTATTCAGAAAGGTTGCGATAGCCCCGACCTTTGCGAGGAAACTCCTCATCCATCATTCCACGGAATAAGCTCCGGCTGATTAGGAAGAAGAATAGAGGAGATCCGCTCCAAGAGCAGCGTGCATCGCCGCTTCGTCTGCGCCCGCTTCGCCGCGATGCCGAGCGCCCGCTTTGATCCAACGATGATGAGGAGCTTCTTGGCGCGGGTGACACCGGTGTAGACGAGCTGACGTTCAAGGAGGGTAAAGTGCGAATTATCGATCGCAAATACCACGCACGGAACCTCCATCCCTTGCGAGCGGTGAACGGTGACGGCGTAGGCTAAAGAGAGCTGTCCGATCTCGCCCCGCGGATACTCGATGAGACGTCCATCCCACAGCTCAACGGTGAGTCGTTGCTCCTCACGGTTAACGCTGTAGATAGTACCCATGTCGCCGTTAAATACTCCGGATGGATCGATCTTGTAGTTGTTGACCCGTTGACATACTCGGTCGCCGACTCTGAAGGTCATCTCACCGATCTCAAGGATCTCATCCTCGGTATGGGAGGCTCGTGGATTGAGCTTCTCTTGAATCCGTTTGTTGAGCTCTATCGTTCCGACGGGGCCCCGATTTGACGGCGTCAGAACAGCAATCTCAGCGCCAGAGAATCCGAACTTCTTCGGTATCTGGTCGGCGACGAGGCTCTCAATAAGGCGACCGGATTCCTCGGTATCGTCCCGTTGAATGAAGTAGGCGTCAGATTTTGTAACCCCGTCAGGTGTTGGAATTGAGGGTACCTCTCCGGTGTTGATCATGTAGGCGACCGAGTTGATCGCTGATTCGTTAGCCCGCCTGAAGAGCTTTGAGAGTGCGACGACCCGAATATCTTTGCAGCTTACAAGGTCGCCGAACACGCGACCTGGTCCGACAGAGGGAAGTTGGTCCTTATCGCCAACAAGGATAAGGATCGTTTTTTTCTGAATCGCTGCGAAGAGGTCGCGTGCGAGCATGATATCGACCATCGAGGCTTCGTCGATAATGAGCGCGTCGTAGGGGAGGGGATTGCGCGCGTTATAGACAAAGTCGGATGTGGTTGGATCGTACTTGAGCAGTCGGTGAATGGTGCTCGCTGGGGCTGCGGTTACTTGCGACATCCGTTGCGCGGCGCGACCGGTTGGTGCCGCGAGTGCGAAAGCGAGCTTTGCTCTCTCAAAGAGGATTGTGAGCGCTTTGATGATCGTTGTTTTTCCGCATCCCGGTCCCCCTGTGATGATCAAGAGCGGATAGTTCGCGGCGGATTCAACCGCCACCTGTTGCTCAGGAGAGAGCGCTATTTCGAGGCTCTTTTGCGCCTCCTCGATGCACCGCGTTATAGCGTCGCCACCGAGCGCTGGATGCGCCCGAGGTTCGGTGCGTTCGGCGATAAAGCGAGCTACTGAGTCCTCGGCGCGGTCGAAGTGATTGAGGAAGATCCCATCGCCGTACGAGGTGAGCTTACCCTCCGAGAGGAGATTGTCGAGGTGGTCACTTAGATTATGAGTCTCATCGATGCCGAGCAGGTTACGCGCCCGATCAAGGAGCACCTGCCGGGTGAGGTAGCAGTGCCCTTCATCAGAGGCGTCCTCTAAGGCGTACCAAATCCCGGCGCGGAGTCGCTTTGCGCCGTGAGGGCTCATTCCCATATTAAGCGCTATGGTATCGGCGGTCTGAAAACCGATGCCACGAATATCTCGGGCGAGGGTGTAGGGATCGTTCGTGATCGTGTCGATCGTTTTGTTCTTATAGCGATCGTAAATCTTAGCTGAGAGGTTGGGAGAGATCCGATGCTCAACGAGAAAACGAAGGATGCGATCGAATTCCGTTTGCGCGGCGAGAGCGGCTTGGAGGAGCTCCGCTTTCTTCTTTCCAACGCCGGCAAGTTTTGCGATCTTGTGGGGCTCCGTTCGAATGACATCGAGGGTGGAGCTTCCGTACTCCTTTACTATCCGCGCGGCCGTTTTTTTGCCGATACCGTTAATTAATCCACTTGAGAGGTACCGTTCTATCCCCTCCGCGGTTGATGGTTGCGTTTCGATGAGCGATTGCAGGGTGAACTGCCGACCGAACTTAGGATGCACGATGAACGTTCCCGTCATCGTGACGTATGAACCAACGCGGGCGTTCGGGCACATACCGACCACGGTCACGCGATCAGGTGGGTGATCGAGGATAACCTGGATAACGGAGTACCCGTTCTGAGCGTTTCGAAAGGTGACGCGATCAACGGTCCCGTGCAGGGTCTCAGGTTGTTGCGTCTGTTCGTTACTCATTAGTCTAGCTTCTTAAGACCGTGCCACCAGCTCGACGCGGAGACGTTTGGAAGCTCTTCGAGGAGAGCTTTCGCTGACTTCGTTTTGAGACGTTGCCGCGCCGCCTCAAACCACTCTGCCGCGCCATCGTAGCCCCGCTCCATATACTCACGAGCGCGAACCGCGAGCTCCAAGAGATCGGCGTCCTTCGCGATAATTCCAGCTTCAGTATTCTTGTCCTCTATTTGATGCCACAGGGAGAGGATCTCATCGCCGGCGTCGCCAAGTCGGGATACCTGCTCCCGAACCGCGGTTGCTTCGTCCGCGGTTACGTATCTGTTGGCAAGTTTGTGGATGTCGCCGATTCGGGTCTCGCCAATGTCATGAAAGACGAGCATGGCTGTGACCTCATTCGGGTCTTTATACCCCTCGAGCTTGGCGAGGACCCACCCGATCTGAGCCGCCCGGAGAGAATGGTCGGCTATGCTTTCCGGGGTCTCCATACCTACAAGACGCCATCCCTCCCGCTTAACGCGCGATAATTGGCCCATCTCGTAGAAAAACTTAACGATCTCTTTTGATTGCATACGGGGGAAGGTAGCAGATGGCGGTGGGGTCTACCAAGGACTTGTTATCCTAAAAAGAGCAGTTGCGTTGGGGCCCGCAACTGCTCTTTGTAGGCGATAGATATCCCGTTCAAAATCTTGATCTGAATCTCAACTTGGCGTACGTTCCCTCGCAAGATGTGCGCTAGTAGCTCAGCTGGTAGAGCAGGAGACTCTTAATCTCTTGGTCCGGGGTTCGAATCCCTGCTGGCGCACCATTTTTTTTCTATCCGAACTTGGCAAGCCAAGATTCGGATGACGACCAGGGTGACCCCCTGGACCCCGTTAGGCATTTTTCTATCAAAACTTGGCGGGGCCAATTGTTTCTATCAAAACTTGGCGGAGCCAAGATTTTGATGACGACCAGGGTGGGCCCTGGACCCCAGTGAGACATTTTTTCTATCAAAGCTTGGCGGAGCCAAGATTTTGATGACGACCAGGGTGGGCCCTGGACCCCGTTAGGCATTTCCCCCAACCGTCCTCGGTCGCCGTGTTGCGCGTGGCGAAAACTTTGTCAGAGGCGGGAATTTTTCGCGATGGGGGCCCGCCTTCGCTCCGCTACAGCGCGCAAGCTGGGCGCCCTCCCGCCGTTACGGATTCATCCCCATCGCCAACTCCAAAAACAACTTGGGCTGACTGACGATATCCTTGTCGAGGACGATCTTAGGGACTGAGTTAGAGCCGGTGATCTCCGCTGCTCGGCGAAAGAGCATCCCCGCCGCGGGGCTTTGCTCGACGTCGAGGGCGAGGTGGGGGATGTTGTCGGTGGTCAGTTTGTGTTCGAGCTGTTTGCACGCTGGGCACCACTCGGTTCCCAGGGTAATGATCCTTGTTGAGGGTAGAGCCCCCGCGGCGGAGAGGAATCGAGCGCGCTCCTCCTCGGTCGCAAAGAGTTGCTTCGGTGTCACCGCCCGCCATCCCCACATCATGACCAAAAGTACGAGTAGGATCGTAACCGTGTTTCGACGGATGAACTCGATCAACCTGCTGAACGTGGTTGGCGGACGCGCTGATACTCTCATGAGGGGTGAAATGTTATGAACCTTGCCACAGCCTATCGCGAGAACCATATTAAGGGGAGTGTCAATCTCCTTGGCTGCGCTTTCGAGCAGATCTCTTCCATCATGGCACGAAGATTCCTCCTTTCGAGAATCAAAGTGAGCCTCTATAGTTTCGCGCATGAATCTTGCCGAAGTTTTTGAAAAGTACCCCGCTAATCAAACTGATGTCGCTCACGTTGTTCAGCAGAATGGACCTCAACCCCATGTAACTCAGCGTCCCACATCTGAAACCGCTCGCCTTGAGGCGCTTTTGAAGGATGTCGAGGATATCAGCTCCTTGAGCCCTGAGTTGATGGAGCGCGCTATCCTTGAGAAATTTTGGTACCACGTTACCCCGTTCCGCAGCGCGCTGATTCGCGCGCTTGAGTTGCCAGTTGGAGCCCGCGTCCTTGAGATCGGATGCGGCGCTGGAAATCTCACCCGCTATCTTGGTGAGCGAGGGTTTCAAGTTGTTGCGCTAGAGACGAACGAGGCGCTCGTTGAGTGCGCGCGGGCGCGTTGCCGTGATCTGGCTAACGTTGAGATCGTGCACGGATTCGTTGAGTCAGTTGTTGGTGAAGATAAGTTCGACTTTGTGGTGTGCGTTGATCCGCTCATCGTCACTAGTGAATACTTCAATCCAGGAGTTCAGCTCTTTGCTTTGTGCAGGAACCTTTTGAAGGCTACCGGCTCGTTCATCTTGGCGGCTGAAAATCCTCTCTTCGCGCCAGGTGGGGGGCACGTCGAGGAGTCTCCAGATCACGTTCGAGGCAAGGGAGCTCCCCTTGAGGGAATTCGTCAGTCGTTGTCGAGCGCTGGGTTCACCGGCTGCGAGACCTTCATGACCTACCCACATCACGCTGCGCCCCAACTTCTTGTGGAGACCACTACAGCTCGTACCCGTAGGGTGCCATGGGCCTCGATGGTGTCGGATCTCTATAAGTCATCGGCCACAACCCGAGATGAGGTCGAGAACTGGGTACGCGCTATCTGCGCTGAGCGGATTGAGAATGCTCTCGCTCCCGGATGGCTTATCGTGGCCCACGCGCACACCGTTCATTCGATCGTATGGAACGGCTGGGCCGTGAAGAGTTTCGACCTCACCGCGCAGGATGAACAGGTAGGGGAGCGCATCGACAACAAGGGTGTCACCGTTCACAATCTTCCTCTCAGGGAAGAGCGGCTTATCTCGATCATCAAGAATCTCGCTCGACCACAGATTAATTCAGTTAAGGATTACAAATTCTCCCTTCGCGCGGCTGATAGCCGGATCGGCGAGCTCCTCAAGCGGGAGGATGTGCTTAAAGCGACATTCGAAGATACTGAGAAGCGGTTCAAGCGCGACCTCACCGACGAGCGAGAGATGAAGCGAGTGCGAGAAGCTGAGCTTGATCTTGTCCTGAAGCAATATCACGCTATCGGCGCAATGTGTCAGGAGATGCGACAGGAAGGGAAGGCCCTTCGTGAGATGGTTTCGGAGCTTCGCCACAAGTATCAAACCTCCGAAACGTGGGCCTCCGCGCTTGCCGGTCGTGTCGCTGACGCCGAGACAGAGCTCTATACCGTACGCTCGTCGTTCGCATGGAAGATTACGAATGGACTTAAGGGAGTAAAAAATTCAGTCAAAGAGTTTCTCTTTAGTTGACACATCTCCATTTCGAGTATATTTCTATACTCATATGGAAATGCAACGAACTAAATTTTTCGCTACCCGTCACGCTAACCTTGCCGTGGTCCCATATCTTCGCCTTGTTGAACAAGTCGAAACCGCTGGTGTTTTAGCTGGTTCCTCATCGACCGTGAGAGAGCCCGCTGTCCGGGGACCGGTTGTAAGGAAGCCGGTTGCTACTCGCCACCAGCACGCCGCGACCTCCTTCAACGTATCCAACCAGGATCGCAAGGGTGCAGCGGGATTAAAGTCCATAGCGCCTGAACATGTTGAGCGTTTCCTCAATCAACTGCACGGAGAGGCGCTTATAGTCGGGGCTCTCTCATATGATCTCGGGCTTCGACTCTCCCAACTTCGATTCCTTCGGGTCCGTGACGTGAATCTTACCGCGCGGGTTATCGAGCTCTCAGAAGGAGCCAAGCCTATCTCGGCGTTACTATTTGAGGATCTCAAGGAGCATATCAGTGAGAAGGTTTACGGTGGTGAGGTTGGTCATGGTGTTCAGAGAAGGGATCAACCTCTCTTCTCACACGAGGCGTTTGAACACGTTCTTGAGGCCTGCGCCTCTTTCTTTGCGGGCGCCTCCTGTGAGGTTGGCAATCACCACACCGCTTCTGAGCTCACGATATCAGCTCTTCATGCGACCCAGGGGACGGAGCTTGGCCAACGAGTTCGCGACAACTTCTTGCGAGTGATGGGGTGGTTTCATTCTAAGAGAGCGGCTCGGCGAGGTGGAGCGGTCGCTTCTCCCCTCGGACTTTTCGATAAAGGGCCTAAGATCGTTCGTCGTGATAGGGGAGGTGTTGTGCACTCGTACTATCTGTGGCGGGCGGTGTACTCCCGCTAGGGGGCGTTTTACTCAATTGGAATCAGCTGTCCGCGCTGGCAGCCGTATGCGGTGTCAGAGGATTGAGACTCCCACGGTTTCGCTGGAGTTCTGATAATTACCATCAGATCAGTTTCGGCGTCTGGAACTGTGCGACAGAGGTAGAGCCCCATATGATACATATCCTTGGCTAGAGGGCTCGGTGGAGAGAAGAGGGTGGCGATACCCCATCGATCAAAGGAGAGTTGATAGAGTCCCCCCTCTGAGGGTGAGATTGAGGAGCGAATCGCCGGTGGGAGTTTTGGTACCGCGCGCTCCTGGAAGAACGCGTAGCCGTGAGCACTCGCCCCTGAGTAGACGCTAAAGGAGAGGTAGGGGTTCCACAATCCGAAGTATCCGAGAAACGGTAGTACCACACAGAGCTGTAAAAAGATGACCCGCGTTCTTGTCCATGAAGGGAACATAATCGCTCGAAGTGTGGTCTTAGAGCGCCAAAAGAGAAGTATAACCACACACGCCATCGTCACGTTCCATGGGACGATGCTGTAGTTTTCGTTTCTCCCAAGTGGGCTCACCATAACCAGAATTCCGCAGTGAAGGAGCACCAATCCGATTACTGAGAGACGTCTCGTGAGATGAACGAGAAGCCCCAGCGAGAGCGCTAACTCAATGAAGGGGGTCGCATATACAAGAGATACTGTCACTATGGATGGAGACTGGGTATGCGAGGGGATAATGATTGGAACGATCTCGGTGAAGTAGGTCGGCCGAAGCTTCTGGAGACCAGTCCATGCGTAGACTGCGACCACAATGAATTGAAGAAGGTGTACCGTTTCGCTTAGCCCGCGGTTTTCGCGTGGCTTGATCCAGAGGTTGGCCAATGCTCCGTATACGAGTACGAAGAAGTAGCCCCAGGGGTGGATACGATTTTGGTCTTGAGCCCACAAAAGAGCCACGACCGCGATAACGCTGAGCGCGAGAAGACCAGAGGGGATGAAGATCGTCGTCGCAAGTAACACCACTAACAGTACGAGTGACCCAAGGTCGATGGGCGAGGTAATCGCCGCGAGATGAGGGTCCACCGGGATGAGGGGAAAGGCCCTTTGCGTTAGCCAGAGTGGGTAGGTTAAGGCTATAGAGGCCAGGAAGCCAACCGCGATAAGAACTCGAAGCGCTGCCAATGCCCCCGCATCGTGCGTGTCGTCATTGGCGACCGGAGGAGTGAGGCTTGGAAGAGATTCGATCATCGGGGTGTACGGGAGCGTTTGACCCCACCATAGTACGGGGGGCAACGGTGTGAAAGGGGGCTCGAACCCCGTTTCGGCCCCGTTTTACCTTTGCTCACACCGTGTCACCCACATTAGACTGTTACGATATGGGCACCCTCACCACCATTCGGACCGTCGTTGATTCTGTCGAGGTAGATCGGATTAACTATCTCAACATCCTGCTTATGGTGGCGTCCATCATCGTTGCCTCGTACGTTCCTTTTGAAACGTTCGTGGTCGCATATGCGGTAATGGGACCGCTTCATTACCTCACCGAGATCTCGTGGCTTCACGATAGAGCATACTTCACATCGGGGCGAAAGGATTGGTATCTGCTTCTCGGAGCTGCTGTGGTGGCCGCGATAGGCGCTATCGCCCCCGGTCCGATCACTCTGGGAATATCAAGCTTCGCTGTGGGATCGCTCTTTGTTATCGCGGCGGCTATGGTGTTCTGCCGCTCGGGGCCAAGGAAAACCGCCATCTTCGTGCTCGGGATCGCAGTTGGCGCCCTGACGATGATTTGGAATCCGCTCTTTATTCTACTGACGGCGTTTCTTCCCACGTTGATCCACGTCTACCTTTTCACCGGTCTGTTTATCCTGTACGGCGCGGTGAAGGGGCGTAGCTTCTCAGGGATACTCTCGCTCCTGGTTTTTCTGGCGGCTCCCCTGATCTGTATGTTCATAGTCGCCACACCTGCTGAGTATGCTCCTTCGGCCTATAGTATTGACGCGGCGAGCCCCTTTGACTCGCTTGGTGCGTATACCCTAAAGATCCTCGGGCTGCCGATTACCAAGGACACCTGGCTCGGATTTATGCGTGTAATGGGATTCGCGTACTCGTATCACTATCTCAACTGGTTTTCGAAGACGAGGATTATTAGTTGGCACTCGGTTCCTCGTCCTCGTCTCTACCTTATCGGCGTCGTGTATCTGAGTGCGCTCACTTTATATGCATATGATTACCGTCTCGGATTCATGGCTCTCATGACCTTGAGCTTCGCTCATGTCATGCTGGAGTTGCCCCTTAATTATCGCACGATAGCTGGTCTCATCGCCGCGGTGCCTTGTTTTGGTCGACGGCGGGGAAAGCAAGGATACTAATTTTCTAGTGTCCGGCATGCCGGTGAAGCATTAGCAACGCGAGCTCATCCCAAGGACGCGGTCCGGAAAGTCAGAGAAAACTCCGTCGACGCCGACATCTTGCATCGCGCGGATATCAGCGATCTCATTCACTGTGTACACGAAAACTTTGTACCCACCTTGATGCAGCGCGCTGATCCGTTTCGGGGTTACCATCTCAAGGTTAAGGTGCACCGAATACGCACCAAGCGCTCGCGCTATCTCAAGGGTATTGATCGGATACCCGTACAACAGTATTCCTAGCGGGATAGTTGGCGCTATTCCTTTGCACGCGACAAGCTCCTCGTGATCAAAGGAGGAGACCAGAAAAGAGCTCGGTGACCATCCCCGTTCGAGCAGTGTGTTGAGGTAGCGCGCTGTCGGCTCTCCAGTTCCCTCCCCTTTAAGCTCAAGTTGTAGGTTTGCTTTATCCCGTGTCAGTTTAACCAGCTCCGAGAGGAGTGGTATCGGTTCGGTTTCCTTCACTTTGAGGGTTCGGAGTGTAGGGAGGTCCAGGTCACTTACTTTGCCGGAGGTGCCCGTCAAACGGTTCAACGTGCGATCGTGGAATAGAACTAACTCCCCCCCGACCATGCGCACATCGCATTCGAGCCAGGTCGCGCCGAGGTCAAGCGCTCGAGAGAAACTTCTCAAGGTATTCTCCGGCTCGTAGCCAGAGGCTCCACGATGAGCGAAGCAGATGAGATCGGAGGGCGCGGATCCAGGCATATCGGACAAGTATACCGGAGAACATCGATGACCAACCAGGGAAGATTTGGGATCGAAACAGGAAATCCTTTGTCCCCCCCCCTGATATGATACGCTGATTATTACGGTTTTTTATCATCTCAGCACGTGTTGTAGTCTGTATGCTAGACTCAACAGGGTGGTGAAAAATGATTTCCTGTTGCGCATTTCGATAGTTTGACTGCAACTTCGTTGGAGCCGCCGAAAAAATCCTCAACGTATCTCAGTGGATACGCCTCCGGTTTTTTCGTCGTC
>JBDLRS010000070.1:0-8761 GCA_039799965.1 Pseudomonadota bacterium
TTCATAGAGCTCGAGCAGGCCATGGAGATTGCCTGAGTTGATAGCCTCCTGAAACCGGTTGTGAATTTCCTCGGGGATCAAGAGCGCCAGTTTTATGTTCATTTCACTTGAGGGCATAACGCCATTATCAGCGGGCGCTTTAGCGCTCCGTTGGATTTAATTGTTATCCCAGCAACTTGGCTAGTCAACAAAATTCTTGGTGGTCGGCATGTATATGGTATAATATGGAACTGTATGGTAGCGTTTACTCATGGAATTTGAGTGGGACGCTAACAAAGAGGAGGAGAACCTCAGAAAGCACGGCTTCAGCTTTGCTGAGGCCGTAGAGGCTTTTCTCGATCCTCTCGGGTTTGCGCTTGTTGACGAGAAGCACTCAAGCACCGAGAGCAGGCACTACTGGGTGGGGAAGATCGCGAGCGGGGCGGTTGTTACTGTTCGCTATACTCGTCGAGGTAGAAAGATTCGTATTTTTGGATGCGCTGCTTGGCGCAACTTTAGGAGATTGTATCATGAGAGAACCAAAGCTAAAAAATCTGAAGGTTGATGTTGCCGAGACGAGTAAGGTCAGACGGTCAATGAAGAAGCAAAAAAGTGTTAAGATTACAATTAATCTCGACGCTGACAGTCTTGAAGCCGTCAAAAAGGAGGCCTCCGCCTCGGGAGTGCCGTATCAACGACTACTCAATAGAATCCTCAAGGAAAGCCTCGCAAGTAAGAAGTCCACGGAATCCCGTATGGATCGTATCGAGAGAGAGCTACGTGAGGTCAAGAGGCGTTTGGCTGCCTGAGACGATAGCTGCAGGCAATCGTTTTGATTGAGGAATTATCTCTCCCCGCATCGAACTACAACTGTTGTAGCGAAGTGGCAGAAGCCCATCTTCTGGGCGATTCGAATGGACGGAGTGTTGGCCCAAAGCGTTCGATACTGGGGCAGAAGACCGTTTCTAAGGGCGTCTTGCGCAGCTTGCCGAACAACTAATTCACCCACTCCGCGCCCTCGGGCTGACGGGACCGTAACGACTCCGATATGGGCAATTACTCCGCCCCAAATCTCATAGTGCGAGAGTCCCAGAATACGACCGTCTTCGACTACCGCAAAGAGTCCGCTAGATTGCTCGGTAAGACCAAAAACTTCCCAATCGCTTGGATACTGTTGCGATAGCGCCTGTACCTGCGGGTCTCCACGGTCTACCCGGCACATAAGTGGCTCTGCGCCTTTAAGGGAATCAAGGTAACCAACATATGCTGGGCCGTTCCCGACAATGCTTCCCTTAGGTGCCATGGCTGAAATAAATATATCAAGAGGAGCTCCAGTGAACGATTCAAAAGCCTGCCTCAATTCGGCAAGGTCTTTTGGCTGGAGGGTAATGAAGACCCCGTTAGCATGCTGAAAGCAAACGGCTCGATCTGATAAGTTCCAGAGAGCGCGCGGATTATGGGGTTGAACGTAAATACCGGCAGGAAAGCTCTGCGCCCCTAGCTCGGCCAACCAGAATTTTTCAGCAATGACTCTATTCTTGTCTGAAAGCATGGTTCTGTAGTGGGTGGGATAACGTCTCAGTGAAAAGTGTCGCGTCAACCGGAATCTGAGTCAAATCAAACACCTAAAAGCGCAACATCTTTTCGATCGCGGTGTTATCCGCGCACCTCGATCATCTTGGAGCCCAACTTTTCCCTAAGCAAAGTCTCAAAGGCAGAGGAGCTCGAAACATTTGAAAATGCTCTACGTGGAATTACCGTAAACGACTTGTTGCCGTAGTATAACAAGTAATGCTCGGGGCCAATCACCGCGCGTTTATAAAGCGACCACTGAAGTTCAGAGTTAACGGTCTCGGTTCGGAACTTGATTACATCTGTATCAAAATCAAGATGATATTCCTGCCGGAGCTTAGGCTCTCTCCAATACCACCAATAGGGCACAATCCATCGGGCGGCGGCGAGCAATGTGGCCAAAATAATAGCCATCAACATCATTGAAAGGCCAAAAGAAATTTCACCTGTATAAAGTAGGTAAGCTCCCGTAAAAAGACAGATCGCAATCACTAGGATATCTCTCCTTGGAGATAAAGCTGCTTTGAGATGCAGCCATGCTGCCTTCGCATATTCGTCAGGTGAGTATTTGAAGTTTACTTCCATAGTTCACTAAGCGGATAACATAGTATTGTGCCGATCTGCCCATCTACGACAAATGGCCCATTCCTAGCAGGGTACCACCTTTAGATTTATCTATTCAACTTATAGGATTGATCAATAACCTCGGTCGATTAGACGAAAACTCCCCTCGCCCTGTGACCTGGGTATCTACACCATATCGGTGTAGATGTGCCGATCTGCACAAGTTGGGCACTCACTTACGAGCTTCGACGAAACAATCCCCAGCTATCCCCGATAGACTAACCGGGACCGAGGTCCGCTCGTTCAGCGGCCGACGAGTAGCATCGCCATGACACATGAAGATAAACCAAAACGATTTATGGAGGTCGTTCGTGAGCGGATTCGCCTCAAACACCTAAGCTACGCTACTGAGAAGCACTACCTCGGTTGGATTCATCGCTTCATCGTTTTTCACGGCAAACGTCACCCCAAGGATATGGGAGAGGAGGAGATCGAGCGGTTCCTCTCGCACTTGGCGATTGCCAGGCACTGCTCGCCCAGCACCCAAAACCAAGCGCTCAATGCTCTCGTATTCCTCTTTCGAAACGTCCTGGGGCGGGATGTCAGAACGTTAAAGAATATCACATGGGCTCGCCGCAAGCGCCGAGTGCCGGAGGTGATGACCAGGGATGAGGTTGATCGAGTGCTCAAAGCTCTCGCGAGTCATCCGCAAAAGTGGCTCATCGCCTGCCTCATGTACGGATGTGGCTTACGCCTCTCAGAGGCTCTACGCCTTCGAGTTAAAGATGTTGAGTTCGGTCAGGGCTTCCTTGCCATTCGGGATGCGAAAGGCGACAAGGACCGGATCGTCCCGCTGCCTCAACGGTTACGAGAGCCGCTGACACAACAGATAGCGCACGCGCGTGTTATACACGCTAAAGATCTAGCGTCAGGATATGGGAGGGTCTCCCTGCCCTACGCGTTATGCAGAAAATATCCTACCGCGGATAAGGAGTGGTCGTGGCAATATGTATTCCCTTCCACAAAACTCTCTCGCGACCCGCGTAGCGGCGACATCAAACGCCACCACATATTCGACTCATACATGGAGGACGCGGTTAAGCAGGCCGCTCTCGCCGCCGGTCTCTCAAAACGGATCACCTGCCACACCTTTCGCCATTCCTTCGCGACACACCTCTTGGAGAACGGAAAGGATATTCGTCTCATTCAGGAGCTGCTTGGGCACAGCGATGTGAAGACCACGATGATCTACACGCACGTGGCGAAGTCGCCTGTGCCACGGGTCGTGAGTCCGATTGATGAACTGTAGCTGAAGCATGTTCGCTTTTCAGACGAACACTAAACGGTGCGCGGAACCTATCGCAACAACCGGCACAGCGTGCGGATGTCGGAGATCGGCAGAACGGTACCTCGTCAACGTTAAAGGTCTTCGCTCCCGTATCAACGATATGGTGTACCTCCCCTGTCAGTCAGACTTTGCCATTTTCTGAGGCACGGGCTCTCCATCTCAAGCTGCTCCGCTAGTAGCACAAGTCGAAAGAGGCAGAAGGTCAGGACTGAAACACATTTCTGACGATGGCTGACGAAACCTATCATCGTTTTTCTCGATATGTAGATTGGAGGATTTTCTATGTCACCACAGGAGCCAGCCCAACTAGTAGGCATCGAGGATTTAATTTACCTCATTCGCGGTCAAAAGGTGATGTTAGACAAAGACCTTGCGGCCCTGTACGGGGTGGATACGCGTAGCCTGGTACAGGCTGTTAAGCGAAATGCCCGACGGTTCCCAGGTGACTTCTGCTTTCCATTGTCAGATCAGGAGTTTAGTGTTTTGAGATCACAGATTGTGATCTCAACCCGAGGCGGTCGAAGAACGCCGCCTCTAGTATTTACGGAACAAGGAGTCGCAATGCTCTCAGGTGTCTTACATAGCGACAGAGCCATCCAAGCGAATGTTGAGATCATGAGAACGTTCGTGAGACTTCGAAAGTTACTGGTAACGAACGAGGCGCTCGCAGAAAAACTAGACATCTTAGAAAAGCGCTACGACAAGCAATTCAAATTGGTCTTTGACGCTATTCGAGAAATTATGACTCCTACGCAACCACCCCCGACACGAAGAATCGGCTTCGGGAGATGATACCTTTCGCGCCTTGCGCTGTGCGAGAATATCGGTAGCTCTAAAACGTTTTGGCGGTCAACAGCTCATGGGCCCGATCGATGAGCTCAAGGGAGGCATAGAACCGGGAAGGCTTGGCCTACTTTCCGATACAGAACTTCGAGAATATCCGCCCAAGGATATCCTCGGTGTAGGTCTTACCCACGATCTCATCAAGGGCATTCAACGCTTCGCGAATATCAGCGACAAGGATCGGAAGTGCTGGAGTTTTAGACGCTACCGCATCAGCGAACCGCACGAGCGATTCCTCAGCGCGACGGAGACAGTCACGGTGCCGCTCGTTCGTTACGACCTCACCCACATCGCCCCGCTCCGGCATATTGGCGCTTACATCCTCAACGAGCGCCTCAATCAGTGCACCGATACCCGCTCCGGTCTTTGCAGAGATGTAAAAGTTTTGCTGACAGGTCTTTGAATCACAGAAGACCTTAATCATCGCGTTCGGGTTGAGATCGATCTTGTTTACAACGAGCCACACTCGCTTACCGCTCTCTCGAAGGAGATCCGCGGTTGGTTGCCACGTGATCGCTTCATCGGTCGCGTCGACAACGAGCAGTACGAGGTCGGCCCACGGAATTCGTTCCTTGGCGAGCTCAACACCGATCTTTTCAATCTCGTCTGTTGTCTCGCGAATACCAGCTGAGTCACAAAACACGAACTTCTGACCCGCAAGAGTAGCTTCTTCCTCAATTAGGTCACGCGTTGTGCCGGATATCGGAGATACAATAGCGCGCTTTTTCCCAAGGATCAGATTTAAGAGACTCGATTTACCGGCGTTTGGTTGTCCACAAAGAAGTACCCGAACACCCTCTTTGACGAGAGCACCGAAGGCGTACGTTGAAAGAAGTTGAGAGACCTTAGCGCGCGCTACCTCGGCACGGGCGGCGATCTGGTCGATCCGATCGGGTTCGATATCTTCCTCAGGGAAATCGATCGATGCCTCAAGCTCGGCAAGAACATCTCGCAACGGCTCACCGATAACTGAAACGGCGTGGCTTAGACGTCCCTTTAGTTGCTCGCCGGCAAACCGAAGCTCCTCTTCGCCCTTGGCGTTAATCACATCGGCGATAGCCTCTGCTTGCGCGAGGTCCATCTTTCCATTAAGAAACGCGCGCTTCGTGAACTCACCAGCTACTGCGGGAAGAATTCCGTACGCGTACAGCGAACGGAGCACCTGCTGCACGAGCACGGGACTGCCGTGAAATTGAAACTCAGCGACATCCTCTCCCGTGAAGCTCCACGGCCCCGGCATGAATACCGCGAGTCCTTTATCCAGCGTACTAGAGCTCTTGAAGTCTAGGATCTCACCGTATACGAGGGTGCGGGGGTGCCTGAGAGGGTCCTTCTTTCCTTTAAAGAGAGCTTTGAGTGCAAGTCTCGTTCTCGGTCCACTCACGCGAATAACAGCGACCCCAGCCGGAACTGGTGCGGTGGCGAGCGCTGCTATCGTTGTTTCTTCCATGTCAGTCTCTCAGAACTTCTCGTCACGCGTTGGTAACAATCAAGACGTTCACGGTGAGTATAATCTTCAGAGCTACGCCTAACCTATTAGATAAGCGTAAGGATATATCCTACCCCGAAGATCGCGACGCTCGCGACTAGGGTTCCCCAGTACACGCCACCTTGATCGGTCTTTCGAAGATACATCTGTTGCGTAATTGAGATGATGTTGTTCACAAGCCAGTAGAGAACGAGACCCGCCGGCATTGGAAAGATAATGAACATACCGGCGAATACGAGCGGCATAAACATCATAACTTTTTGCTGCGTAGGATCCGCTGATGGGTTAGGGGTGGTCCACTGCTGAACGATCATGCTTGCAGCCATGAGAAGCACCATGACAGGCACCCCGATACCGAAGAACTCAAGCTTCTCTGGCGAAGAGAGATCTGTAATCCACAACGCGAATGGCGAGTGGCGCAGCTCAATTGCGTTCAGGAGCGCTTGATAGAGACCAAAGAAGACCGGAATCTGAACGAGCATTGGGAAACAACCGCCCATCGGATTCACACCGCGACGCTTGTAGAGCGCCATCATCTCCTGATTCAACTGATTCGGATCCTTGACGCGCTCACGAAGCGCCTTCATCTCAGGTTGAATCTCCTGCATCGCCTTCATCGATTTGAAGCTCGCCTTCGAGAGGGGAAGGAGCGCCGTCTTAATGGTGAGCGTTAAAGCGATAATCGCGAGACCATAGTTGTGAACTATGAGGTAGAGGTAATGGAGCATCCACAAAAGTGGAAGCGCCAAGAAGGAGAAGAATCCTAAATCGATGGCTCGCTCGAGCTGGAACGATCCGAGCTTCTCAAGGAGTGTGTAGATCTTAGGGCCGGCGTACACGGTAAACTTACCACCGGTCTCGGAACCAGCGACGCGTCCGATGTAGAGATCTCCATCACGAGCAAGCGCCGAGTTATTCTCAGCGAGGGTCGGGATCAAGCTCGACATGAAGTAGAGGTCACCAAGAGCGACCCACTGCGAGGTCTCGCGCTGCTGGAGCTTGAGATCGTCAGCCGAAAGGTGATGAATTTTGTTGGCCCCATCAAGGTAGGTAGCGTGAGAGATAGTGGTATTACTGGATGTATCCTGAGGGAATCGGTGCAACCACTCGAGCCATACACCCTGTCCCTGCGCCACCGGGCGACCAAGCGTCACATTTACCGTAAAGAGATACGAGCCCTCAGTGAGCGTAATAGTTTTCGTAATCGGAACTCCACTCGGAAGAGTTCCGGTGAAGTCGAGTGTTACGTTTCCACCCTGCGCGATCTGGAGGTTAGCGGGGGAGGCCGTTGCTGGCGCGCCGTTTACAGAGGAGAGAACATATCGAACGTTCTCGTCATTATCTGCGCCTACATACACCCCAAGGGGAAGCGCGGAATCATGGAGGTCCCCGATCATATCGAGTGGGGTCTCGTCACCTTGCTTGGACTTGTAGTTATTGAGGGTGTAGCTCTGAATACGAGCTCCGAGGTGAGAGATTCCGACGCGAGAGATACCGGATTGAATATACGTGATACCCGCGGCTTGAACATCAGCGGCGGTTGGATGCTTCGGTTGTTGAACGCCAACAACTTGGACAGGCCCAGCAGGCTGAGCCGCCTGTTGCGCGGGTGCTCCCACAGGCTGCTGAGAGACCTGTCGGGCTACTTGTTGCGATTGAGGCGCAGGAGCGGCGGAGTGTTGCTTCTTGGGCGCGAGGAAAAAATTGGTGTAGATGAACACGACCAAAAGACACACGATGACGGCGCGAACCGTTCGTTGGTTGAATTCTTGGGAATTATCAGTCACGGGGACTCCTTGGGAACGTTGTGAGGTGGCGTCATTTGTAGGGGAACCCCTCCCACCCGTCAAGGCACGGGGTCGAATCCACCTGGGTTATACGGATGGCATCTCAGGACCCTCCTCAGAGCGAGCCAAGAACCTTTGATCCACCCGTGTATTTCAATAGCCTGAAGCGCGTAATCGGAACAGGTCGGGGAGAATCTACAGGCGCCGGTGAACATCCACGAGAACATCGCCTTGTAGAGCCAATGAAGAGCTCGCGCTAACGGGCGGCGTGTTGTGATGTGAGATGTGGACTCACACACGATGAGCCTCCTAGGAAGATCTGAGGAGATAGCCCTTGGAACGCAGCGCCCCGAGGACCTCGCGACGATAGTCATCGAAGTCGCAGTCCTGAACACCACGACGGGCGACCACGACTATGTCGATGGGCTCGGTGAAGTTGTGACGGACAGCGCGAAATGTCTCGCGCAAGCGGCGCTTGATCTTGTTCCGAACGTTGGCGCGCTTCTCTATCTTTGTTGTAACGGCGATGGCGAGCCTGCTTTCATTCGTTGTCGATGGAATTACGAGCAGGAGAAAGTGCTTGGAGTAAAGTTTACTCCCGTGTTGCTGGCACCGGTCTATATCAGATCGTCTTCGAAGCCGGGCCTCGGGCCCGTACTTCAGCGGTGAACTATCTATAGTGACCCTTGCGCGGCGAGGTTACCGAGATCTTCTTGCGACCACGAGCACGGCGTGCGTTAAGGACCTTACGTCCACCCTTGGTCGACATTCTCTTTCTAAAGCCGTGAGTCGTTTGGCGACTCTTTTTGCTTGGTTGATACGTGCGTTTCATAGTGTAACTACCTACTACCTGAGGCGGGGATAGTAGAGGCTTTCACCTCTAAGGTCAACCGCAGGGGCTGGGAAGCATAATACCATCCTTGAAATGGGCGCAAGATGGCTTCTGCCCGGCGTAAAAACGAATAGTTTCTGGCCCTTACCATTACACATCCCTGTATCCCCATCCTCACGTGCCTATCCTTCTGTGCAGGTGCAGTTGCAGGATGACGACAAGAACTCACCACCCTGCTAGCAGGGTGGTGAAAAATGGTTCCGTCGTGAGCATTTTGAGAGTTTTGACGAAACGAGGCGGAGACAACGAAAAAACCGGAGGCGTATCCACTGAGATACGTTGAGGAT
>JBDLRS010000071.1:0-29348 GCA_039799965.1 Pseudomonadota bacterium
TCCTGTTGCGCATTTCGATAGTTTGACTGCAACTTCGTTGGAGCCGCCGAAAAAATCTTCAACGTATCTCAGTGGATACGCCTCCGGTTTTTTCGTCGTCTGCGCCTCGTTTCGTCAAAACTCTCAAAATGCTCACGACGGAACCATTTTTCACCACCCTGCTAGGT
Source organism: Pseudomonadota bacterium (assembly GCA_039799965.1). Taxonomy (GTDB): domain Bacteria; phylum Bdellovibrionota_C; class UBA2361; order UBA2361; family OMII01; genus OMII01. The sequence continues at coordinate 168 of JBDLRS010000071.1, forward strand.
GGTGATTACTCGTAGTCGCGCCTATGCGTGACACGATTGCCGAACGTTGTAGATGATAGCTCAAGCTCTTCCATCATCTGTTGTTATTCGAGAGGTAGGTCCGCGCGAGGGCTTTCAACTCCTTCCTCGTTTTTTTGAAACTGAGCGGAAGCTCCAGCTTATTCAAGCGCTCACAGAAGCCGGACTATCTGAGATTGAGGTTGCCGCATTCGTCCGTCCCGATCGTGTTCCCGCGATGGCTGATGCCGAAGCTCTCGTGGCCGGACTCCCACGAGACACGCGGACATCGTTCTCAGCCTTGTACCTAAACATGAAGGGTTTTCAACGGGCCGAGGCGAGCGGCGCCTTGCATAACAAGGGATGGCTCTACACCTCGCCCAGCGAGAGTTTCTTGCGCTCTAACAACAACACCACTATCGAGGAAGGGCTCGCGTCTGTTCCGATGTGGTGCGATGAATTTCATAGAGCTGGAAAACGGGTTCACGGTTTAATGGTGTCGACTGCGTTTGGGTGTGGGTTTGAGGGAGTGATACGGCCCGAGGGGGTCGTAAGGCTTGTTGAACGATATCGTGACGTGCTCGCCACCAAGGGGGAGACATTGTCGGAGATCTCTCTCGCGGATACCGTTGGGGTCGCGCATCCCAACTCGGTTCGTGCGTGTATACAAATGTTGCGGCCGTTGGGAGTCTCACTCTCGTTGCACCTACACAATACGTGGGGGCTCGGGCTCACGAATGTGTATGCTGGATTGTGTGAGGGGGTGTCGGTATTCGAGACCTCAATTGGAGGGCTCGGTGGATGTCCCTTTACGCCGGGCGCGTCCGGAAATGTAGCCACTGAGGATGTCGCGTATCTCTGTCATGCGCTTGGCATAGCTACCGGACTTGATCTTGAGAAGTTGTGTTGTGCCGCTGAGTTGGCGGAATCAATCGTTGGAACTTCTTTATCCAGCGGCGTTTACAAGGCATGGAGGCTCTCTGGGAAGAAAATGTCGTAGAAACATCGCGGGATCGGAGTTGAATTGTGGGACTCGAGTGATTAATCTTGAGGTACGTATGAATAATTTCTTCGTTCCCTACACAGGTAAGAAGCCAGCTTTGGTCAATATCAATGGCCATCGTCTCGTGATCCTGGCAGAGGAGAAGGATATCCTCGAAGAGGACCTCGAACTGCTTGGAGCAGATAGAGTCAAGAAAGTTAAGGTCGCAGGCTCTGAGTCTGAGCAGGAGCAGATGCTGGGTAAGATCGCTCGACAGGTTGATGGAGGTGTTGTGATAGCGCCATCCGGGATCGGACTGCGAGACGTTCTCAAGAATCTTGAGAGTGAGCTGCCCTGGTTCCAATGAGCCTAGCCGTGTGGGAAGCGCGCAGCATAGCTGTGTGCTCCGTTCCTTCATCCAAGCCCACGGCATCATCGTATGCTCACCGTAACCTGCCTCCTTTCTCGTGCTTGTGCATCGTCAGCCTGTTACTACTAATCGGGAAAAGGAGGTCCTTTTGCTCGATTGAGCCCAATTGAGCCTTGGTCTAGGATGATTCACAAAACGCCCACCCACGGGCGCTTGCGGTAGTCTTCATGTCCCAAGAGCAACAACAAAATGAGCCTTCTCGTGACGCATCGGCCCAACTCGATCCTTTCGCCATCGCCGCGGGGATGCTTCGTAGCGATATCCATCTTCTTCTTCCGATGCTTGGGGTGCTCGCGCTTTCAGCGATTTTCCAGACCCTCACTTCGCCGACAAACGTTATAGAGATCGCCGGAGTCGTGTTTCTGGATCGTGTTATTCAACTCGCGATTATGAGCACTATCGTGTTGCGTTGGCGAAGAAAACTGGAGCACATCAAAGGAAGTCTGTCGAATCCGCTTCTCGCCGCCCTTAGGATTGTGGTAGCAGGTGTAGTCATTTGGGGATCTCTCACCCTGCCGGTGGTTGGAGCTTCGTTCGCAAATCTGAATTGGGCCTCCCCCCTCTTTCTCTTCATCTTCTTTTGCGCCGTTTATTTGAGCTTTCGCTTTTACTTCTATTTTGCCACGTTTGGGCTTCTTGGCGGAACGTTGCGAGAGGCGTGCGCGGCGGCAACTGCCCTGGGACGAAGAGAACCCCTAGCGGCGGTCCGTTCCCTGATTGCGCCGGTGGCGGTAACGGGTCTTGTTGTGGGTCTGTTGTGGTATCCTTCGCCGGATGGACGCTCCCTATTTTGGGCTACTGCGGCGTCTGCTGCGGAGGGTATCTTTTGGGTGCTCTCAACCTACACCGGTCTCGCATGTGCGCTCCCGCTTATTGATGAGTCGTTGTGGCGAGCTGCTGGTCTTGATCCGTATCGTCAGCAACGACTCAGAACGCTTGAGGCGCAGGGCCGAGCGAGTCGATTCAATTGGCTCTCCACGAGCAGCGGAGTGAAGATATTTGTGGTGGCGGCGTGCGTCATTATCGGGGATCTCGTTCAAGGATTCACCTTGGAGCCGGCGGCGCGGATTATGGTTGAGAGCTATCAGGTCCGAGATAGGGAGATATCTGTGGTGTTGGATCTCTCAGACCCTGTCTATCAATTTCGTGGATTCAATCCCTACGCGTTCTCCCTCGCGACCCAAACCGGCTTGGAGGTAATCAGCGATCGAATCGAAAAGGTCTCTTTGGCTCCCGGTGGCGAATTTTTGCGAGGCTCCTTTCCCGCACAGACCGGCCCGGTGAGATTGTACCTCAATTTCAGATCACGCAAGACCGACGAAGTGCTGCGGGGGATGGACAACCTCTACCTGTGGTACAACCTTACAGCGGTAGCCCCGCTCCGGCCCATCAAAGGGGCGTCATCTCAGGCCCCCTTGGCGATAGAGGGCGATCTAGAGCGGGGCGCCGTCCCAGCTAGGTAGGTACGCCTTTCTCTTACTATCCGAAAAACCTGGAAAAATGGCCGCAAAGCTAGAGGTAGGTGAGGAAAACGCCGACCACCCTAAGGCCTGAGGCTTTCCACAGGGATAGGGGACGGCGCATGGACTCAATATTTTTTATGGGAGGAGAGGATAACTCCCTTCCAACATTTCTTAATCGACTTGGCTATTCGATTATCGAGCCAACTAAGGGGGTGCCCCTTGCCGAGACTATCGCTCAAGCGTCGATGGATCTCATCCTGATTGATTGCCGAGTGGTTGACGATCCAAACGGTATCTGTGCCTTTTTTCGGGCACAACAACACACCCGTTCGATTCCGATTGTGTGCATCTCCGATGAGGTTCTGGATGGCGAAAGGAGTGAGGATCTCGAACGAGCAGTTGAGGTAGTCCATCCACCATTTTCCGTCGGCGCGCTGGCGAGTCGGGTCGCGCTTACCTTGCGATTACGAAAGATTGCTGGGACGGATGAGAAGAAGAGCAGTCTGGCTGAGATCAACGCTAATCTTCGTGACCATAACTCTCGCTTTAAAAAGGAACTGGACGAGGCCCGCTCCATTCAACAGAGCCTCTTGCCTCGCGTCCTTCCGCGGGATCACCGTATTGAATTAGCCGTGTCCTATCAGCCTCTCGATGAGGTGGGAGGTGACTGGTACTTCGCAAACCAAACGAGCGCGGGTAAGATCTCACTTCAGATAGCTGATGTATCAGGACACGGACTCTCCGCGGCGTTCATCGGAAGCATGGCGAAGCTAGCAATGACAGCGGCGGCTAAGGAGAGTCCCGATGACCTTCTTGAGGGGATGAATCGTTTGCTCGCCCCTCAAATGCCTCCCGGTCGATTCGTGACCATGGGGAGCTGTTTGTACGAACCGGACACCGGGCGGGTACTGTGGTCGCGAGCTGGCCATCCTCCAGCTTTGCTCCTTCATCGTTCCACCAATGAGGTGGGGAGGTTGCTCGGTGAGGGATTCGCGGTCGGCTTCTTTGAGGATTCCACGTACTCCCTATCCGAGGACCGACTAGAGGTCGGTGATACCCTCATCATGTTCACCGACGGTATTACCGAGGCTCAGGACCTTTCGGGCGATGCGTTCGGCATCGATCGGTTGGCAGAGGCGCTTCGCGCTACCTCCCCGGAGCAATCGAGCGCTGATATGCTGCGCACCGTTCTGCATGTATTCAACACCTTTCGTGGCGAGCGCCTCATACGGGACGACGTCACTGTGGTTCTTCTCAAACGCGCCGCGTAGGGCTACCATGCTCTCGAGGCGCGACATCGTAGGGCGCTCGCTAGAGGTTCCATCTGACTCATGGTAGCTGTTCACCCCCCATTAAGCGGCACGCCACTTGCATTCATCGCGCTGCTCGTGTGCGTTGAGGTGTTGCGAGGACGCGGAGTGTGGAGAGATTCTCTAAGAGTGACTCGCAACGTGGCTAGTATGGCGGTCGTCATCTCGACTACCTTCGCTTTTTTCTCGGGGTATCAAGCCAGTAGCTCGTTGGGGGACCTCTCCGCGGAGATTCAAGGGGCGATTGGGGCTCACCACGCGTATGGACGTCTCTTGCTTGTGAACGCACTTCTACTCGGAACGTTCGCGTGGTTGGAATCGCGAGCAACCCACGGCAGGAGATTCGTACTTTCCCTCTACATCCTCACCCTTCTAACGCAACTCGGATTGACCGCCCTTGTAGGGTATCTTGGAGGTGGGCTTGTGTTTATCCACCGCATCGGCGTGGCAGATCCAACGTAACGATCGGGAGGGAGCGTTAGCTTTCCGCCGGACGTGACGCCCCCGGAATCCACAAAAACTCCTTGGATCCCGCGATGGCAGCGGCGGAGCGACTCATCACGAACAAGAGATCGCTCAGCCTATTCAGGTAATGACGTGTGTGCTCGTTCACCGGCTCTGATTCGTGGAGCTCCAACACCGTTCGCTCGCCTCGCCGGCATACAGCTCGGGCGATGTGGATGTGCGCGTTTAAATGTGTTCCCCCGGGCAGCACGAACGACTGAAGTGGGGGAAGGGTGGTGTTCAATTCATCGATCCATCCCTCCAACCGATCGACCTGAGTTGATCTGGTCATGGGAATTGCCGCATTCTCGGCACCCGCGGGGCACGCGAGCTCAGAGCCGATATCAAAGAGCTCATTCTGTATTATTGAGAGCTTCTCTCGTAGAGGTTCAAACGAGATCTCGGTGCACAAGGTGACGCACAGGCCGATGTGGCTGTTGAGTTCGTCGACCTCTCCATACGCGGAAACTCGGAGGGCGTTCTTCTTAATTCGGGAGCCCCCTACAAGCCCTGTTGTGCCATCGTCCCCCGTCCTCGTGTAAATTCTATTCAGCGTTACCATCTCGACTCACCGAAAAGAGGAGCGCCCAAAAAGGAGCGCCAAAAAAATCTGAGGAACCGTGACATCTCAAGAGAGAGGCCACAACCAGCTTATCACATAAACCGGAATAACTCCCTATCCAATTACGGGGGCGGCGCGGATGATCCGTGCCTTTCGCCGGAGCTTTTTTAGACTCCATGGCAGTTGTAGCGTTAGTTCGACAAGATATCCTCTAGCGGATCGAGGGGTTCTGTCGAATCGGAAGCGCTGTCCCTCTTAGACCTTCGGAGAGGCCGGCTGTGCTCGACCTCATCCCTGGAGGAGAGGGAGGAGGTATCCGAGTCGCTGCTGAATCCGCCGCATCCGGCGTACGGAGCTAGCAAGGCGAGTACCGCTAAACAGATGAGGGCCAGAGAGAATTTTTGCGGGTTTGATGTTTTCACGGGAGATGGCCAGGTAGCGATTTGGTAGACGATGTTCTGTTGAGAGTTATAGGGTACTGACGATCCGGAACGCAAATGCCAGAGGGGAGGTAGCTCCGCTGTATCCTAGCCGAGCTAATCACAAGCAGCTGAGATCGCATGAGATTCCTCGCCTGGTTCTGGCGAGGGAATGTCAGATCCACCGTCGCCAGAACCTTGGTTTTTTAAACCTCCGTTATTTTTAGAGGTTTTTCGTACCCGAACGGCTGGTAACTATTTAGCCAATTTCGATTCGTGTCGACCCCCAACGCAGGGAAACTTTTTGAGATCTCGGCGGACGGACTGCGGCGGCATGCAAGCACGGAACGAGTTGATTAAAAATAAGCGCAAAGGTGTCAACGCCGTGAGCGATGAACCGCTTGTTCATGCCGCAATGAGCGACGTTGGACTAGAGCGTTCCGTGAACGAAGACCGGTGCGCCACGATCGCTACCGCAGGGGGCGGGTGCTTCCTCGTGCTTGATGGAATGGGAGGAGCCGAAGGGGGAGAGTTCGCCGCTCAGATCAGCGTTGACTCGGTTCAACGCTATCTTAACACCGAGCCTCACGATGATATTGTGGATACTCTCAGAAACGCCTGCGCGGAGGCGAATCGAACGGTGATGCTACGTCGCCAGGGCCAACGATTTAAAGAGATGGGAACTACCATCGTTGGTGTGTTGATACAGGATTCAGCAGTGGCCATCGCCCATGTCGGCGACTCTCGAGCGTATCTTGTTCAGGAAAACGCTATCCGTCAACTCACGGTGGACCACACCTATGTCCAACAGCTCGTTGATAGAGATGAGCTAACTCGAGAAGAGGCGTTATCTCATCCTCGCTCTCACGTGCTTACCCAGTGCTTGGGATCCTCTCCAGATATTACGGTTGACGTCGATCGATATTGGATCTGGCCGGTGCAGAAGGGGCATAGATCTGATCTTATAGTTCTTTGCTCTGACGGACTCTATAGCATGGTTGCTGATGATGAGATCCTTCGCATCGTTACGACCTCGTCTCCACAAAAGTCTTGCGTAGAGTTGATTCAACTCGCGAATACTCGCGGCGGCTATGACAATATCACCGTCTCGATTATCCCACTCGGAGGGCATTTAAGAACCGAGGAGTCGCCGACGTGGGGTAAAGAGATGGCGAGTCGAGAGCGACGCCGGCGTATCGATGGTTGGTGGTGCCGTTCGCTGGCGTATCATGTGTTGGCCGCGAGTGCGCTCGCGGCTGGAGCCTCAATCGCCGCAATCGTAGCATTTTTTTATTTCAAGGTTTTGTAGGTATTTTACGGAGCTACTTATGAAAGATGACACAGGTCGACCAGGGAGCGGAGATAAGGCACTTCCAACTGGAACGAGGGCTCGCAATCGAACCATGATTCTTGGCGCGGAAAGGGCCTCATCACTCACTGGGGCGGTTGAACGGGCGGCGCCGATGAATCCGGGTATCCCACGCACAGAGTCTCAGGCTCATAATTTTGATCCGCTCGGACTTGACGCGTTTGAGCAGGATGAATTTGTCTCTCCGGTGGCACGGGACGAATTTCAGAGTCTCGATGAGATCTTTGGTGGAAGCTCGGGAGGTGAGGGATACACCGCTCCTGAGGTAGCGGCGCCATCATACAACGTCGCCGGAGCTGCATCAAAAGACGCCTCCGCTACGGTGATGGGAGAACTCGGACTCGACGATGATTTCCAGTCAGCGCTCGATGTTTTTGAACCAACTGATAACGTCGCCACCCCAGTACCAGCTCCCAAGATCGTACGCTCTACATCCGGGAAAATTAATCCCACCCGTCACATCATGGCGAGCGATGTGTTCGATCCATTCGCCGCTATGGAGGCAGAACATTGGGACCCTCATCAGGTAGTCTCGGAGGCTTCAGCCCAACCGAAGCACGAGACGGGGCCGGTATTCACGGGTAGGGATGATGTTCCCGCCCTCGCTGAGGAGCCTGCTCCTCAGATCGTTCGTTCAGGACATGGCGGTGCGGCGAACGAGCGCATCATCATTCCTCCTTTCCTGACCGCGACAACCACCTCGGCGACGATCGCGGCAAACCCCGTGCATATCGATCCACCTCAACCAGTAACGAGTAGCCATGGTACCGCGACGGACGCTGAGCTTATGACCGGAATACGAGATTTGATCTATTGGAAGAGCGAGTCCCCTCTTATTGGGTTCCTCGTGACGTATGACCACGACCCGATGGGAAGCTATGTAGAGCTTCGCCAGGGCCGGCTCATAGTATCAAACCAACGTGAGGAGTCTGGGAGTTGCCTCGTTGTAATCGGGGAATCGGTTTCGCCGATGCACGCGATTATGCGAGTTGCCCCGGGCGGGGTGATACAGGTTCTTGACCAGCTCTCAGAGGCTGGCACTCGTGTGAAACATTTCGGACAAACGGAGGAGGAGTTTCTCTCTGGTGAGAAGAGCTCGGTGTCTCACGGGGACATTCTATTCTTCGGCGATAGAAAGTTCCATGTGCTTCTGGTCGTTGGAGACCTGGACGAAAGCTAAGCTAGATCCCTATGAGTAATGAGCACACCATAAACCTACAACCGGGGACCGTCATCGGCGGCAAGTACGAGATCGTGAGATGCCTTGGCTCCGGCAGTATGGGATCGGTGTACGCATGCAAGAATCAGGTCTTGCAGGGCCAGATCGTCGCCATGAAGGTGCTTTTTCCAGAGGTAGCTTCGGACAAGGTCGCGGCGGCGCGGTTTAAGAATGAGATTCTCGCGTCGTACGAGGTGTCGCACCCTAACGTGGTGCGAGCGTACGAGTATCTTACCGAGAACGATTTCGTTGCGTACACGATGGAGTACGTCGGTGGTGGGGACTTGGCCTCCAAGCTCGGCTCGGATCGGATGATTCCGATCGATGAGATCGTCAGACTACTCAGTCAGATGTCTGCAGGATGTCAGGCCATTCACGACGCCGGTATCGTGCATCGCGACCTGAAGCCCGAGAATATCCTCCTGACAGCCGAGGGTAACGTGAAGATTGCGGATTTCGGAATCGCCCGCAATCGCCATGGACCCAAGTTGACTGAACATGGCGGTGTGGTTGGCACCATCGATTACGTCGCACCCGAATACATGTTGAAATCCCAAGTTGATTGGAGATCAGACATCTACGCTCTTGGGATACTCGCGTATGAAATGGTATCGGGAGAGTCGCCGTTTAAGGGTGAGAGCGTGTACGCCACGATGACGAAGCGTCTGAAGACCGATCCTGCGCCTCCGAGCTCGTTACGCGCTGAATGTCCCCCCGAACTGGATCGCATCATTCTCAGGGCTATGCAGCGTGATCCGGAGAGTCGATACCAAGCCGCAGTGGAGATGTTCCGAGACCTTCAAAATCTCGCCAGCGAGATGCATCTTGTAGGAGCGACAACGCCCGCTCCAGCGGGCATAGGCAATGCAGACGCGTCTCCTCAACGTCGGGGGTCGCATGTGGGGACCGGAAACGAAGATTCTCGTGGGGTGATGAGAAGTTCAGCTACAGAGGGAGCGGTTGCAACTGTAGGCGCCGGATGGGGGGCAGGACAGAACGTCGGTATGCACGTTTCGGGTGATGCAATCGGACACGCGCCTCACGTTGACGGGCGTTCCCGTTCCAGCGGAACGCAATCTTTTGACACCCCGCTTTTGACCGTTCCGGTTGAGACGGATGCACTCGGGGGCTCGCCGTACTCAGCGTCGGAGCCTCTTGTGGCTGACTATCCTGAGAGCTCCTCTCATGAGAGACGGTCTGCCTTTCGCGCTAGCCGAGCTAAGAGTGGGACGCGGCGTAACGCCGAGAGCGACACTCAATGGAGTGAACTGCTTGCGCTGGTATTCGCGGCTGCAGTAGGTATTGGTTGTGGCTTTATCTTTCTCAAGTTGTTCGCTCCCTCGTTGTTGGCTAAATGGCATTTTTAAGAGAATCGAAAGATGAAACTGCTCATCGTTGATAAAACAACAGAGGCTCAGGCTCGATGCGCGAAGAGGATCGAGTCTTTTAGTCGCGGCGACTTGGAGATGTTGGATCTCAAGGTTAAGTTGGTGAGCGATAAAGATTTCGCTGATCGCGCGGCAGACGCCGACGTTGTGGTGATCGGCTCGGGAATGGGAGAAGCAGGGTTGGCGCTCGCTCACCAAGCCAACGCGCTTTCTCCACGTCCGCAATTAATCATGTTCGTCACCGATGACGCGTATGGTGGGGGCGCGTTTCGATTGGCTCATTCCGCTGGCGTGCGCAAGGTTTTCCCTGAAGGGGGGAGCCCCCTCGATTTTCTTCAGGAGCTGGTGGCGATCAATACTGAGTTTCGCCGCGAGGGACGAACACATGAGGGAAAGGTCGTTGTGGTGGCCCACGCCAAGGGAGGGGTCGGCGCAACATCGGTTGCGGCGGCTCTGGCGGATGTGTGTGGGCAATACGGGCGACGGACCTTGATATGGGATCTCGATGTTGAGACCCGCGACCTTAGTCGCGCTCTGAAGGTAAGTGGCGATGAGGCGCGCGTCGTGAGTGGCTGGGTGAGTGGGGAGCAGGAGATCAATCGAGACACCCTGAGGACAGCGGTCATTCCGATTAGTAACGACGTTGCGGTTCTCACGACCCCCGATCGGTTGGCGGAATCCATGGATCTTGTGTGCCACACAGAAAGCATGGCCATAGCTCAGCGAATCGCAGAGGTCGCGAGAGCAGATAACGATGTGGTCATCATCGACACCGCGGGGAGGCTAGGCCCAGCAACCGGGGCCTTGATTCGAAACGCCGACATCGTTCTGGTTGTGATCGACGACTCCGTGCTCGGTGTAACGGCCGTTGATCTCTTCCTCTCGTTCGTCAAATCGGTTGTGGGAAGTCCGGAGCGAATTTGCTTTTTGGTTAACCCGTCGAGTGGGGCGGGCTCCAGCGTCGAGCAGATCGCGACTGAGTTGGAGCCTGCCCACCGACTAGGTGACCGTCCGTGGAGATTGGCGCCATTGCCGAGGGATACAAGAGCGTCGCTTTGGCCAGGGAGTGGCAGAACGCTCTACAGTATGGGGGGTAAGCCGCTCAAGCAATCCTTTGAGACAGCCGCCAAGGAATTGGGACTCTTAGGGGAGGTTGAGACCGGAGAGACATCTTTGGCGCCTGGGCAGTTGGGGCAGGACGCGGCACTTAATTGGTTTCAGCGAATATTCGCCCGCAGGCGAGATGGCACGGTGGGTTAATTCGCTTAAAAAAACGCTTGCCCGAACCCCGGATGATGTTTAGCATATTAGCTTACAGCTGTGTGCGCAGGCCTCACTTGCCCACCTGAGCTACGTTTTTAAGGAGATGAAGATGGATATTATGCAGGAAGAGCAGGTTAAGAGCGTGAACAAAGCTGAAAAGGGAGCCTCTCTTGTAGAGTACGCCCTCCTTGTAGCGCTTATTGCGATCATTGCTATCGTGGCTATCCGAAGCCTCGGAGATGCTGTCAGCTCACAATTCAGCACCTTGAGTACCCAAATTGGCGGTTAATTGCATCTGGCTTTTTGGTGCCTGACGGGGCGAGCCTTGGTGTCCGTTCCGTCAGGTCCATAATTTTGAGGTGGCAACCTTGTTAAAGTAGGTGGGACCTCGATTCATTTTTTTGGTTCACGTTAGTATCCCCTTTGATTTCCTTTTCGACTTCGCGGAACATCCAAAAGTGAGAATGTGATGGCTCCAGTTCGATCCGCAGGCGGGTTTAGTCGAAAAAAAAGAAATGAGCCACTGCGTGTTGCGCTCCTGGGTAGCTCCCTTCTCATCATCATAGCAGCTATTTTCGTTGTGCAGTCGATGTCAGTGGAGCAGGCTCCTGTCGCGCCACCGACGCCGACTCCGACGCCCGCTCCGGTAGTTGAGCTGATTGATTGCCTGGTCGCAACCGATAAGATTGAGCCCGGTACTCCCCTGGACCCCTCCCGTTTTAAGAGGGAAACTCGACCGGTAATCAGCGGCGGTGCGGGTGTGGTGACGAGTTTTGAGAAGTTGCGAGGCGCGTATGCCGCCTCGTTCATCGCCGCCGGTCAACCGCTCCTTGCTGACTACATGACATCTAAGGCGCCGGTTAACGAGATACAGGCAAATATCCCAGAGGGATTCAGAGCGGTCTCGGTGTCCGTTGATGATGTTTCCAATGTGGAGGGGTGGGTCCGAGCGGGAGCGAAGGTAGACGTGATGCTTGCCTCCCAGGTTTTAAATAAGCCGATAATCACCCTCTTGGCGCAGAACGCGAAGGTTCTATCGACGGGCAAGGTTGGTGGCCGAGGTGGAAAGGGTGGGGGATCGACCACCATCACCATCATGGTGACCGTTGATGAGGCCACTAAGATCCAGCTCGCCTCCTCCGCAGGTGTCATGAGCCTGGCTCTTCGAGGGGATGAGGATACGGTCGAATCAGCCGACAATCAGACCGTTACCCTTGACGCCGTTTTTGGATTAGCCACCCCGCAGGCGTTCGCTGGGCCTCCCAGAGAGGGACGGATCACCTATGGTGGACGTAACTATCTCATTATAGGGGGGAAGCTCGTTCCTGAGGAATCAACAGCCTCAACCCCTCCTAGGCGCTAGCCTCGTGGCGACGTGCAGCGTGCTCCGTTGCAAGAATCAGCCGCGCGGCATGTCTCCCACCAGGGTGGTGAAAAATGTTCACCTTTTGTGAACCTATATTCGGCAGTTAAGGAGGATGTAAAGATCCTCAACGAATCTAAGTGCATACGCCACGGGTTTTTTGAGTATCTTCGCCTCGCTTCGACAAAACTCTCACAAGCCTCACAACGGCACCTCATTTCACCACCCTGCAAAGCCACACGCGCTCTAAATCACTGTTCTGTTTCTGCTTTTTTCTAGTTTCCCTAATCCTCACTCCAGAATGCGCCGATGAGAGAGTTGGGAAAGGTGATTTTACTGCAAGGGGGCGTTGCATGGCTGGATCAGACAAAGACGGTAAGGAGGACTTGCTCGGAATCTTCTCGGCGCGAGGCACGCAAACGCGAATCGCCCCAATGAAGGCCTCTGCCGCTAGTCGGCCTGCTCCTGCCAAAGCGCCTCCGCACTCGCCAGTCAATCCGGGCGCCTTGCCCTCCGTTCAAAAAAACAGCGATGAGGTAATGCAATCCACGCCAGACAAGAACCGAGTGGCTACGAAGCCTGCTATGGCGCGAAGCGCTGAACTCTCTCAAACCGCCTCCATTGTGATGCGTGAGGTCCGGCGAGAGCTTGGAAGTGATCTCTCCCTTCAGCAACAGATGAACAATCCCGCGATGACGGAAAAGGTTATCGCCGGGGCTGTGGACAAAGTTCTGAAGAAGCGCGGCGAGACCCTCGATGATATCGAGCGCGCCAATATTATCCTTTCGTTGCAGAAGGACCTCGTCGGTTGGGGCGTACTTCAACCACTCGTTGACCATAAGGAAGTAACCGATATTCACGTCTACGACTACAAATCGGTTGTTCTTCAGCGAGGTAAGGTCAGTGAGCTCACAGGGCTCAGTTGGCCGAATCACCAATCATACGTAACGTTCCTCGATCGACTTCTCCTTCGTCTTGGAAAATCTTTGACGACGGCGCAGCACACCGTGGACGGGTCGTTCCCGAACGGTACGCGTATATGCGCGGTGCATGAGAGCGTGTGCGGACAGCGCGGACCCCTCCTGTGTATTCGCGTGCCCCGCATGTCAGAGGTCGCCCTTGACAATATCGTAACCTACCAGGTCGCCCCGCCTCTGATCGTAAACTACCTGGCGTGTCTCGTGCGAAGCGGTATAGCTACGATGATGGTGGCGGGTGAGACGGGAACTGGAAAAACAACGCTTATCAAATGTCTAGCGACACAGTTTGGTCCGGATGAGTCGATCGTCGCTGTAGAGGACACCCCAGAGCTCAATTTCTCCCATCCATTCTTCCGATCCCTGGTGTCGCGCGCCGCAAATGCTGAGGGGATGGGAGAGGTGACGCTCCAGGAGCACATCAAGACCACCCTTCGAATGACTCCTACGCGGGTTATTCTTGGTGAGATGAGAACTCCATTCTCAGCCGAGGCGTTTCTTGAGAGTGCCCAGACCGGACACGTTGGAATGTCGACCATTCACGCACGAAACGCTCGGGAAACGTTGGTGCGTCTTGAGAGCCTGCTGGGTCGAGCTCAGAAGTCAGTGGCTATCGACATCATTCGACAACAGATCGCTTTGGCCGTTGACTCAATTGTGTGGCTCATTCGTGAGAAGTCTACCGGTAAGCCCCGTATCGCCGAGGTCATCGAGGTTGGCCACTTTGTAGAGGGGCAAATTCAGGTTAGACCGATGTTTACCCTCATCAAGCAGGGACAACGCCCAGTGTGGAGAGTTGACTCGTGGACCAGTAACTTCGACGAGCAACTCAAGGCCGATGGCATTCATCTGGGTGAGTCTCCACAAGAGCTCACCTTTGGAAATCCAACTCGTCCTGCAGGGACACCGGGAGGTCGAGGATAACGTATGACGCTTTGGCTCATCGTCGCAGCTTGTATGATTCTCGGGATCATCGCGTATGTGGCGCGACGAGTCATCGGTTTGGGCGCGACCCCTGACGTGGCGATTCGGCAAAGCATCCGAGACATGGTCGCGGCGCAACATGATGAGCATGTCGCCGGCAATCGGCGCGCCTTCACCTATGTCACCGGCGGACTTACCGGTGAGGACGCTCAAGGAGAGGAGGGGGGCGGTTCATCTGACAACAAGCTAACCCTTCAAAAGCGGCTGAAATTCGCGCAGCTCTCGCACATCCCACCATTTGTATTCGCCATCGCACAGATCGTCATCAGCGTTTCTGCGTTCCTGGTCGCTCGCCAGTATTTTTACATCTTGCTTCAGCTCATGGCTTTGACCACTGGACCTCTGATCGTCAACGCTTTTATAAACTTCCGGGTTAAATCACGCTTTAAGCGTTTCGATCGGGACTTTCCGGCCTTTCTCCTGAGTTTTGTGGGTATGCTCAAGACAGGACTCAATCCCGTGCAGGCACTTGAGGCATGCGCGGTGAATTTAGAGGACTCATCCCTAGTGAGGCAGGAGGTCGAGCTTATGCTGGAGAGGCTCCGACTCGGTGTGAGTGAGGAGCGTTCGATCGGCTCCTTCGGTGAAGATGTCAATCACGCGGAGATCGAGCTCTTCGTCCAGGCACTCCTGCTTAGTCGCCGCGTGGGTGGAAACCTCTCTGAGACGATCGATCGATTAGCTCGACAGGTTCGAAAGCGCCAATACTTTCGAGGCTCCGCTCAAGCGGCCGTTGGTCTTCAGCGAGGGTCCATCATCTTCATCCTCTGTATTTTATTCTCGTTAGAGGGCTACCTCTACTTAGCGTGGCCCGAGTGTGTAATCACGACGTGGACGGACCCGACCGCGTCACAGGTCGCTCAAGGCGGGCTTACGATGATCATGATCGGCATGTATTGGGTGCTTCAGGTCACGAAGATTCGAGTGTAGGGGCTTATGAGTAACTGGATCATCATTCCTCTCTTCACGACGCTCCTTGGCGTTGTAGCCTATTTCGGTATGCGATACCTCAGGACCTTGGAGCACCGTGAAAATCTTCGGGCTATGATGGGTCAACGATATGCTGATGATATCGACGACGAAATGAGCGAGTCCGAGGAGTTTTTGGGAGAATCTCGAAGCGCGGAAGACGAGATGCTTTCCAGGTTCGCCGCGAAAAAGAATGGCGCCAAACAGAGGTCCCTTACCATTGAGGAGCGGATGTTCCAGGCGGGCCTCTTCTCGGAGGCGCAGCGTCGAGATTTTCGCCGTCTTCAGATCCTGATGCCAACAGCCTTGGGGCTCCTCGGCGGTGGATGGGGAGCTACGGCTGGGGATTCCCTGGGTATCGTTCTCTACGCCGTGGTGGGAGGCATGCTGGGCACCTATATCCCCCTCAACCGTCTTGATCGGTGGACAAAGCTTCGGCAAGAGGAGATCACCTTTTTTCTTCCCCTCGTTATTGAGCAGATCTCCATCGGTGTGAGTAGCTCCCTGGACATCGGTCCATGTTTAGCAAGGGTTGTGCAGATGGCTGACGAACGGGATTCCCACAATCCCGTTACGGAGCTTCTGCGTTTCGCGCAAGCCTACATTAAATCGGGAGTTAGTCTCCAAGACGCTCTAAACGAGGTCGGACGTCAATCCGGGAGTAACGAGGTCAAGCACGCCTTTAAAGCACTCGCTCAGGTGGCTCGCTACGGAGGAGAGATCTCCAAGCAGCTTCAGGACCTCTCAGAGTCTGTATCCTCTGAGCGAGAAACGAGGGTGGAGGAAAAGATTAAGAAGCTGGAGCTCGCGGCGACCGCCCCCGTGGCGTTGGTGTTCGCCGGGTTCCTCTTTATTCTCCTGGTTGGATTCGGAAGGACCCTTCTTAGGGCGATGGAAGGGTAGAGGAAAGGGCTTATGCTACGACTGCTCTCAGGACGAATGCGCTACTCAGAGATAGTTCTTCTGGCGTTTGTCATCGCCATCGCGGCGATGCTTATCGTTCCTCTTCCCACCGCGCTGCTTGATATCCTTCTTGTTATTAACATCTCGTTCTCGATCCTTCTGCTGCTGGTTGGTTTGTATGTCGCCAACTCCGCCACGCTCTACACCTTCCCGACGATTCTTCTTCTCAGCACCCTTTTTCGTTTGGGACTAAACGTCGCCTCTTCGAGGCTTATTCTTAGTCAGGGAGACGCGGGACGCGTTATCGAGTCCTTCGGGACGTTCCTGATTCGGGGTGAGATCGTAGTTGGAATCATCATCTTCTCGATCGTCACGATCGTTAACTTCATTGTGATCGCCAAGGGTGCGACCCGTGTATCCGAGGTTGCGGCGCGGTTCTTCCTTGACGCGTTGCCCGGCCGTCAACTCGTAATAGACAACGACGCTCGCGCCGGTGTGATATCGGCGGAGGAAGCGCGTCAGAAACGTGACCATCTGCGGCTTGAGTCTCAGTTGTACGGCTCGATGGATGGCGCGATGAAGTTCGTTCAAGGAGACGCAGTCGCTGGGATATTCATCATCATGGTGAATATTGTGGGAGGTGTCTACATGGGTGTGACCTCCGGTCTCAGCTTTGTTGACGCGGCCCAAACATACACCGTTCTCACCGTTGGCGATGGTCTTGTGACGCAGATTCCGAGCATTCTTACCTCGATATGCGCGGGAATTATCGTCACTCGAGTTTCTTCTTCAGAGACATCGACCCTTGGGATAGACCTCCGGACTCAGCTTTTTTCTCAGCCCGTTACCCTTTTGGTAACCGCGCTCATCTTGGTTGTATTCGCCGTAATGCCGGGTATACCGGCGGCTCCATTTTTACTCGTTGCGGCGGTTGCCGTCGGTGTTGGTGTTTGGCTTCTCAAAAGGGAGCGAGAACTGCCCGTTCGAAGTGGCTCTACGGGAGAATACCGTCGAGGTGGGGGTGCTGCCGAGGTTCGGCATGAACGCGGTGTAAGCGAGATCGGCGATGGGGCGCTTCATCTTGAACTGGATCAATCGGTCCTCTTTAAGGTCTACCGAGGACAGCTTCAACGGTATACGGACTCGTGGGGGAAATTCAATGAGGCGTTCCACGCCAATGTAGGCATGGTGCTCCCAGAGCTCAACGTGGTTCACAACGATCTTCTGGCTCCTGCATCGTATCGGGTCTCACACTCGGGTGTTGAGATGGTTTCGGGGGCGATCGCGCCCGATGGTCTACTTGTGGAGATCTCCAGTCACCAGGCGGCGGTGCTCGGATTGCCCATCATCAAGGAGGAGGACCACCCGATCTCTGGGCATCGAGTCTTTTGGAGCCGCAACACGCCGCATATTCGGGGCATTCTGGACGCCGGAGCTGTCAGGAGCTACGACTTCTTCGAATACATCTGTCTCCGTATCGCGAGCTTCAGCTTACGACACCCGGAGGAATTCCTCTCGGTTACAGATGTGCATTCCCTACTTCGACAGATCGAGAAGCGCCATCCTGGGCTCATCGCGGAGGGATTTGGAAAGGAATTTGTTTCCGTACCCCGATTAACGGAGCTGCTACATGAGCTTGTGCGACAAGGGGTCAGTATTCGGGATTTTCGGGGGGTTATTGAGAGTGTCGCCTCCTATTGCTCCGCTCATCACGTCTCGATCGACGATGACGCCGGCGTTGAGGTCGCTGACGTTGTGAGACATCTTCGAGGCAACCGCCGTCGGCAAGTGTTACGGCGATTTCTTGGTTCGGGCCACAGTCTTCACGTCGTCTCGCTCTCTGATGAGGTTGAACGAACGCTGCAGGACGCCGACTTTGACAACAAGTCTCTGCCTGTCGCTGTTGAGGCACCAGTGCTTGACGAATTGATGCAAGGACTTGCCGATGTGCTAAAGCCCACCCTGGAGCAGGGGATACTTCCGATCGCGCTCCTGTGCTCGAATGAGGTAAAGGAGAAGGTCCTCTCCATTACCCGGATGATGAAGCATTCATTGTTTGTCACGACCTTTGAGGAGTTAGATCCGAGTGTTTCGGTGCAACAAATCGGTATGTGGAGGTTGGCCGGACGGTAATAAGTGGTATGGAACAACAGTCGGACGTGTTTGAAAAAATGACGGGTTTCCTTGAAGACCGATTCGACTTTCTTAACGCGGTCGCCGGCACACTTACGGCCGAGGCGTATCGAGCTCTCGACCTCACGACAAATCAAGAGGTCACCGTGTGGCGAACTCGAGGACCGCTGCAAGAAGCTGAGGTGGGAAGGTTCCAAAGACGACTGTTGATGCTTCAAGGAATCCCTCGTGTTGAACCAATTATTCGGTGCGGGGTTGATTGCCATAACCGTGGCTTCGCTGTTTTGCGGGCCTATGATGGTCGCAAGGTGAATTGCATCGCCGCGTCGAGACAGGAGATAGAGCAACGTATTGACGATTGTGCCGCGATAGTTGGGGCGATTCACGACCTTGGGATTGCGTGCGGAGATATTTGCCTTGATTCCTTCCTCCTGAAGGATCGGGGTGGGGTGACCCTCTTCGCGGTGCTTGGAGATTGCGCGTTGCAGTTCGAGGAGGGAGATAGTGAATGTAATCGCAATCGCTACCAGCCGTTTCGCCCGCCTGAGCAGAGGAAGGGGGGACTGCAAAACAGATCTGTCGATCTCTACGCGCTCGCTCGTTTGGCTGAGACACTTGGCGCTGTGATGATACAAGGAGAGTGCTCGCAAGTGATGCGCCCTCCAATGTCGATGAAGGGTCTGTGTGAGTCGACATCCACTGAGGAGCTTCGGAAAAAAAATGACTCAGTTCGTATGGTAGGGCGCGCCCGCGACGAAGCGAGTGATACGAGGACCCTTGAAGACCTTAAGGAGCTCCGCGATGCGGCCGAGAACAGGCCGAGCGATCCATCAGTTGATCAGACGAGGGGGCCTAAAGACAGGGAATGCAACTCTGAGGGACGTGCGCCCCAGTCGCCAGCAGGTCAGGGAACATTCGGTGGGCCAGGAGGCGGTGGTATCTCTCTTCGGAGCCTCGTGTCCCTTTGGAGCCTCGTGTCTCCCGATCGGCTCTTTGCAGCCTCGCTCAGCTTCGTCGCTCTCTTCCAAAATCTGAGTAGGGTTCTCATTCTCGCTTTGCTCAACATAATCGGGATTGCAGTGCTCTTTTTTTCGTATGTGGAGGGGCGATCTGCTTCAATTGGTGGAGAGCTCGCTGTTGTGGACGTTAAGCAACAAAGAGATGGGATGATCAAATTCTCTGCTCTTTACGAATCGCATTCTCCCTCCGCATACAAAGAATTGCGCGAAATGCTCTCTGCAACGGTTGATCCCGAGCGGCGACGGGAGATCTTGAGGGTTCTGACGTTCCGAGCGAGACGTGACGGACTTGGTCGAACATCTGATGTCGTTCTTGACCTTCTCGCGGAAGGTCAAGAACTGGGGACG
The DNA here is from genome assembly GCA_039799965.1 of Pseudomonadota bacterium. GTDB lineage: Bacteria > Bdellovibrionota_C > UBA2361 > UBA2361 > OMII01 > OMII01. The sequence goes on from JBDLRS010000071.1 coordinate 19,770, forward strand.
TTCGGCAAGGAGGAGCAGTCACCTCCTTTGGTTCTAATCTTAGATCCGGCCTTGTCGAGTAGTGGGCGTGTTGAAGTGCTTGCGCAATTGTATCAATCGTCACCCCGTCTCGCCACGGTCCTTGCTGCCTCGAGCGCCCTGGACACAGGGGACGCCGAGGCGTACCGAGGACTTTTAGCCAAAGCCGTAGTCGATCAGACAGGTATGTCAAACGGAGGAGAGCATAATCCGTATGCGCTGATGGTATTGTTGCCGGATGTTCACGACCTTTTCTCGGAGGATATCGTGGAACTGCGCCACAAGATACCGGCCGCCGATGTGGCGTGGCTTATCGATGAGCTCGGGCAACAAGGCCGGTCTGAGGTGTCCACAGGCGCGAAGATAGCGGAGCGACGAAATATATTCACCGGCGCGCACACTGTGTTTTTAGCGGAATTGCGCCGCTCAGCCGCCCTGAAGCAAAGTGTTCGCTCCTCCCTGGCCTCAGGTGCTCTCGGAAAGCCCTCGATTGATGATGTGCGCCGCTTCAATGAGTGGTCCGCGCAGGGGGCGGTGCGAGTGCTTGAGGCGACCATTCTGACGACCTCAAGCTCTTCATTACGACAAGCGTCTTTTGACTCCTTGAGCGCGAAACCCACGGCGGATCCTTACCTGGCACGGGTTATCGAGTTTGTTCGCACCTCCTACGGTGATGATAGCTATCGATTCGCGGGCGTAGTTGCCGCGATTGATCTGCGAGATGTGGTTGGCCAGGAGGTCGTACATCGTGAGTTTGAGGCGCTTCGAGACGCGCCGCGAAGTAGGGAACTATTGCGCGCGCTCGTGCAGGGAGCGTCTCCGGATGTTATTCAGATCGTGTTGACGAGGTACGGTGACTCGATGGAAGAGTTGGATATCGTCGACCTTTTAGGCCATCCCTCTCAAGCCGTTCGTGTCATGGCGGTCTCAAGCTTGAGCAAGGTTAATGACATCATGTTATTGAAGCTCATATCGCAAAGCTACGATGATGAGAGCGATCCTCAGGTGCGCGCCGTGTATGAGGAGAAGATCTCTTTAATTAAGGAACGGAGATCGTGAGATTCCACTGGGGTTCGGGGGATGCTCGCTTGCCGGGCCAAGCCGGAAACGGTTCGTGAGTCGCGATTCGTGTACGCGATGGGGGTTACGTTTCTGTGCGTGATCGAGTACCTTTGCCGTATAGTGGTCGAGGGACCTCTCCCCTCATTCTTTGGGCACATCATGAGAATCTTTATTTCTAGCCTATTCACGTTCCTTGTCGTGGTAATGAGCGGGTGCTCCACCATGGACGCAAAAGGTAAGGAGATGGTCGGCAATGAGGCGCCCGAAGCTCGGTTGATGTTCTTTGATGGCTCAGAGGTGCCTCTAAGCTCGTATCGGGGCAAGAACGTGACCATCGTTTTCTGGGCTACCTGGTGCACATATTCTCGCTCGCTGATTGAGCGGTATGAGGCGATTGCTCGTCGGCATTCGAGGCGCGCCGATATGGAGTTTATCGCGGTGAGTATCGACAAGAATGAGGATTTCGAGATCCTCAAAAGCCGCATTCAGGAACAAAATCTAAAGAGCATGACGCACATCTTTTCAGGGAACGATTCCTACGATCACGCTTTTGTGAGTTTAAACGGCAAGAACATCCCGTACGTTGTGTTCATCGATCGCAACGGAGTGGTTCGTCTCGCGGACCATGATCTTGCTCCGCTTGAGGAGTATCTTTCGATGGAGTTTGGGCTGCATTAATCTTATCCCCGCAGAATGGTATGTTTGGTACCCGTGAACGTGTGAGCCGGTCGGGGTTATGAGGGTAGGGTAAAGATGGTAGGGTAAAAATTAGGGGTCTTCGTGAAATCGAGTGGGTAGGGCTCGGTGTTATCCCGACGTGGACGAGCACGTTCACGTGGAAAGGGCGCTATGTATGAGCCAAAACAAGGGCTCAAGATACCTCTGTGCTCGTTGGCACCCACTCCATTCCACGATGAGCCAAAATTAGGAGTATGCGGGAGGGGGGACTTGAACCCCCAAACCTTGCGGCACCAGATCCTAAGTCTGGCGTGTCTGCCAATTCCACCACCCCCGCATGAGGGTACACATTCGATGATGAGGAGAGCCTCCCCGAAGCTCTGACTTCGTTGGAACTCACCTGCGCACGCCGCCCTGTGGCGATCTTGCGATTTTCAATAACGTTTAGGGGCGGTTACCTGTGGCCGCCGTTTCCCTAAAACCGTACTAACTAAGCCAAACCGTTCCGTATATCGGGAATTGCGCTCTGAACGCCCCGCCTTTTGGCGCTTGATCAGAAGTACCTTTTCCTTTCAGGTTGGCTTTATAAACCCGCGGGGAGCATATATAATCGTGGTCCTGGTTGCAATAATTACTGCGGACGCGATGAGTTACACGACCTGGGTAAGAGTAGGCAGATGAGCGTGTTGAGTCTGATTGGGAGTGCCTTGCCGCAGCAAGTGACCATCAAGCCCACAGAGCCACTGTTCAGATAGATGCGGAGTTAAGATGGATTTTCAGTCATCAGTTGTAGATATCGATGAAGTAACCAAGCAGATCTCTGTGACCGTTCCTCAAGAGCGCGTCGCGGAGGCGTACGAAACATCGGTAAAGAGCGTTGGAAAAAAAGCGCACATGAAGGGTTTTCGACCTGGGAAGATGCCTCGTCAAATGGTTGAGCGCCTCATGGGGGATCGGATTCGTTACGATGTCGCAAATCGTTTGATCGATGAAGGTCTCCGTGGCGCGTTTAAGCAACACAACCTTGAGGTTGTTGGCGAGCCAGAGGTTGAACTCAAGGAGATAGAGCCGGCAAAGGCTCTTGAGTTTACCGCGAAGGTCGCGCTCTATCCGCAACCAACGATCGCCAACTATCTTAACCGCTCCGTTCAGGTAACCAAGCGCGTTGTTGGCGAAAAGGAGGTCGCCGAGGCCCTTGAGCGTTTGCTCGAGTCTCGAGCTGAGCCCAAGGAGATTACGGATCGAAAGATCGCTGAGAAGGGTGATGTCGTTGCTCTCGGTGTTGCTATTCAGGTTGATGGAGGAGAGTTCTCTCGCCCTGAGCCTTTAATTGATGAGCTTGGAGCTGGAAAGATCCCACATGATGTTGAGGCGCAGGTTGCTGGCATGGCGGTTGGCGATGAAAAGGAGTTCGCCGGAGTGGGTCCTGACAATCACGCTAACCCAGATGTTGCTGGAAAGAACCTCGTCTATAGGATGGTGCTTCACGGCCTCTTCGCCAAAAATATGCCGGAGTTGACCGACGACTTTGTGAAGACCTTGGGCTTCGAGGTTGAAACTGTGGAGGCTCTTAAAAGCAAGATTCAGGAAGAGCTCACCGAGAAGGCTGACGAGGATTTAAAGAACGACGAGCAGAGCGCTCTTCTCGACCTCCTTGTAAAGGAGAACCCCTTTAAGGTGCCTCAAGTTCTCGTTGATGAGGAGATTCGCGGGATCGTCTCTCGATACGGCAACGGTAGACGTGATGTAGATCCGAGCTTGATCGACATCGCCCCGTTCCGATCTCAATTTGAGGAGTTAGCTCTCAGCCGAATCCGCTGCGCTATCATCATCGACCGTATCGGTTCGACCGAGGGTATCCAGGTTGAGGAGTCAGATCGCAACAAGATGATTGAGCGCATTGCCGCACAGAACGGATCCACGCCAGAGGCGACCCGCAAGATGGTGCACAACAGGGACCGTGTCATGTCGTTCTTGCTTGAGGTTCGACGAACCAAAATTCTTGAGCACCTCATGGCGCATACTACGGTTCAGTACGTGGATGGTACGAAGGCTGAACAAGATGAGAAGCCTGAGATGAGAGCTGAGTAGGTCCTCTGGAGGCTGGCGTGGCGCTACGCCAGCCTTCAGATCTCTTGCTCTTTGGCAGTCGACCTATCGAAATGCGCAACAGGAAATCATTTTTTCACCACCCTGTTAGGTCTTTTTACCGATGTCTCCCCGTGCTAAGTTCCCTCTCGTCTAGCAAGCCGCAATCTCAAGGGTTTTCTTCCATGGCGTATATTCCATTTGTAATTGAACAGACGGGGCGAGGCGAGCGCTCCTACGATATCTACAGCCGCCTTCTCAAGGAGCGAATTATCTTCCTTGGTACTGAGGTGAACGACATGGTCGCAAATCTCATCATAGCTCAGCTTCTCCACCTTGAGAGCGAGGATCCAGAGAAGGACATCTTTCTCTACATTAACAGCCCTGGTGGCGTCGTTACCGCTGGAATGGCGATCTACGATACGATGCAGTACATCCGTCCCGATGTTGCCACCGTGTGCGTTGGACAGGCGGCCAGTATGGGCGCCGTTCTTCTGGCTGGCGGAGCGAAGGGGAAACGTGCTGCACTTCCACACTCCCGAATCATGATTCACCAACCTCTTGGCGGGTTCAGCGGGCAAGCTTCCGACGTTGAGATTCACGCTAAGGAGATGTTGCGCATCAAGCAAGAGCTCACAGAGCTTCTCGCGCGTCACTGCAACAAGCCGGTGAAACAGGTATCAGAGGATAGCGATCGAGACTTCTTCATGACCGCGATGCAGGCCAAGGAGTACGGACTTATCGACGACGTGTTCGAGCGACGCGTTGTTGAGGCCAAGAAAGATTAACCCTTCAAGGAGGATGACGGATGAGTAAGTCGGGAGACAAAGGACGACATACCCTGGTGTGCTCTTTCTGCAGTCGTTCGCAGGAAGAGGTTCGCAAGCTCATAGCAGGTCCGTCAGTATATATCTGTGACGAGTGCATCGATCTCTGCAATGACATCATTGCGGAGGAGGTCGAGACTGAGAGCGTTCTTCCGGCGCAGTCTAAGGTTCCTAAACCCAAGGATATCAAAAATTTCCTTGATCAGTACGTTGTAGGGCAGGATTTCGCGAAGCGAGCTCTCTCGGTTGCGGTCCACAATCACTATAAACGCCTTGAAATTAAGGGTTCTCAGAGCGAAGTGGAGATTGCTAAATCCAATATCCTTCTGATCGGACCAACGGGTACCGGTAAGACGCTTTTAGCTCAAACGCTCGCGCGAATACTTCAAGTTCCCTTCACGATAACTGACGCGACCACCCTGACAGAGGCTGGTTACGTTGGAGAGGACGTTGAGAATATCATCCTTAATCTTCTCCAGAACGCTGACTATGATGTTGAGAAGGCCCAGCGTGGGATCGTGTACATCGACGAGATCGATAAGATCTCACGTAAAGCGGAGAATCCATCGATAACCCGAGACGTGTCCGGAGAGGGGGTGCAACAGGCTCTCCTCAAGATGCTTGAGGGTACGGTAGCGAGCGTTCCTCCAAAGGGTGGGCGGAAGCACCCTCAGCAGGAATTCCTGCAAGTTGATACGAGCAACATCCTTTTTATCGTGGGAGGAGCGTTCGTAGGACTTGAGGATATAATCCGTCGCCGCGTTGGAGAGAAAAAGCTAGGATTCGGCGCTCACGTAAAAACGCAAAAGATATCGAAAGAGAAAGAGGCTGCTTCGCTTCTTTCGCAGGTGCAACCTGAGGACCTTCTGAAGTTCGGACTTATTCCAGAGTTTATCGGACGTCTTCCGATGATCGCGGTGTTGAATGATCTCGATGAGAGCGCTCTTATTAAGATTCTTGTTGACCCTAAGAACGCGCTGACTAAGCAGTACAAAAAGCTCTTCGAGATGGAGAATGTGCAGTTGCGGTTCACCGAGGGTGCTCTTCTCGCCGTAGCCAAGCAGGCGATCGAGCGAAAGGCTGGTGCCCGTGGACTTCGAGCTATCCTTGAGTCAATCATGCTTGAGGTGATGTACGAGGTTCCATCTGAACCTGACATCAAAGAGGTCATTGTTTCCGAAGATACGGTGACAAAGGGCGAAAAGCCCTTGATCGTGTACCAACACGCGGAATCAGCGTAGGATGCAACGGAACGACCCCGGAATTGTCACAGACAAAACGGCTTTTAAAAAATCGTTTTGTTTCTTGCCTCCTCGTCATCCCGCAAAGGAATCTGTCTTATTTTACCCGGAAAATCCCAGTTTTTTGTGCTTTCTCGGCCGTTGAGTTTGTTGGTAGCAACGGTCATAAAGTTGGTGAACTCAGCCTTAGAAAGAATCTTTCTACGAAGGCTTCATTATTGTGATTTTTCTGGGCGTCGACTAGCATCTTATTCGTAGGCGTTGAGATTCTCTAGTCAGTTTAATGGGGTTACGGGCTCTTCGGTTCGTTCCAAACGAGATGTGACTGTTGGGTCAGCCACTGTTGGGCCATGTGAGGAACAAGGGCCTGACATTGGTCATACGTCGAACGCGATTCAGTCTGGAATTCAGGCCGGCTCGTGAGTTGTAGGTTACTAGTAGTAAAATCAACGGCGTTATCCCGACCCAACTCGAGGTCTGCGAGGAAGGGGAACGGAAAGCCAAAGCCAATAGGCATCTGAGAAAACGATGAAATCACCACTTAATAATCCAATCCCTCTTCTTCCGCTCCGCGAGCTTGTTGTGTTTCCACAGCAGGTAGTTCCGCTCTTCGTGGGTCGCGAGAAGAGTGTGCGCGCAATCGAAGAGTCTCAGAGAGAAGGCAAGTATATCCTTCTCGCCGCGCAGAAGGACGCGCGCACAAGCAATCCAGGCCCAAAAGATATCTACAACATCGGAACGCTCGGCGAGGTAGTTCAGCTTATCAGGCTCGCTGATGGACCGATTAAGGTTCTTGTAGAGGGTAAGGCTCGTGCTCGAATAAAGAAGTTCGTTCGAGAGGAGGACTTCATGTTGGTGGACGTTGAGGAGATCGCTATCTCCACTGACGTTTCAACTGAGCTGAAGGCCCTCATGCGTTCGGTGAACGTGACCTTCGAGAACTACGTGAAACTCGGCAAGAAGGTTAATCCGGAAACTATCATGCAGGTCAACGCGATCGAGGATCCGTCCCGTCTTGCCGATGCCATAGTAGTGCAGCTCAATATCAAGCTTGAGGACAAGCAGGAGATACTTGAGTGCATCGAGCCTCAGGAGCGACTTGAAAAGATTCTTGGACACATGAAGTCTGAGATTGAGATCCTTCAAGTGGAGAAGCGTATTCGAAGTCGCGTTAAGAAGCAGATGGAGAAGACTCAGAAGGAGTACTACCTCAACGAGCAGATGCGCGCGATTCAGAAAGAGCTCGGTGAAAAGGACGACTTCCGTAACGAGATTCAAGAGCTCGAGGATAAATTTAAAGCCAAGGATATGCCTGAGGAGGCTCGCGAGAAGACCGAGAAGGAGATTCGCAAGCTGAAGATGATGTCCCCGATGTCAGCCGAGGCTACGGTTGTTCGTAACTACGTTGACTGGATGCTCTCGCTGCCATGGAACGAGACCTCAAAGGAGGAGATCGACATGGAGAAGGCCCGGGAGGTGCTCGATGAGGATCACTACGGCCTTGAGAAGGTTAAGGAGCGTATCCTTGAGTACCTCGCCGTTCAGAAGCTGGTTGGTAAGATTCGCGGGCCGATCTTGTGCCTTGTTGGACCTCCAGGAGTAGGTAAAACCTCGCTTGGTAAGTCGATTGCTAAGTCCACTGGGCGCAAGTTTGTTCGTGCCGCCCTAGGAGGCGTTCGTGATGAGGCCGAGATCCGTGGTCACCGACGAACCTATATCGGAGCGCTTCCAGGAAAGATTATTCAATCTTTAAAGAAGGCCGGAACTAGCAATCCTGTGTTCCTTCTCGATGAGATTGACAAGATGTCAACCGACTTCCGAGGTGACCCTTCATCGGCTCTCCTTGAGGTTCTTGATCCTGAGCAGAACGACTCGTTCAATGACCATTACCTTGACGCTGATTACGATCTCTCAAAGGTGATGTTCATCACGACCGCTAACTCGCTTCACACGATTCCTCAGCCGTTGATGGATCGTATGGAGATCATTCGCCTCTCCGGGTACACCGAGCTTGAGAAGATCGCTATCTGTAAGAAGTATCTTCTTGATAAGCAGCTGGCTGAGAACGGACTCACGATCTCGAATGTGAGGGTTGAAGATCAGGTATACTCCGACATCATCAACCGCTACACCCGAGAGGCGGGAGTTCGTAACCTGGAGCGAATGATCGCTACGCTCGCTCGTAAGGCGGCTATCGAGGTGGTTGAGCATGGACAGGACAGGGTCGTTGATATCAACGCGCAGAACCTTCCGAAATTCCTCGGTCAACCGAAGTTCCGCTATGGAAAATCGGAGGACCTCGATCAGGTAGGACTCTCAACCGGATTGGCGTGGACCGATAAGGGCGGAGAGCTTCTCGTTATAGAGACAACCGTTCTTCCAGGACGGGGACGGCTTCAGATCACCGGTAAACTTGGTGACGTGATGCAAGAGTCGGCGCGAGCCGCTCTCAGCTATGTTCGCTCACGGGCGGCGGTGTTCGGATTGCCAAGATACTTCTACGATAAGGTAGATATCCACGTGCACGTTCCAGAGGGAGCGATTCCGAAGGATGGGCCATCCGCTGGTATTACGATGGCGACTTCGATCGTTTCAGCCCTTACGGGTATTCCGATCGATAAGCACATCGCTATGACCGGAGAGATCACCCTTCGTGGAAACGTTCTTCCTATCGGAGGACTGAAAGAGAAGGCACTCGCTGCGCACCGTGGTGGTATTCGCCGAGTTCTTTTGCCGAAGGAGAACGAGAACGACATCGAGGAGATTCCAGCAACCGTTCGTAATGAGCTTGAGCTCATCCCAGTGTCTCACGTTGATGAGGTGCTGTATGAGGCGCTTCGTTGTCGACGACCAGAGGATTTCGCGGCTCTCTTGGCGTCGAACGCCGCTCGTCACGAACTTCTCTTCGCTGATGAGAAGAAGAGGGATGACCAGGGTGACCGCGAGCAGCGCGATGAGAAAGGCCAGAGCGCTAGTATCGTAGCTCACTAATAGATTCGGTTAGTAACCTACACGGCCCTGGCGGCACCGAAAGAGGGGTCGCCAGGGCCGTTTTCTTTTGTGGAGAATGACCGGGAGGGCCCGACTCCTGGCGGGCCGTATGACATGTGGATGTATCGAGGTCTCGTCGACAGGCGAATGATACGGTCCGCGACCCATCTATGCTGAAAGCTTCGGCGGCCAAGGACGCGGGCCCTACCTGGTCCATTTTAAATGCCACCTGTCTTTTCTAACGCCCTAAAACCTTTGGCGTTATTCATGAGCCTGCGCAGTTGACTTTGGAAGCCGGGATCGGTAATCTCACACCTCGCGCAACGGAGAGTTTCTCTTTTCGTCATCGAAGCGGGCGCTTAGCTCAGTTGGTAGAGCGTCAGCCTTACAAGCTGAATGTCGTAGGTTCGATCCCTGCAGCGCCCACCATTTTTCCCGCTCGACGCTCCCGTCCAGGTTTCCCGCTCAACGCTCCCGTCCAGGTTTCCCGCTCGACGCTCCTGTCCAGGTTTCCCGCTCGATGCTCCCGTCCAGGTTTCCCGCTCGACGCTCCCGTCCATGATTCCCGCTCGACGCTCCTGTCCAGGATTCCCGCGCGACGCTCCTGTCCAGGATTCCCGCTCGACGCTCCTGTCCAGGTTTCCCGCTCGACGCTCCTGTCCAGGTTTCCCGCT
>JBDLRS010000072.1:0-8898 GCA_039799965.1 Pseudomonadota bacterium
GTCTTTTGAATTTTCGGTGCTCACCCTGACGGTGCCAGGGTTGCGCCTCCGAAAAGTTCAAAATACTTCGTGCTTTTAGCCAGCTGCATCATTTTCATCCTCCTTAACTGCCGAATCTAGGATAAAAAGTACTACCCTAAAACATAGGCCTAAGTGGGTGTTTTCGCGGCGATAGTACACTCAACTGGTCACTCAACTGGTACGGTTATTGCAATTTGATATCGAGCTGGGGGAGCTCAGTGTCGACCAAGGCTCTCCAAATGCCCCCGAGGACCACAGAGTAAGACGAACCACAGAGTAAGACGAACCACAGAGTAAGAAGAACCACAGAGTAAGAAGATAGAGTAACCCCGCACCAGTCTCGTCTCACACCAGTCTCGCTATCGCTCACTCGCATTACCACCATAGAAAACCCATACCAAACTACTACTGATACTAACGGGACACCTTGATCAAAACCGTCTCAGGATCGACCGGCATGCCGTTCTTTCGAACCTCGAAATAGAAGTTCCGTCCCTTGGCATCAGCGGCGGAGGTGGTAGCGATCACGTGATCGTGCTCGACGATGTCACCCGTTTTAACGGCGACCGTCCCGAGACGACCGTAGAGGGAATAGCTCCGCCCACCGTGTTCAACCACGACCACTTGATCGTATCCAGGCATCATCCCGGCGAAAACCACTTTGCCGTTTTGCACGACATGAACGTCGCTCCCAGGCGGTGTGGAGAAATCGATCCCCTTGCTTCTCACCATGTCGGCGAAGTTCGTCAGCTTTGATCGACCAAACGATTGGAGCACCTCTCCCTTTACGGGAGCCGAGGACCTTGAGCTCTTATCAAAAAGGCTCGGGTGAATGAGATCTTTGGGAGCTACCGAGGGCGGAACTACGACGCTATCCGTCCTATCCTTCACAGTGTCCTCAGCTAGACTCTCCTCTTCCTCTTCTTCTTCCCCTTCCTCATCTTCAGCTCCTGAGGTTAACGAAGCGATCATATCCTCAACTTTTTTCGCCTCACTCTGAAGAAGCGAGAGCGACTCCTGAGCCGCTTTTTGCTTTGCTACTAATTCATCGGTCACGCCTTTAATCTTGGCAGACTCCCGCTCAGCGTCCTTTCGCTTCACCGCCAGCTGCGCTCTGAGCTTCTCCTCAGCGTTCAACGCCCCCTCAAGGGCCGATCGGCTTTGCATCAACGCCGCGACCGCATCCGAGGCGTCTTTAAAGAGTCGAGAATCGAAATCCCGAACCTTTCGAGCGTAGAGTGAAAGACGTTCAAGATCTCCTCGTGCCGCCTTGCCCGATATAACCGGACTTACCGACACAGAGGTGTTGATATACATCGCCTTCAGGCGGGACTGAATCTTTTGTTGCTGCTCAACCACTCGCTTTTCAGAGGCCAAGACCTCAGCCGTCAACGCGACAGCACGCTCCTTCATCTCAAAGACCTTTTGTTGAATGGCGAGATCCTCACCCTTTATGCTCTTAAGTGACCCTTCCAGTTGATTTCGCTTCGCGAGGAGCGCGTTAAACTCACCCTTCATCCGGGCGATCTCACTTTCGGCGTTTTCAACGTCCGCTTTGATCTTCTGCAACTGCGCGGCAAGCTTCTCATCTTCCCCGAAGGATGGCCGGGCGGGTAACCCCAAAATAATCGCACCCAGAACTACACAGAGCGGCCTACGCCCAAAATTCCAGCACATACGAGAGCGTGGCGTTGCCATCGCTATTGCTCCGCGAGGAATCGCCGAACGGCGAGGAAGCTGCCACCCATTCCCACCATCGCTCCGGCGAGTACGATGCTGCCTAGGATATTGACGGGAAGGAAGTGAAAGGTAGGAAAGACCATCTGCAATAACTCACTCTGCGCCATCGAGTTCGAGATGAGGAGATACACCGAGAACACAAATCCGATCCCTATAAGGCCTCCAAGCACCCCCTGCCCCAATCCCTCCAACATATAGGGGGCATAGATTGAGCTCCGACGAGCTCCGACCAACTCCATGATCTCGATCTCCATACGATGATTGTAGAGCGCGAGCTTGATCGTGTTCGCGATGATGAATCCAGTGATGACGAGCAGGAAGACCATACCAACTGTTCCACCAACTTCAACAATCCGCACGAGCTTCTTCAACTGTTGAACACCGCTGCGGCTGTATCGGATACTGTCAATAAAGGTGCTTGACGCCAATCGTTCCGACACATCCGCGAAGAGCTTATCGGCCTGCTGCGGATCGGAGATCGTGATGTTTAGCGAAGCAGGTAAGGGATTTTGCGACTCAATTCCCTCAAGCATACTTGAGTCCTCGCCGAGCATCGCTCGAAACGAGGAGAGCGCTGCGGCCTTGTCCATGTAGGTTACCGTCAACCCCTTGGTGAGTTGGTTCAACTCCTTCTTAATATCATCGACCTCGATTGGGGTCACCGAATCCCGCAGAAAGACCATCACCATCATCTCGTCGCTCTCGCGCTGCACCGACTGCGCGCAGTTGCCAACGATGAGCGCGAAGAAGCTCAACACCGAGAGCGCCACGGCGATCGTAACGACGGTGAGCGAACTCGTGATACGGGAGCGGCTCAGATTCTCAACCGCACGACGGGTAACGTGCCCGAACACAGCGAGTAAGGAAACCCTCTCAACCCCCTGTCCCTCACTCCAGATCTTTTGGAGACCGATAGTTGATCTTTCTTTCGGTGTCTTTGCGTTAGGTGTCTTTGCGTCAGGTGTCTTTGCGTCAGGTGTCACTGCGCCCCCCGAAACGAATTAGTTTGAGAGAAGTCTCCTATAATCTTTCCGCGGTCCAGAACGATACTTCGCTTTTTAAGCTCCTCGATCATCCCAAGATTGTGCGTCGCCACCACCACCGTAACACCTGAGGCGTTCGCCTCTAAGAGCAGATCGAACACCCTACGACTCATCTCCTGGTCGAGGTTTCCTGTTGGCTCATCGGCAAGGATGAGGCGGGGCTTCCGGATAAGCGCCCGAGCTATCGCGACACGTTGCTGCTCTCCCCCGGATAACGTTACCGGATACGCATCAGCTCGATCCTCAAGACCCATGGAGTGCAAAAGAAGAAGCGCCAATCTTCGTCGCTCCTTGACGCCGACTCCAAGCACCTCGAGTCCGTACCCAACGTTGTCGAGCACCGTCCGGCGAGGAAGAAGCTTGTAGTCCTGAAAGACCACCCCTATCTCGCGCCTGAGAGAGGCGATCCCATCCCGTCCAATCGAGGCCACATTTCGCCCCCCGATCAATACCTCCCCGGTCGTGCACTGCTGCGCTCCAAAGAGGAGCTTCAAAAGGGTACTCTTACCGGCGCCGCTCGCACCGGCGATGAAGAGGAAATCCCCTTCCGCGACCTTGAGATCGATCCCCTTAAGGGCGGTCTGGTCAGGGGGGTAGAACTTGGAAACGTTGTGCAAATGTATCATCTAACGTCCATTACTTACGGCATGTGCCACTTCGGGGACGCAATCGGGATTTTCTCGTTACAATCCAACACGGAAGCGGCCTTAGACCGTTGCGTGTTCTTTCCCCGCTGCGGTAAGTTGACCCCATTGTAAAAACAGGTGGATAGGTATCATGTATCCCGTTTTGTTCCGCGGTGCTAGCACCTCATTTTCCATAGTAGTCGCGCTCGCATCAGCGACCCTCTTCGGCTGCTCATCCGGGCCGACAAATCCTCCCGTTTCGGTCCTCCTCAACCCACCAGAGGTTCGGGAGGTGAAGTGCAACAAACAACGTAGCTCCCACGGCCCCAATATTTACCAGTGCCAGAGTGAGCTCGGTCCGATGTTCGTTACCACGGTCAAGGACTGCACCATCCCAGAGAAGTTCACCTTTCAAGCCACCACCCGCCAACTTCTTGTGGGAGTGATGGACCTCACCGTCATCGGCCAAGAGCCTGAGACCCTGAATTCGGTCAAAACCCTTCACTCCATCGTACATGGAACTATGGATGTAGACCCCTTTATCATGTCGATCTATACCTTCCATCACGACAAGTGCATCACCGACCTAGTGGTGTGGCGGGGAGCATCACCTGGCAAGCCGTCAGCCGATGAAACTGCGAAGTTCTCTGAGGTAAGTTCCGCCATCGCAAAGAACCTCGTTGCCACGCTCATCCCGACACAGGAGCAACCTAGTGCAGAAAGCTAAAGAGCTCCTCAACGCGCTCGGCGCCTATGCCCTTCTTTTATCAGATGTCCTGCGAGACATCCTGAAGCACGGCATCAATGTGCGGGAGGTAAGTCGCCAGATCATCCTGATGGGTATCAGCTCTATCCCTATCGTTCTCCTTACTGCGGTCTTCACCGGCATGGTATTGGCACTGCAAACGGCGTACGGCTTGCACCGGTTTGGCGCCAAGAACTACGTGGGGAACCTCGTCGGTCTCGCGCTCGCTCGCGAGCTTGGTCCCGTGCTCACCGCCGTGATGGTGTGCGGCCGTGTCGGAGCGGGGATAGCAGCCGAGATCGCGTCGATGGTGGTAACCGAACAGGTAGACGCTATTCGCGCCCTTGGAGGGGATCCCGTTCGCAGACTCGTCACCCCTCGAATCGTCGCTGGAACGCTCTCTATGCCCCTTCTCGCTGGAATCGCAGTCATCACCGGAATTTTAGGGGGTGCCGTGGTTGCCGTGTTTGAGCTCGGGATTACGTGGCATCAGTACTATCGCTCGTATCTTTACGCTGTGCAGATACGAGACGTGACGGATGGCCTCATCAAGAGCTGCGGGTTCGGCCTCATCGTCGCATCGATTGCATGCTTCAAGGGCTTGCGATGTCGGGGTGGAACCGAGGGCGTTGGACTCACCACCACGGCAGCGGTAGTTACCGGTTCCCTCATGGTTTTCATCTCAAACTTCTTCTTCACCAAACTCCTCATTATTATTCAATTCAAATGACCACAACCGTTCAACCGACCGTCGAGTTTAGGAACGTACACACGCGCTTTGGCGCGAACCACGTTCATCGTGGACTCAACTTCGCGCTGCAACCAGGAGAGGTCACAACCCTACTCGGTCCAAGCGGGGCGGGAAAAACGATTATTCTCAAACTTATCATCGGGCTTGTGAGACAGGCGGAGGGATCCGTCAAGGTTATGGGACAAGAGGTAGTAGACCTTGATGGACCCGACCTCACCGCGCTGCGAGTCAGTACCGGTATGCTCTTCCAAGGCGCCGCCCTCTTCGACTCACTCTCCGTATTTGAGAATATCGCCTATGGCCTCCGCGAGCGGGGAGAGAAGGATGAGGATAAACTTGACCATATCGTAAAGGAACGCCTTCGCATGGTGGGACTACCCGGTATCGAGAGCAAGCTCCCCTCGCAGCTCTCGGGTGGGCAACGAAAGCGCATCGGCCTCGCGCGAGCGCTCGCGACATCGCCAAAGATCATGCTCTACGACGAACCCACAACCGGACTTGACCCCACATCCACCAGGATGATCGACGACCTCATCATCACCTTCGCTCGCGAGCAGAAGATCACCTCGCTCATCGTAACGCACGACATTCAGAGCGCGCGAAGGATCTCAGACCGATGGATGCTGCTGAGCCAGGGGGGCATCGCAGCGGATGGGCCGGTCGCTGAAGTATCAGAGAACAATCACCTTGTGCGAGATTTCGTATCAGGTTCATGGAAGGAAGCGGTATGAATATACGTAATGAATTCAAAGCTGGAATCTTCGTGTTCGCAGGCCTTTTCTTAATCGGCGCGCTTATCCTTATCATGGGACGTGAGCGCCAGATATTCGCCAAGCAGAGCGAATTTCACGCCTACTTCAAGGACGTCAAAGGACTTTCGGTCGGAGCCCCGGTTCGCCTCGGTGGTATCCCGATAGGACGGGTTGCTGACGTTGCCTTCGACAGAACTCACAAAGAGTATAAGGTTCACGTAACGCTGCTTATCAATGATCGCTACCTTGACCAGGTGAAGACCGATAGCTCTGTGATGATCGACACCCAAGGACTCCTGGGGGACCGATACGTCAGCTTGACCCCAGGTAACGTCGAAGAGGTGGCGCAAACGGGAACTCAGCTCCCATCCGCCGAGATAACCGATTTCACGCAGATCCTTAACCGTGCCCAAGCCGCGGTAGACAATACCTCTCAGATCACGGAACGGCTGAACAGATCGCTCGAGGGACTCTCTCCGGACACATTCCGAGACATCGCCTCGGCGTCGCGCAGCATCGCCGAGATCGCGAACGCGGTGAAAACCGAGAATGGATTCGTTCATCGGCTCATTTACAACGAAACCGATGGCAAGAAGCTCATGGGTAGCGTTACCTCCGCGGGACAGGATGTGGCCGAGGTGCTCAAAGAGATCCGCGCCGGCAAGGGACTACTGCACGCACTTATCTATTCTGACGCTGGCGAAAAAACCGTTGTAGAGCTTTATGAGACAACTCAAAATGTATCAATCGCGAGCCAGAACCTCTCCCTGCTCCTCAAGGAGACTCGGGAAGGAAAGGGGCTACTCCACGACCTAATATACACCCCTGTTGAACCCGGAACGGTGTCTACGAAGGTTCAAGAGATCCTCACATCCCTCGCCAAGGCCGCCGAAAACTTTAAGGCTACCTCAGACGCCTTAGCGCACGGGACGGGCACACTCGGGGCGCTCCTGGTTGACCCTACATTGTATGACAACCTCGTTGAGGTTACCGATGGGGCCAAGAGAAGCTTTCTGTTACGTCAGGCAGTTAGAAGCTCCCTTAACCAATAGAATAACAATCCAATGCCCAAGGGGGGAAACGCTCAATGTTGTAGTCAGATGCGCCATTCTCAGACCCGCAACTGCCGAATGTAGGTTTAATGAGCTCGCTATCCAAGCGCCGTTGCGACACGAGCGATGAGGTCGCTCGGTTTATCGCCAGCAAGTGACCAGAGATTAATCGCCGAAACCGTTCCGACTCCACTTCGTAGCAGGGTGCTGTCGACGAGAGGATTGTGATCCGGAACGAACTCCGAAGCAGCATGGCGGAACGTACGCCCGAGCACCCCATCCGTCGCGATCTCCTCAAAACACCCACCGTACCGAGCTTTCCCTAACGGCGCGTAACGAACGATGTGGGGATCGGTGATCTCAAAGGGGAAATTAATATTCCAGGTAATCGGCGTTGTGAGAACCTCTTTACCATGCGCATCCGCGAACAGCACACCAATGGCTCGGTCCAAGATCGCCGTAATCTGTCGGTCAAAGACGGCCATCCGGGCCTCCGATATCACGTAGTCAACAACGTACTCGTCACGGGTCGCTACATCGAACGCTTGTGAAAGCGCTATGGCGGGAATACCGGCTAAATTAGCCTCAAGACACGCCCCAACCGTACCAGATGACAGGACGAACCCAAGGCCCATATTGAAACCGGCGTTAATGCCAGATACGACAAGGTCAGGTTTTGTGTCGAAGAGGTTGTACACCCCGACATTTACACAATCAGCAGGTCGGCCCGACACCGTGAACGCCTTGCGACCAAAGAGCTCGACCTCCTGCGCGTGCACCTGCTCAAAACGGGTAACACACTTCCCCGTCCAACTCTGCTCGTGCAACGGAACCACGATCGAAACATCACCGAACCGAGAGAAATATGATATGGCGAACTGCAGAAGTGGAGAGCGGTGACTATCATCGTTCGTAACTAGTATTCTCATAGCGAGGTTCTCTCCTCCTGGGGTAAGCACTCTCGTACGAACGCCTTAAACGCCGCTCGCCGGTGGCCGAAGTCCTTACATTTCATCGAAGCTTCAATGAGGTCAGAGCGACCATCGCGAGCACGATCGAGATAATCCAGAATCGAACGATAATCTTCGGCTCAGCCCATCCCGCCAACTCAAAGTGGTGATGGATCGGCGCCATTCGAAATACTCGCCGCTTCGTAAACTTGTAGTAGTATCGCTGAATGACTACCGACGCCGCCTCCATGACAAAGACGCCCCCAGCAACCACGAGGATGAGCTCCTGCTTCACGAGCACGGCGATAAATCCGAGGGTACCGCCAAGCGCCATCGAACCGGTATCGCCCATGAACACCTGCGCCGGGAAGGTATTATACCAGAGGAACCCGAGCCCAGCGGCGAACATACTCGACAGGATGATGGTAAGCTCCCCCGCCCCACTTTCATACGAGATACCGAGGTAGTCAGCGTACTTCGCGTTACCAGCGAGGTAGGCGAAGATCGCGTACGTTCCCGCTACGGTCATCACCGGGCCGATAGCGAGTCCATCGAGACCGTCGGTGAAATTAACCGCATTCGACGTGGCGGTGAGAACGAACGAAGTGAAAAGTATGAAGCCGATGACACCCAGCGGAATGACCCAGTCCTTCGTAAAGGGAACGTGCAGATCGGTCGAAAACCCAAGCATACACAAAATCAGCGCGGAACCTGCACCGAGGGAGAATTGTACGATCAACTTTCCGCGCTCTGAGAGACCCTTCGAGTCCTGCTTCTCTATCTTTCGCCAATCATCAATGAAACCGAGGTAGGCGAATCCGACAAGAATGACGATCGTCAACCACACCTTGATATTGGTGAGGTCTGCGAGTAAGAGGGTCGACAACAGAACCGCGGCGACTACCACCATGCCACCCATGGTCGGAGTACCCCGCTTACCCTCATGAGCCTTCGGCCCGTCCTCCCTAATCGGCTGACCCGCTACCCCCCGAGTCTGTAGCCAGCGAATAAACACGGGCTGCAAGACGAGTACGAATACGAAGGCGACCAGAAACGCCAACATACTCCTGAAGGTTTGATACTTAAATACGTTGAGCCAGCTGTAAGTGTCGTGGAGGGAATACAGAAGGTGATACAGCACGTCGGGAAGATCCTCATCAAAAGTTCACCGCAAGCGTACCACCCGACTCCTAACCCGTCGAGATCCTTACTGGTTCC
>JBDLRS010000073.1:0-19204 GCA_039799965.1 Pseudomonadota bacterium
CGGGAATCGCGAGAAGTCGCACGAATTCTGCCGGGGACACGAGATCGTTCCAACAGGCCCGCATGAGGTGCGGGAGATTGACCGGGATTCGAGCAGTTGAGCGGACGATGGTGTAGGCGTGCGACCAACTCTCGTCCTGCAAGTCATCAATACTATCCATACAGCACAGCCTCCCTGCTGTCCCCTTGAAGACAGCGGCCGTTCCGTGCGTTACCTTGACGGAACGGTGCGCTTTCGGACTCGATTATTTTTGCTCGTAGCAATTTTAGGGGGTTGGGGGTAACCGGGATATTTCGGCTACGGCCGGGATCGGGTTGTGTTGGGTGTATGAGAGGATTCCAGGGCGAGTGCGGTCTGAGGTTGTTTCTTTGTAACAAGGTAGGCGATCCCGATGCTAATCGCGTAAAGAACGGTGAGGGGCACCGCCATCAAAAACTGCGTGAAGACATCGGGCGGTGTGATAATTGCCGCGATGAGAAATATCCCGACGACGGCGTGTCGGAAGAATCGAATAAGGATTGTGTGATCGACGACACCGATTCGAGCGAGAAAGTATGTTACAAGCGGTAACTCAAAGACCGCTCCGAAACCGACGACGGTAGTGAGGGTCATCGAGATCTGGTCGCCGATCCGGATCGTTGGGGTGACACCTATCGATTTAAACTCATCGTGAAAGAAGGCGTAGCTCAAGGGGAGTACCGAGATGTAGCAAAATAGAGCGCCTCCGAGAAAGAGCGTCGTACTGAGAAAAACGAAGGGAAGTACGAGCCGTCGCTCACGGGTATAGAGGCCGGGCGATATGAAGAGCCACAGCTGATGGAAGAGAGCAGGGGACATCAGGAACGCTCCCGCAACGACCGATACCTTAAGTTTCAGGATCCACGCCTCGGTCGGTGACGTTCCGATCAATGGGCTGTTCGGAAACGCTTGAAAGTAGGGGGCGCAAAGAATTTCGAACGTCGCTCCGGCATAGCAGTACGCCCCTACCGCTCCGATCGTGATAAGAAAAAATGAGATAACCAGCCTCTTTCGGAGCTCGCGCAGGTGCTCCATCAGATGCATCTTGTTGTTGTCCGGATCGTGCTCCCTCACGCGTCTTCACTCCGGGTTGCATCCGCGGATGGTACATCATTAGGAGTGGATGGTTGTGCAGGCGATCGTTCTGGCGTCTTTTCGGTGGGAGGTGGGCGAGATGCGGTTCCCATAGCGCCGGTCGGTGGAGCGAGGACCTCAGCTTTGAGGTTTCGAATAGCTTGCAGCTCCCCGTTGAGGGTGTTGCGGGCCTCTTGACCAGGTGTGTAGACCGAGTTGTAGAATTCGCGACGAAGGGATTCCGATGTTCGTTTCACCTGGCCGGTGAGCTTGCCGAGGGTTCGAGCAAGCACGGGGAGCTGCTCAGGTCCGAAGAGGACGAGCGCTACCAAGAAGATAACTACGATTTCAGAAAGGTTAACACCCACGAAGCGACGTACCAAAGGAGCGACGACCAAAGCGGCGCAACATACCACATGAGACTACAACGTGAGTAATAATGACAGGATAGAGCCTCTCCGCGCAACACCGGCAGGATGAAAACTATGGAGCTTCCCAAGACCTTAATCATAATCGGGCTTAGTATCGTCCTCCTCGGTATGGTCGCATGGGGCGCTGAGCGGGCTCCTTGGCTGTACTCATGGTTTGGCCACCTGCCCGGGGATATCCGGATTGAGGGCAAGCGGACCTTTATCTTTGCCCCGATCGCCTCGATGCTTGTGGTGAGCGTTATTGTGAGTGTGGTCGGATGGTTGGCGCAGCGATTGATGGGGCGCTAGGCTGGCTGAATAAGTTGCGCCGAGGGCGGTCAATCCTTCCATGAGGTGCTCCTGTATGATACCTCTGTGAGGTCACTTCGTAGGCAGTAGGAGATCATGTACAATCCGGGGCTTCACTTTCACTTCATCGGTATCGGCGGTTCGGGAATGTCCGGATTGGCTGAGATCCTTCTTACCTCTGGATTTAAGGTCTCCGGGTCGGATGTGAAGGCCTCGGATGTATCTCGTCGACTGGAGCAGCTGGGCGCCCAGGTGTTCATCGGGCACGCGGCCTCTCATATCCCCGACTCGGCCTCCCTCGTGGTATACTCATCTGCTATCACCGGCACGAACCCGGAGATCCGTGAAGCAAAAAAACGGAGACTTCCTATCGTTCGACGCGCCGAGGTGCTCGCTGAGCTTATGCGCCTTAAGTACGGGGTGGGGGTCGCCGGTTCTCACGGCAAGACGACAACTACGAGTATGACCAGCGCGATTCTTGACGCTGCTCACCTTGATCCAACCGTTGTAATCGGAGGGCAGGTCAAGTCCCTGGGCACTGGGGGGCGTCTCGGTAAGGGTGACTTCCTGGTAGCGGAGACCGATGAGAGCGATAGAAGCTTCCTGCTCTTGAAACCGACCGTCGCTATCGTCACCAATATCGATGACGAGCATATGAACGCCTACCGTTCGCGCAGAGATCTCGAGGAGTCCTTTCATCGATTCGTGCAATCCGTTCCGTTCTACGGGCTTGCGATCTTGTGTATCGACGATCCCGTTGTTCGTGAGATCGCATCGAGCGTCAAGCGCCGAGTGCTAACCTACGGATTCTCTTCCGACGCCGATCTTCAGGCGATCAACATCGAAGCGACCCCGAACGGTATGCACTTCGATGTCGTTCGCAAAGGCGAGAGCCTGGGTCGATTTACCCTTCCGATGTGGGGACGTCACCTCGTTCAAAACTGCCTTGCGGCGGTCGGTGTAGGTTTAGAGTTCAATGTCGACGTTGAGACGATCCGAGGCGCGCTCGCAGCGTTCGGTGGAGTTAAGCGTCGTCTTGAGGTGATCGGAGAGGTCGCTGGCGTTACGGTGATGAGTGACTATGGGCACCATCCAACCGAGATTCGAGCCACCTTGCGGGCGATTCGTGAGTGCAGAGCTGGTTCGCCAGGCCGGATCTTCTCCGTGTTTCAACCGCACCGGTACTCGCGCACCCAGCAGAGCTGGAATGAGTTCCTCTGCGTGTTCGGGGACACCGACCACCTCGTGGTCACAGATATCTACGCCGCAAGCGAGAAGCCGATCGTAGGCATCACGAGCGAGCGATTCTTCGACGCGGTCATTCACCCCTCGAAGCAGTTCGTTCCTGCTATTGAGGATTCCGTCGCCGCTCTTCTTCCTCGCCTCCGGTCTGGCGATCTTGTGTTGTGTCTCGGCGCGGGCTCGGTTGGGTCGATGCCTGACAAGTTCCTTGCCGCGCTCAACGAGGCGTCGCTTCCGCAGGGCACCGTTGATGAAGCCGTCGCGCTCCTCGCGGGTATGGGGCTATAAGATACGGGAAGAGCAATGTCGTCAGCTTGCGCGCCGCTCACGAATCTTCCCTTTGATGAGCGCCTTATCGCTGTGGTTCAAAGATTAGTTTCGACACCGATTCGCGAGAACGTTCAGGGTTCCTTGCTGACAACGTTCGCTATTGGTGGCCGGCTCAGAGCGGTTGTTACCGTTGAAAACGGTGAGGAGTTGTCGAAATTGGTCGCCTTGCTGTCCCGGGAGGGGCAGGGCTATCGGGTGCTCGGGAACGGAAGCAACGTTCTCTTCGGTGATGCTCCCTCTGCGTGCTGGATTATCAAGCTCGGCGCCGGTTTTCGGCGCGTTGAGTGCCTCTCTCGGGGAAAGATAGAGGTGTTCGGTTCCGTTTCCCTGATGAGCTTCGCTCGAAAGGTCTCCGACGATGGGCTCTCAGGGCTTGAGTTTGCTGCTGGTATTCCTGCTACTGTCGGTGGGGCTGTGTTTATGAACGCCGGCGCTCACGGTGGTGAGATCTGCTCTCGCATTGTAGAGGTTCGCGGCGTGCTCGCCGATGGATCGAGCGTTGTGTGGGCAAGGAATGAGCTTCCATGGGGATATCGACACTCCGGTTTGCCCTCTGGTTCCGCGGTAACATCGGTACGGTTCTCCCTGGTTGAGGGGGATAGGACAACGATATCCGGTCTG
This sequence comes from Pseudomonadota bacterium, assembly GCA_039799965.1. GTDB lineage: Bacteria > Bdellovibrionota_C > UBA2361 > UBA2361 > OMII01 > OMII01. The sequence goes on from JBDLRS010000073.1 coordinate 4,005, forward strand.
TGCGCGCACAACCTCGCTGAGCGACGAGCTCGACAGCCGCTCTCTCTTCCATCCGCTGGATCTGTTTTTAAGAACCCCTCGCCCGAGCTTGCCGCGGGGATGGTCTTAGAGCGGATCGGGATGAAGGGCGCCGCTGTTGGTGGCGCGACGATCTCTGAGATGCACGCGAATTGGATCGTTAATCCGAAACGAGAGGCTCGCGCTAAGGACGTTGTCGACCTCATTGAGGCGTGCAAGGCGAAGGCGCTCGCGGAAGAGGGGATCGTGCTTGAGCCTGAGGTGCGGTTATGGACGTAAGGGGCAATGCTCACGTGAACGTACCCGATTATGGCGGGGCGCGGGTATGTGGAGGCGCAAAGTTTTTTCGCGTTATTTTACGAAGTGAGTGAGGGTAGTACGGAGTTACCCCTCGTCCTAAAAATACCCCCTCGGCATAATCCCTCTGCCCCTCTATACTACTGTTATGCGAGTGCTATTCACCTCTCTTATTGCTTCCAGCGTTGCGCTTATTCATGTGCTCGATAATCCCGGGCGCATATCGAACGGCCTGAAGGCTACCAAGCAACGGGCGGTCACCTTTCTGAACACGAAAGAGATTCGAATTGAGGGTCTCCACACACTCTCTAGAGCCGAGGTCGAGCGGGTGCTTCCACTGAATCGGTTTGTTGGATGGTGGATGCTCAACGAGACCAGCATTAAGGCTCGGGTCGCCGAGAATCCGTGGGTAAAAGAGGTTAATCTCACCTCGTGCACGGGGGGAATACTGCCCACATTTGGGTGTTTTGTTCTTTTGATTGAGGAGCGCAAGCCTCGGTTTATCGCTCTTGTGGATGATGAGCGGTGGATTATTGGGGAGGATGGTTCTCTTATCATTCCAGCGAATGGTAACGCTCCCGGAATGACCGATGACACCCTTCGGGCTCTGGTGCCGTTGTACGGGCTCGCATCTCGGGTGGCCACTCCTGAGAGGTCGCAGGCGCAGCTTGATCTTGCTCAGCATGCAATCTCGGTGCTGGAGCGCTCGGTAGAGCTGGCAGTGGAGTCGATAAGTTTTGAGGGAAAAGGGGATATCTCAGTTAATTTCGACAAGCTCCCGTTCCCGGTGGTGTTCGGTTCTTCGTCCTCCGATTCATCCGCTGTGATTGAAGACCAGGGGCGTCGCTTAAAGGCGCTCCTCGCGCAGTTGAAGGATCGGATCCAGGAGATTGAAAAGGTGGACCTCGCCTTCTCAAAGGTTGGGATCGTGAAGTTTAAGGCTCCTCCGCCCCAAGAAAACAGGGAGTAGCGTTTATACCTTGAAACTCTTCTAGTTTTAAGTTACTTAAATTGCCCCGAGGTCCGTTCAAACTGCGTTACGCGGTTTGGGCCTTGTGTGAAAAACTGAATCAACCCAGGTTAGGTTACCTTTTTCAGAGCGGTCCCATGCCAATCCCTTCCTCTCTCATCGCAGGTCTCGACATCGGGACGTCTAGTATTAAGGTCGTTGTAGGTGAGCGCAAAGCGGATGGGCGGATCGATGTGATCGGGGTGGGTACGAGCCCGTCGCGTGGTCTTAGAAAGGGTGTTGTCGTCAACATTGAAGGGACCGTGAACGCGATTAGCAAAGCGGTGGCACAGGCTGAGACGATGGCCGGATGTGAGATAAGCACCGTCTACGCTACGATCTCGGGAAGCCATCTTCGCTCGCAGAACAGCCACGGCGTGGTTGGTGTAAAGGCTAAAGAGGTCTCAGGGCTTGATATCGAACGTGTTGTGGAGGCCGCCAAGGCTGTTGCTATCCCAATGGATCGGGAGATCCTTCACGTTATCCCTCAGGAGTTTGTTATTGACGAGCAGGATGGGGTAAAGGATCCGATCGGCATCTCCGGCGTTCGCCTTGAGGCGCGGGTTCACATCATTACCGGAGCGATCGCCAGCGCTCAAAATATCGTGAAGTGCGCCAATCGGTGTGGTCTTGCGGTGCAGGATATCGTAGCGGCGCCTTTGGCTTCGGCTCGGGCTGTTCTCTCGGAAGAGGAGCAGGAGCTTGGTGTGTGTGTGCTCGATATCGGTGGCGGTACGTGCAGTATCTCGGTTTTCCACAGCGGCGCGGTGAAGTTCACTACCGTTTTGGCGGTTGGTGGCAATCACATTACGAACGACATCGCCGCGGGTCTTCGCACCCCACTTGCAGCCGCTGAAAAGATTAAGTGCGAGTACGGATCGGCGGTAACAGCCGGAGTGCGAAAGGACGACACCCTCGAAGTTCCATCGACCGGTGGTCGAGCGGCTCGAGTTCTCTCTAAGTTCGTTCTGGCTGAGATCATAGAACCTCGAGTGTCGGAGATGTTTACCTTGATCCAGCGTGAGCTTCAGAAGGGTGGGTGCCTCGATATGCTCACGAGCGGTTTCGTTATCACCGGAGGAAGCGCGAATCTCCCGGGGATCGCTCAGGTGGCTGAACACGTTTTCAATCTTCCAGTGCGTGTCGCCTCTCCAGAGGGTGTGGGTGGCTTAACGGACCTTGTCAAGGGCCCCGAGTCATCCGCCGCTGTTGGGCTCGTCCTCCACGGAGCCGCTCACACCGGTACCGGTAGAACACTATCCGGCAGGGGGCCGGTCTCTCGAACGGTGCGTAGAGTGGTTGGTTGGTTTACGGAGCATTTTTAACTTGATTTTAGGGCGCTTGCCGTGGCCCTTCTGGGGGTTAGCAGGTATCTTCCTGAGGAGAAACGGCGCGTGCCTCAAATGATTTTTGAGGTTCTCGAACTGCTCTGAAAAACCGTTGCGAAAGAATGAAAACACGTTTGGTAAGTCTTTACTTTTCGTGTCAATGGGGAATAATGGACCGACTTGCGTTCAGTGTGGCGTTGGAGAAACGGTGCTCTCGAACGATACGTTCTAAGGAAGGTTCGCCTCTCTGTTGATTTGGTATCGATTGCCACGTGATCGGATACACGATGATAAGAGGAGCAGTGTGGCGGACTGGGAGCAGATCGATTTTGATTTTCAAGGTAGTGCGGAGGGGAGTGGCATGAGCGATATGACCGGCAACAACAATGCAGTTATTAAGGTATTCGGAATCGGTGGCGGCGGTTTAAACGCCGTTAACAACATGATCCGAAGCGGTCTTACCGGTGTGGAGTTTTACGCCGCTAACACAGATTCTCAAGCTCTCGCGTCATCTCTCCCAACAAACAAGATTCGTCTCGGCGACGATATCACCAAGGGGCTCGGCGCAGGGGCTGATCCTGAGGTCGGTCGCGCGGCTGCTCGTGAGAGCGTGGAGGCTATACGTGAGGCGCTTCAGGGTGCCGACATGGTGTTCATTACCGCCGGAATGGGTGGTGGAACCGGTACGTACGGCGCCGCTGTGGTGGCTGAGGTAGCTAAGAGCCTCGGATGTCTCACCGTAGGTGTTGTCACGAAGCCTTTCCTCTTCGAAGGAAAGCGCCGTATGCGAAACGCTGATCGTGGAATCGAAGAGCTTCGCAAGCACGCTGATACGCTCATCACTATTCCGAATCAACGGCTCCTCTCTATCGCTGGTCGTAACACATCGCTCCTCGACACCTTCCGCAAGGCAGACGATGTTCTTTACCAAGCAGTTAAGGGAATCAGTGACCTCATCATCTGTGAGGGACTTGTAAACGTAGACTTCGCTGACGTTCGCGCCGTTATGTCCGAGATGGGCATGGCGATGATGGGAACAGGGGAGGCGAGCGGAGACAACCGCGCCGTTGAGGCCGCTGAGAAGGCTATCTCGAGCCCACTCCTTGAAGATATCTCGATCCACGGCGCCCGTGGAGTTCTCATCAACGTTACCGCCTCTCCTGATGTCACCCTTCAGGAGGTTAACGAGGCTGCTGAGCTTATTCACTCAGAGGCTCACGAGGACGCGAACATCATCTGGGGAATGGTCATCGACCCGAATTCCGAGGATAAGGTACGCGTTACCGTTATCGCTACGGGCTTCGGGAGCGACTCTGTCGCTGACGACTCGACCGTCACGGTTACCCCCATCGCTCAGCAGATGGTTGCTAACCAGTCAGGTATCAGGACCCAGGGCATGGATATCCCAGCGTTCGCTCGCAAGCAGCTCGGTGCTAACGCCGGAGCGTCTGAGGTTATCAAGCTCAAGAAGCTCTCCGTTCTCTCAACATCAGAGGACGAAGAGAAGTTTGAGATCCCAACCTTCCTTCGCAAGCAGGCGGATTAATTAGCTTCCGGAATTGGCCTCTGATGGTTACTCCATCGGTGGATCAAGAACCCCCGAGTAACCGTACGTTACTCGGGGGTTCTGTTTTTAAGCGGTTCTTCTCGCCCCTTCGCCCGGGGTTTAATCGATAACAGAGCTTACGATCCCACCGTCACCGTCGTGATGTGCCATGCGATTTAATCGGGCCTTTTAGGGTAAACGAACGGCATCTCGGTTAAAGATTAGCAAGCGCCTTGAGCCCGATATCTCGATCGAGTGATGCCGCCGTAGCATGATTTTTGAGTGCGCCCTGGATCATGTTGTGAATGAGGTTTGTGTAGAGCACCGGTGGATGAGAGCGAACCCACAGGTAGAACGAACACGATCCTGGGAAGGGGTTCAGTTCGTTGAAGTAGAGCTTCCCGGTCGCGAGATCGACGATAAAGTCGAGGCGCGCCACACCGGAGCATCCAAGTACGGTAAAAGAACGTTTTGCAAGATCGATCACGCTACTCTTAATCTCCGCATCGAGATCTTGTGGGTCGATAACTCGTGTGAGGCTCGCCATTCCGGCGGATGGCCCGGATTTCTTGCCGCCACCGCGAAGATACTTCTCCTCGTAGGAAAGCACTCCCGATTGAGAGACGGGGATCTCCACCACCGAGGCGTGAATACCGTCGGAGTCACGGACGGAGCAGTTGATCTCCATGATATCGTTTACGCACGGCTCAACGAGGGCGTGCGTATCATAGCGGAAAACCTTTGCAAGAGCTGGGGCGAGTTCACTCGCATCCTTGACCTTTGAGACGCCGATGCTTGAGCCGAGGTTGCACGGCTTCACAAAGAGGGGTAAGGGGTAGCCCTCGGTCGCAAGCACCTTATCTACCGTTCCTCGAATGTCACGTTGTGCGTCAGAGCGAGCGATAAGCTGGGCCGGAAGAACCGGAACTCCGTACTCCTTCAAGAACACCTTGCACGCATACTTATTCATGGTCATCGCTGATGATAGAACGTTGCTTCCGGTGTATGCCACACCCGCCATCTCAAAGAGTCCCTGTATGCAGCCATCCTCGCCGTATTGCCCATGAAACGCCGGAAGGAATACGTCTATCGGGATGGTAGAGTTGTCGGAGAGGTTGGTGAGACCGCGCACTCCCGGTTTCGGCAGAAGGGTAACCTCTGGGAGCGTTCCAAGATTTCCAGGGACCTTGGCATAGAACGATCGATTCAAAAGCTCCGCTCCGATATGCCACGTTCCTGTCGGCGCGATGTATACCGGCGTGACATCATACACCGCGGGATCGATGGCCTGCATCAGTTGCAGCGCTGAAATGACCGATATCTCATGCTCTACCGAGCGCCCACCAAAAAGTACCGCTACTCGTGTTCGTTTGCTATGTGTCACGTTAGAACCTCACCTTACCTTCGTGGAGATCGCCGAGATCGTTCTCGATAAGCACGAGATCGCCGTGTGCACCCTGTTCATTTAGCAGTTGAAACGCTTCATCTCTCGTATCAGCGATAATCGTTTTCGAGCGGGGGAAATTCGCTTCGGCCAGTCCCGCGAGAATGGCATCTCGATTCGTCGTGCCGACGACGTACACAAGATCGCACACTGAGCCAGCCATCTGAGCGAGTCGTTTATTTTCTTCGTCCTGCATATCCCCGAGCTCGATCATCCCAGGGGTAATCAAGATACGGCGAGTAGCGGGAAGATTTTTTAGAACATCAAGTGCGGCTTCAAACCCCGTTGGGTTTGAGTTGTACGCGTCCCTAAGATAGGAAACGGCTGCACCCTTGTCCAGGACGAGTCGGTTGTCAACGGGAGGAAGATTCCCCATGCATGCCACCGCGAAAGCTGGCTCAGATCCGAGGGCGCACGCCATGGTAAATGCCCCCAGAGCGTTGGAGAGCGCGGGGCGCCCAAGGAGTGGTGTGCGTCCCGGGTAACGTTCTCCGCCATAGTGGATCACAAAGCTCGTTCCGTTCTCGTTGTAGGTGATATCGGTTGCGAAGCAATCAAGGTGCCCCTTCGAGAGGTCAAAGCCATAGAGAAGGGTGGTTTTTCGTCTATGCTCCTCGGCCATGCGGCGAGCGTTCGGGCTATCGCCGTTACAGACGAGGATCCCGTCCTCTGGAAGCGCTTGCGCGATCTCGCTCTTTGCCCTGTAGACGTTCTCTGGGCTGCCGAATCGCTCAAGGTGCATAATACCCACTGCGGTAACGAGCGCAGCTTTGGGAGGAGTAAAGTTACACAGTCGCTTGATGGAGCCGATATTGTAGGCACCCATCTCGATAACGGCGTATTTGTGGTGAGCGCGCATCGTCTCGCGAATAGTTCGCGTGATTCCCATCACGGTGTTGATACTTTTCTTGGGCCAGAAGGTGCTCCCCAACGTTTGTGTGATCAGGTCTCCGAGCGCCGCTTTCGCGCCGGTCTTACCGTAACTTCCGGTGATGCCGATGACGAATGGGTTAACCTCGCCGAGGATCCTCTTTGCGTCGTTGTAGTAGTAGTCCTGTAATCTTTTTTCGGCGGGCGAGAGGATCGTAGTCGCGACCATGAGCGCCACCGGCGTAAGCTGCGCGATCAAGATGCCGGAGATAGCTGTGAGTGTAAGCGGGGGCCCCCCGTGTGAGCAGGAGCAGCATGCACCCCACAGCGGGACCACTGCTATAATCGCGAGCGTGCCGTACGCGACCCACGCGGTCTTAGTTGCGCGTTGTGTCATAATAAGGCGTAACTTACCTGTCACGCGCGGATCTTCTTCGAGAATATACGCCACAAAGAGCAGTGTCATGGCTGCGGCGAACGCGATCAGAAGTGACGCGCCGCTTCCCGGGAAGGTGAGGTGCGCGATGAGGGCGAGAAGGAGCACGAGGGAGCCTCGCGTGTCAAAGGCGCGCTTACTCCTAATCCAACCGATAAAACGGGTCGTGTTGTATTCCTCCTGTTGGAAGTAGCGCATGTACGAAAGGGTTCGTCTCCACGCAAAGAGAAGGATTGCGGCGATGAGGATCATGGTGGTGACGTTAGCGAGCACTGAAGCCTCTCGATGAAAGGAACTGAGCGATGTACTGAGCGAGCAGGTGAGATCCAACATCGGCGAACGGTTCGTGGCCCTTGTTCGGGAATATGTGAAGCTGCGAATCCTTGATCAAGCGATTGAAGCTCTGAGCGAGATCGAGCGGTGTTTCGGTGTCGTTTGCTCCCCACAGCAGGAGCGTTGGAGCTTGTATGGTCGAGGCCTGGTCAGTGAGATCCTCGTTGACCGTTTTAACGAGGGTTTTTCGGAGATCGCCTGCTGCGTTGTAATCACGCGACCCGAACCGAGGAGCGAGGTAGTGCGCGAACAGGCGGGTGCCGGTTAGGCCATCGATCATCTTCGCGGTTTTTGTGATCGCGCGAATCCAACGAACTCGCACCTCATCCTTGAGCGGGCGCGCTCGCTTGAGGCCGTGACTACCAACAAGGATCAGCCCTTTTACGAGGTCGGGATACTTTGAGGCGAGTCGAACCGAGAGCCGCCCTCCGAAGGAGTGGCCAAGAAGGAGACACTCAGTGATCTTATTGTCATCGAGGAATTGCTTTACCCGCTCGCTGTACTCTAGGGTGCCCCAGCCTCCACCTTCGTTCGAGGCGGGAAAGGGAAGTGGGGAGCGGCCAAAACCGGGGAGATCGATGAGCACAATGCGATAGTTTTGAGCGAGCAGCTCGCCAAGTTGCCGGACCGCCTCAAGCGATCGCCCCCACCCGTGTAGGAGCACAAGGGTAGGGCCTTGAGACCCAAGGGTTTCTGAGTAGATGGGAGGGAGTTCGCGCTCTATCGCGATAGCTGTCGAATTCATGCGTTCCATATTCGCCGATGGCCACCGTTTCGACAAGTAAGCACGGGGGGGAAGGTCGGTTACTATTTTGTCTTTTGGGCCCCTTTTGTATCTAGCAGCCCCGACCCTCGGCTGGCATAATCTCGCTATGGATTTTACGTCGGCGCTCCCCTCGAACCGCTTCAAAGAGCTTCACGCACCATCGCCAGTTGATTACCTCCTGGTGGTGTCCGTTCTTCTTTTGGTTGGATTCGGTCTGGTCATGGTGTACTCGACCACAGGGATCGTCTCTCAAGAGAAGATGGGTGATTCGCTCTTTTACGCCAAGCGGCAGCTCGTATCAGCCTTACTGGGTGGGTTCTTCATGGTAACCTGCATGCAGGTGCCGTTTGATTTTTTACGAAAGATATCTCCGTATCTCCTCTTAGCGTCCCTGTTCCTTCTGCTTCTCCCGCTTACCCCCGGTATCGCTGACAGGGCGGGTGGTGCTTCGCGATGGGTAAAGCTCGGACCGGTTCGTTTCCAACCCGCAGAGTTCGTAAAGGTATTCATGGTCGTTTTCATGGCGGGATTCCTCTCCCGTCACGAACAAAAGCTCTCCTCGTTCGTAAACGGGATCATCAAACCGTTCTCCATGGTTGCGTTAGCGGCCGTTCTTTTGCTGTTACAGCCCGATTTCGGCTCTACCGCGGTGATCGTGGTTGTGGTTCTCTCGATGCTGCTGGCCTCAGGGGTTAGGTTGATGCACATGGCGCTCTGTACCGTTGCAGTGATTATCGTGATGGGTCTTCTCGTGTACATATCACCCTATCGAATGATGCGCGTGGTGAGTTTTCTCTCACCGTTCGCTGACGCCTCCGGTAAGGGATATCAACTTATTCAATCCTTGATCGCTGTTGGAAGCGGCCAGCTCTATGGTGTTGGTCTTGGTGGCAGCCAGCAGAAACTCTTCTTTTTGCCCGCTGCGCATACCGATTTCATCTTCGCTGTCATCTCTGAGGAGCTCGGGTTTGTGGGTGGGTTGTGTACCATCTTTGGCTTCTTAGTCGTGATGTGGAGAGGGCTGCTGATCGCTCGTGCTGTGCGTAACGATACATTTTTGTTCGCTCTGGCCATCGGTCTTACTATGATGATAGCGGCTCCGGCGCTCCTTAATGTTGGCGTTGTAATAGGACTCCTTCCGACGAAGGGGATGGTTCTTCCCCTTGTGGGGTATGGCGGATCAAGTTTGATCGCGTGCATGGGGGTCGTGGGGCTCTTGTTGGGAATTAGAAAGGACGCGGGCGAGCATCCGCACGGTTCGTAGGAGTGTGGTGACCCGCATGAGTATCCAAGATGGAAAATCAGGTGATCGCGAGTAGTTTTGAGATAGGTTCCTCCGAGACTGGGGCGCAGCCACAACGTCGAATTATCGTAGCGGCATCAGGTACGGGTGGGCATCTGATCCCAGCGATGCACATCGTTACCGCTCTTAAGAGGGCCGATCCCGCGTGTGTCGTGGAATTTATCGGCGCCGGTCGGCCCCTTGAGGAAAAGTTGATCGTTGAGAAGGGATACACCCGACACACCATCGCAAGTGCCGGTGTGAAGAGGCGGAAGCTTTTCGGGGCTTTTCAATTTCTCGTCCGTCTTCCAAAAGGTCTCTCTCAGGTCTCCTCTATCTACCGTTCGTTTCGTCCCGATGTTGTGGTCGGTGTGGGCGGATATGTTTCTGTGCTACCGGTTATCATCGCGCGATGGAAGGGGATCCCAACGTGGATTCACGAAGCGGAGCGCCAGCCTGGGCTCGCTAATCGCGTGCTTGGGTACTTCGCTGACAGGATGTCCACCGCCTTTGCCGACACGAAGGTAGGTGGGCGGGTTCATATCGTTCATACGGGGCACCCCGTCCGTGAGGAGTTGGCGAGAGTTGATAGCGTTACTATCCGCCCCGACGCTCCAAAGCGGCTACTTGTCCTGGGAGGTTCTCAGGGGGCTCGTGGTTTGGACGAGTCCGTCCCTTACCTTGCGAGCTTGCTCGCCGACAGGAAGATAGAGATCGTGCATCAGTGCCGTCCCGACGCTATGGAGCTTGTGGTGAACTCCTACCGGGCGGCGGGAGTAGCAGCCCACGTTGTGAGCTTCATCGATGATATGGCTGGAGCCTACGACTGGTCCGATGTCATTATCAGTCGGGCGGGTGCAAGCTCCGTAGCTGAGATCTCGTGCGTAAATAGACCGGCTATTTTCGTGCCCTACCCGTTCCAGCAGGGCACTCATCAGACCGATAATGCTCGGGTGCTGGTGGATCATCAGAAGGGGATCCTCGTAGAGGAGACAGCCCCGGACTTTGCGGGACGGCTCAAGGTGGCTCTTGAAAGGCTCCTAGATGCTAATGTTTTCAGAGACATGAAGGAGGCCCCGGGCCCTAACCGTTCCACCGACGCGGCCTCGGCTATCGCTGAGGGTATCTTGAGCCTCGTTACTGCACGCTATAAAAAGTAATCGTACTATCTCCTTTTGGGACCTTTTATCTGAGGCACACTGCGCCTTTTTCAGGATACGTGGCTGTAGAGGATTAGCAGGTCGGAGGTTGTAAGGGTATGGCGGTTCGCGCTCTTGAAACATTCTCATTTTCATCAATCGGGGATAAGCCACCAGTCGGTCATAACCGCAGGCACCTCTCCAGCCCGTCTCTCAATTCGAGCCATGAAGTCCCTGCGGAAGGATCCCCTGCAGTTCATTGGGGAGATTGTCTTCGTCCCCACCATTTCGAGTTCGCGGAGGGGACCGCTGTGCGTCTCCGAATAACGAGCCATCCTTTTCTGATACTTCATGCGGTTTCCGTCATCGGCGCCGGTCAATTCAAAGAGTTTGATAATTCAACGCCTGTTGCGTTCGAAAAGGGTGGAATCATCGTTAAGGGATCTGATCGCGTAAAGTTCTTTACGTTCGAGACTTTTCAAAAACACTTCGTTCTCGAGGACGGAGAGACCATCGATAGCATCTTCCAGGTCAATTATCAGACGCCGATGAAGTAGCACTCAGCGAGTCGGGACTCAAGTTTGGAGCGCAAGAGAAACTGCTCAGTTTCCTGGTGCTCCAAATGTTTATCGTTATCATAGTCCGCTTGACCGTCATCCTTATCCTCCCCCTGCACCGGATTCTTGGCCCTGCTCTTCATCCTGCACGTGGCAGAAAAAATGGGGACAGGCTCCCCTGGACCACTTGGGCTCACCCCTTACCGTTGTGCGATTTCGCAAGAATCGACCCGCCTCCTTGCACCGTCACCTCACGTGCCGGCATCGAATTCTATAGGGGGGGTAAAGGCCCCTCGAGGCGAGCGTTTTTAAACGGTTTTACGGTGCGAGTGCCTCAGCACAAAAAAGAAGGGTTATGACTAGGATATTTTCGACCCTCGCCAAGGGCGGACCACAATCATTCGATGAGCTAAAGTTCTACCAACGATCCCCAAAGGAGTACGCCATGATGCTCTTACAGCAAGCGGGTATAACAGATCTGGAATCCCTCAATGCGGTGTTTATCAGGGACCCGGGTTTCGATGTTGGCGTCCGCGAGCGAGCCTTTGGGCGTGGAATAGAGTTTGAGGATGGGAGCACCCACACGGCCGCTCGGCCGAAGGGGAGCTGGTTCCTGTTTGAGCGGATGGCGGGTGATGGGACCGACTATCTCAGGGCACGGGTGTTTAACTCATTTGAGGGAGCCGCCGCCGAGTTCGCGGTTAAACTCCGCCTTCATCCCGAAGGTGATGTGAAGATTACCGAATCCCTCTCCAGCCCTGGGGCGTGGCAGCTGTCATTCTCGGGGGCGGGCCGTCACATGGTAATGGCCCCGTTTGAGGGCGGCTTGTCGCTGTTACCGCAACCGGTTGATGTCCCAAGGTTCTTTCGCGAGGCACTTCGGCGTTCCTCCTTGACCTCTCTCGTGACGAATTCAACGTAGTGTAGTATTAGTACCCCCTTGGCGCGTTAGTGCGCTGTTTTAAGGGGTTCCCATGACCGTTTCGCCCTACCTCACGAGCATCTATCGAACGCACACCTGTGACGACCTTCGGGCTTCTGACGCCGGGGCGACCGTAACACTGTCGGGTTGGGTCCTTCGTAAGCGCGACCATGGTGGTGTTGTTTTCGTGGATCTACGAGACAATTACGGTCAGACCCAAGTCGTGTTTAACGAGGCTGGCAGAGCTGAAGTTCAAGACGTTCGAGTTGAGTCGGTTATCAAGGTAACCGGCAAGGTCTTAAAGCGTGACGCCGGTATGGTGAATGGCAAGCTCCCCACCGGTGAGATTGAGCTTCACTGCGAGCACCTCGAGGTACTCACAACCTCAGAGATCCTTCCATTTCAAGTAGCTGAGGACGACAAAGCTCCAGAGCCGACCCGTTTAACCTATCGCTTCCTTGACCTGCGTCGAGAGAAGGTGCACGAGAACATCCTTCTTCGCTCAAAGGTCATTAGGCGAATTCGTGAGTTGTTGCATGCGCGAGACTTTAACGAGTTCCAGACCCCGATTTTGACGAGCAGCTCACCGGAAGGGGCCCGTGATTTCCTCGTGCCCTCCCGTTTTCATCCAGGCAAGTTCTTCGCATTGCCGCAAGCTCCGCAGCAGTTCAAGCAGCTCTTGATGGTGTCGGGCTTCGACCGCTACTTCCAGATCGCGCCGTGTTTCCGCGATGAGGATCCTCGTGCGGATCGTTCGCCAGGTGAGTTCTACCAACTAGATATGGAGATGAGCTTCGTAGAGCAGGAGGATGTGTTCAAACTTGGCGAAGAGCTGCTTTATGAACTCTTCAAAACCTTCGCGAAGGAGCCGGTAACGCCAGCTCCGTTCGTTCGCATTCCGTACGAAGAGGCTCTCCGGACCTTCGGCTCGGATAAGCCGGACTATCGCAATCCGTTGCGGCTCTCGGATGTGACGGGCGCGTTCGCCGACTGCTCGTTTCAGGTGTTCAATAAGCTTATCGCAGATGGCGGAGAGATCTTCGCTATTCCGATGCCGGTGATGACCGCACCCGCGCGAAAGTACTTCGATGATACGATTGAGATCTTCACGAAGTGGAGCGGGCAGGGGCTCGCCTATCTCATTTACGAAGAGGGTGGATGGCGTGGTTCTATCCAGAAGTTTGTCGGGCCTTCTGAGCAAGAGAAGCTCATCGCGCAGCTCGATCTGAAGCCGGGACAGGTCGTGTTCCTTGGAGCTGGCAAGGCGAAGCAGATATTGCCGCACCTTGGCCGTCTACGTAACAAGCTTGGTGAGGACTTTAAGCTCCTCACCGGCGGCTATCACTTCTGTTGGGTCACCGACTTCCCGATGTACGAGTACGACGAGGACCTGAAGCAGATAGTGTTCAGCCACAATCCGTTTTCGATGCCGCAAGGTGGACTTGAGGCGCTCAAGACGATAGATCCGCTCGCTATCAAGGCCTACCAATACGACATCGTATGTAATGGCTACGAGCTTTCGAGTGGTGCAATTCGAAATCATCAGCCGGAGATCATGTACAAGGCGTTTGAGATAGCTGGATACGATCGGGCTCAAGTTGATGAGAAGTTCGGTGGTATGATTAAGGCTTTTAAGTTCGGCGCTCCCCCGCATGGCGGAATGGCACCAGGGATCGATCGTATCGTGATGCTCCTCGCGCAAGAGAACGCTATCCGTGATGTTATCGCGTTCCCGATGGCCCAGACCGTTGAGGACCTCCTCATGGGCGCTCCAAGCGTTCCGAGCGAGAAAGCGCTTCGAGAGGTTCATATCCGCGTTGTGATGCCCGAGAATCCAGCGAAAGCTCAGGGAGCGTAGGTAGGCCTATCACGTTTGAGTTCTCGGTGATGGGAGCGGGACCAGCCTGTCCGCCGCAAGCGGAGCAAAGGTGGGTCCTCAATCGCCGCCCCTTGTAGTCCTATCGACGTCGACCTAACTCAAAACCTCTCTTTCTTCAAAGTAATCAGTAGTGCTAGAATCCTCATCCATCTGTCAGAATGACTAACGTGGAGGACGCACAGGACCTAAAACGAAGGAAGTAAACGGTTGGGCATATGCCCGGATGATGGAATTGGTAGACATATCGGACTTAAAAGAAAGTGACTGAACATATGCGGGGATGGCGAAATTGGTAGACGCACAGGACTTAAAATCCTGAATCTCGAAAGAGATGTGTGAGTTCGATTCTCACTCTCCGCAGATTTCGCATACTTACGGTCACTTTCTTTTAAGGCTCGTGCTTCTGGTTTCATTCTCACTGAACCGTCCCGACGTTCAGACGATCAACTAACCATCATTCTCACTCATTCTCATTAAGGTTCGCACAAATAACTCCGATGTTCTCATCGACAAGGAGCGAACCAAGATGACTGAAGCTACATTACATCATGTGTGCGAAGGGGCTGTCGTTCTCTATAAGCGAGATGGCAGCAATACTGAGTGCTGGTATGCACGATTCAAGAACCCCAAGACGGGTAAATGGAAGAAGTTCAGCACCAAGGTGACCGACCTCGAAAAAGCGAAGCAGATCGCTCAACGACAGTTCGATGTACGGGTTGAACTAATCAAGAACAACATCGACATCGACACCAAACGGTTCTCATACGTCGCTGATTACGTAACCAGACAGCTTCAAGCTGACATCGATGCTGGCACTGGTAAGAAGACCTACGAAGACTACATTCGTGTTATCAATCGCTTCAAACAGTTCTTTGGAAATAAGTATATCGGCAACATTACCTATCAAGACCTCGTTGAGTACGACCAGGAACGTACTAGAAAGCTAGGCAGAAAAGCCAAACAATCAACGGTCAATCTCGCAAACGTCGCTCTTACCAAGGTATTCAAGAGTAAGCGCCCGTAACTAAGCCCCCCTCAAAAAGCCGAGCTATCAACCACAGAATAGTTGCGCGTAGTACTAGGCTTTGGCTTGGGACGCCTGACGCGCTTTAGCCCATGCAATCGGCGTCAGTTCGGATGCAGGCTTGTGGTTTAATGAGCCGATGATATCAGTGAAATACTCCTGGATATTGATACCGTTCATCTTGCAGGTGCATACAAGCGAGTTAAAGATAGCGACTGTCTCGGCACCAACTTCACTCGCCGCAAAAAGCCAGTTCTTTGCTCCGAGCTTCAAGTTGCGTATCTGCTGCTCTATAATCACGTTGCTTATAGGCACTATTCCATGGTCAAGATACACCGTTAATCCATCCC
>JBDLRS010000074.1:0-27346 GCA_039799965.1 Pseudomonadota bacterium
GGGCTATGACCGCCCGTAAGGATCGCCAACCTTGATGAGGAATTTTATTTCACCCAGGTCGGCCAACCTTACGGGCAGTCAGAGACTGCCCCTCCATGGCCGCAACTACATCGTCGATCTGCCGATACGCGGGCATGACCATTCTGAAATACAGCCATCGTATCGCCGTGTGATTGTGGATTCATCGAGGTGGTTCAACTGCACGGGCGGTCAGAGCCCGCCCCTCCATGGCCGCAACTACATCGTCGATCTGAAAGGATCGCCGCCCTTGATGAGGCATGTGGATTCATAGAGGCGCCCTCCCACCCTTCCGCCCTCCTCTGCGGACCACTGCAATGCTCGAAATGCGGCGGGCAGATCGGAATGGTCAGCGGCAAGGGCGGCGGGTACTACGGATGCATGGACGCTCGTCGCGGAAGCTGCGATAACACCGTCAAAGTCCGACGAAAAGTTATCGAGCAGCGATTCATCGAGATCCTCCAGCAGCGGGTCTTACAGCCGGAGCACTTTGAACTCCTCTGCAAGGAGAATGAGAAGGCCATCAAAGAGGAGGCGAAGTGCCGGGTAAAGGTACTTCCGATCATTGAACAGGGCCGCCGCACCTCAAACGAGGGTGCGACTACACAAGAATGGTGGACATGGGGGTACGCCAATTCGAACCGAGCCGGGGTCCAGGGGCGAAGCCCTTGGCCGTCATTCGAATCTTGGCGAAAGCCAAGTTCGAACAGGTGAATGGTGGACATGGGGTACGCCAATTCGAACCGCGTGGGATGAAGCCGCGTTCAGCGGCGAGAGGGGGCAAAGCCCCCTGGGCTCAAGCGCCGAGCGAGAAAAATGGAGGTGGTATACGCCAATTCGAACCACGTCGCACTACCCGGAGGAGGCCGATCAGGCCGACGGGTGTCCAGTGACATCGCTGGTCGTTAATTCGAATCTTGGCGGAGCCAAGTTCGAATCGACAGAAAAATGGACCCGGTATACGCCAATTAGAACCGCGGGGGGTGAAGCCGCTTTCAGCGGCGAGAGGGGGCAGCGCCTCCTGGGCCCAAGCGCCGAGCGGGAAAATTGGAGGTGAGGGGATGCTCTATACCCTACCCCTTTTAGTAAATAACTCATTAAGATTATTCACTAAAAATATACGCAACACTTCAAAAGTGTATCACTGAGAGTGCTACAAAGTGGAGGTTATTTCAAGTGAGTTGTAGAAAAATAAGAGTGGAAAGTAGTATCATTTTTTGCTATCATAAAGACTAGCATGTCAGGAAAGCATCTAAAAGTTTTACAAGATATTTTTGATACCCCTGTCAGATCAAATATTCAGTGGAAAGATATTGAGAAGATGCTGATTGCTTTGGGCGCTGAGATTACGGAAGGAAATGGCTCACGGGTGAGAATATCGCTCAATGACGTGAAAGCTGTATTCCACCGACCTCACCCAAGAAAGGAAACCGATAAGGGTGCGTTGGTTTCAATGCGAAGATTTTTGATGACTGCGAATATTACTCCAGAGGAGAACGACCTATGAAATATAAAGGATATGAAGGAAGTATCGCCTACGACGATGAAGCAGAGATTTTCCACGGTGAAGTCATCAACACCAAAGATGTAATCACGTTTCAGGGAAAGTCAGTTAAAGAACTTAAGAAAGCATTCAAGGAATCTATTGATGACTACCTTGAGTTTTGCGCTGAAAAAGGTGAAGAACCTGAGAAACCGTTTTCAGGAAATCTTGTGATCAGAATAGATCCTGAACTGCATAAGAAACTCGCTATTCAAGCGAGGAAAAAGAAGAAAAGTCTTAATGCGTTTATTGAAGAGAGACTTGCAGGGTAAGAGTTCTCACACTCCCTTAAAGATCAGATCCACCACCTTCCGCTTTGCTTCTTCATCTTCAACGATATAGAGCGAGGTTGTAGAAAGATTGGAATGACGGGCAAGCATCATTACATCTTTGAGCGATCCACCAACAAGAGAGATTTTTCGTGCAGCATTGGTGATGAATGTTCGTCTTCCTGAATGCGCTGACGCTCCTTCAAAACTGCATGACTTTTAAAACTGGTTTGAAGTGATCGTCTGATCTCAAACCTCTTATCGGCATAACCAGTGAAAATCTTTGGTGGAATATAGCGGAAGTAATACGTTCCCGATTTATTCCGAATAAGGAACGAAGGAGAGAAACGACCCATACGAAGCACTTCAAAAACGAGGTTAAAATCTCACCTTTGAAGTGCTGATGTATGTGAACAGGTGTATCAGTGAGTGTATCACTTCACCGAAACCCTTTCCCTACTCACTGAACTACTTGAAACAGTGAAGAAAAATAGGATTGGTGGAGGTGGGGGGAATCGAACCCCCGTCCGAGAAGCCATTAGAAGAGCTCTCTACACGTTTAGTACGTTGAAAATCTCATCGGCGTAGCGTCAACGTACACAGCTATCACCGACCAGCTCCTGTTTGTTTCCCCATACACCCCGCAGCGCGAGTGGATGAGTAGCCCGAGTAAGTTAAGCTTTTAAGGAATTACGGGCGCGTTCCCTATCAGCCGACTAGGCACTTGTGGTGGCTAGTCTAGTGCGACTTACGCAGCAAGTGCTACTGGAGCAGTATTGCGCGAGAAGTAAGCGTGAATAACGTTATTTGCAGTTATTCTTTTCCGATTTTTTACCAGGCCATCGGACCCTGGACGTGCAAACTTATCCTTTGAGAATCCCGTCGAAACCTTTACACCCCCCTAAAGAAAATTCAGTACCCGAAGGTCCAGGGTCGAGAGAATCGAGACCTTGGCCGTCATTCACATAATGGCAGAGCCATTTGTGAATAGGAACAAGACCGTGAATCCCGTCGAAACCTTTACACCCCCGCAAGAAAATACCCTTAAAAATTGAAGCACCGGATTTCCGGCACCGCACTCTCTATATCATAAGACCGATTAAGCGATTTTTCTATCTCTTCGACATCGCCCGAGCGATCTCCCTGTCGGTCTCCCGCTTCTTAATATCCTGCCGCTTATCAGGAGCTGCCTTACCTTTCCCTAACCCTATCTGGAGCTTAGCCCGTCCCCTGCGCAGATGAACCTGCAAGGGAACTATCGTTGTCCCCTTCGTTTCAAGCTCACGGACGAGTCGGTCTATCTCCTTTCGGTGCATCAGGAGCTTTCGCGGCCTCCGCGGGTCGTACTCCTTATCGCCGCTATGTGCGTACGGCTGAACGTGCGCGTTCAAAAGGAAGAGCTCCCCGCGCTGCGGACGCACGTATGCTTCACTGATCGACATCTCACCTGAGCGCATCGATTTAATCTCCGCGCCGGTCAGAACCATACCAGCCTCAAACGTGTCCAGAATGTGGTAGTCAAAGCGCGCCCGTCGATTGGCGGCCAAGACCTTTACCTCGTCAGCCATAGGTTGTGCACCCTACCATAGAACAGAAGTTATGGGTATTGCGTCCTCGGGTGCTGCGCCGCCCTACCGCCTACACCCATCTTGCACGCATACCCAACATCCCTGTACAACCCTCCTCAATGACACCCAAAAAGAAGAAAATCCTGATCCAAACCCTAGCGGAGCTCTATCCCGACCCGCGCTCAGAGCTCGACTTTGAGAACGAGTATCAGCTTCTCATCGCCGTCATGCTTTCAGCTCAGTGCACCGACAAAAAAGTGAATCAGGTCACCCCTGAGCTATTCAAGAGCTACCCAACCTTTAAGGCGCTCTCCAACGCCAAGCTCCCAGACGTTGAGCAGATCATCCGTCCGATTAATTACTACAAGACAAAATCGAAACATCTCATAGCAACCGCTAAGGAGGTCGTCGAACGCTTCAATTCCCACGTCCCCGAGACCCATAAAGAGCTTACATCTCTCCCTGGAGTTGGAAACAAAACAGCGAATGTGATCCTCTCCGAGAAAGGTGTCGTGCCCGCGTTCCCGGTTGATACGCATATATATCGGTTAGCGCGGCGATTGGGCCTCTCAAGTGGCGAGACACCCGATGCCGTAGAAAAGGATCTTCGACAAGCCTTTCCATCCTCGGAGTGGCGCGGCCTCCACCATCGGCTGATCTTTCACGGGCGACGGGTATGTGGCGCGCGCTCCCCTCAATGTAGCGAGTGCACGTTGCGGTCGATATGCCCATCCGCCACGTAGATTAGCTAAAAAGGTGCTGGGAGGAGATCGCTGGAACACTCGTTGACGGTGGGATATCGCCCGCCGGTAGCTACGCTATCGCCAGGAGCACCTCGAACGATGGAATACCGCCGCGAAATAGCTCGGCTACAAGCGCTCGCAGTTATTCCCGTCATCCTCTTTCACGCAGGCCTCTCCCTCTTCAGTGGCGCATTTGTCGGGGTTGCTATCTTCTCAGTTATTATCGCATCCCTGTGAGTCTTGAGTGATCGTAGTCCGATGCGCCATTTCCAGGCCCGCAACTGCCGAATTGAGGGTTAACCATCTGTGCCATTTTGATTCACCTTAGGTGCTGCGTATTAGGTATTGGCGATCTTCTGAGAAGCACCGCTGGATTCCAATAAAAGTCCCAAAGCCCATTCGGTGAGCTCATCCATCTCATCCTCACTTTCAAATGGGAACTCTTCGCCATCTGCCCAACGGCCGACCCCTTTGTAGCCGTCAGACGTTCGCTCGATGGATACAACGCGCGCCTCTTCACCAAAACCGAGCGAGCCGAGGATAATATCCTCAGCTCGCACCAGCGGTGAGAGGTCATCGCCGTCTTTCTTCATTACTTATAGGCGCCGATAACGATCGAGGCGTTCGTTCCGCCGAACCCGAAGCTGTTCGACATAGCGACAGTCACCTTGTGATTGCGCGCTTTGTGGGCGACGTAATCCAGGTCACACCCCTCCTGTGGATTATCGAGGTTGATCGTCGGCGGAACCACACCATCGCGAATAGCGAGTGTGCAGAAAGCTGCCTCGATTGCGCCAGCGGCACCAAGGAGATGTCCTGTCATTGACTTAGTGGAGCTAACGAGGAGTCCGTTCTTAGCCCACTCACCAAATACAGTTTTGATGCCTTGGGTCTCTGAGATATCGTTCGCTGGGGTCGAAGTTCCGTGAGCGTTCAAGTAATCAACCTGCTCAGGCTTAACTCCGGCGGACTCAAGCGCGTGTCGCATGCAAGCGACCGCGCCCTCTCCCCCCTCACTTGGAGCGGTCATGTGGTAGGCGTCGCATGAGAACCCGTACCCAAGAACTTCCGCGTAGATCTTCGCGCCGCGAGCCACGGCCTTTTCCAGATCCTCAAGGACCATAATCGCGCATCCCTCGCCAAGAACGAATCCATCGCGATCTTTGTCGAACGGACGAGATGCCTTTTCTGGCTCCTCGTTCCGAGTTGAAAGTGCTTTCAGTGCGTTGAATCCACCGATTCCGATAGGACACACCGTGCTCTCAGAGCCGCCAGTTACCACCACATCCTGAAGACCGTCAGCGATCATGCGGAACGCCTCGCCGATAGCGTGTGTAGAAGAGGTGCACGCGCTCGTTACGGTGTAGTTGACACCTTGAAGTCCGTACTTGATCGCGACATTACCCGGCCCAAGGTTGCTGATCATACCCGGAATCAGGAACGGCGATATCTTTCGTGGGCCCCCTTCGAGGTACGCCTGGTGGTACTTCTCAAGGATGTTTAGACCACCGATTCCTACGCCGAGGATGCACCCCATCTTAGGCTTCTCGTAGGTTGTCTGATCAAGAAGCTTCGCGTCCTCGAGAGCTTCGTGCGAAGCAGCGATCGCGTACTGAGAGAAGAGGTCCTGCTTCTTTTGATCTTTCGGCTCGATACATGCGTCGGCACTAAATCCCTTCACCTCCGCGGCGATATGGGTGGGGAATGCGGAGGCATCAAATCGGGTAATGGGCCCTACCCCCGACTTACCCTCTTTAGCCGCTGTCCAGGTCGATTCACGGGTAAGTCCGAGCGGACTGATGATTCCAAGACCGGTAATCGCAACTCTTCGCTTCTGCATCGTCGTATTCCTTTACGTCTTTCTCAGGAGCACTTTGTCCGCGCTCCTCGGCTAAGATTCAGAGCGTGCCAATCCATAAGCATTGAAGTAACCGCTCAAGAGGGCCTAAAGACCTTCCCTGTCTCCCAAACCGGTGTGTAGACTTACCACACTGTCCCGCACGAAGAAAGCAGACCTAACCAATCGAAGTTTATGCCTATTTGCGGTCAAAAAGGGGCGCATTTTCGGTTTCAGCCAAAACTGCGTCGGCCAGTACGGTGAATGAGGTACTTGAGGATGAAAAATTACCCGTTTCCTCAACCTTTTCAACGCACTCAACCAGAGCTGGCAGGGTACGAGCAACGCGTCGCAAGATGTAGGTACGCTTAGCATCAGAAAGGTGAAGCCCCCGCTGCTTCGTAATGGAATTAAGAAGAGAATCGAGCTCAGCATCGGCTGGCCCCCCAAGCACAAGATGCAACCCGGAGCTCAAACGACTCCCGATCTGTTTCGAGCACTCGAGTCTATCCGGGCTTACACACCCGAGGATCACGAGCGTGCCGTCCACCTGACTGAGGTTCTCCGTCAGGTCCATAAAAATACCGGACTGGTTATTCCGAGAGAGATCCTCAAGGAGACGATCTCCATCATCAAGTATGATCGTTTCTCCCTCGCGGAGGGGTTCGGACCGAAACTCCGATTCGTACCACGAAGCGACCTCATCACGGGCGATCAGTCGCGCGGGCTTTCCTTTCTCTTTCAGATGCCCAACAAGATATACGCCGGTGTGGGTCTTTCCTGATCGCAAGGCCCCCTGCACATACGCGAGCGAAAACACCCGCTGATACGCGAGGGTAACGAGCGATGTCACGACATCAGCCACACCACGATGCACGAGATAGGCGCTCGAGGAATATCGCAGAGGTTGAACCAACTGAAGTGGCAACTGAGACCCCATGCCAACACCTCACAAGGGATTAGCACCCAGCAAATATGAAATCATCCGGATCGCTGATCCGCGACCATGCCTGTCCGCCGAGCGAGCAGATCTTTCGCTCGAAGTGTTCGTATCCACGCCGCAGATGATGCGGCTCGTGAACCTCACTGCGCCCCTCGGCGGCGAGCCCCGCCAAGGCGACAGCAGCAGCGGCGCGAATATCGAGACCATCCACTGGTGCACCCGTCAACTTCTCAACCCCGTTGATAGTCACAACACGATCTTGAATGTGAATCGACGCCCCCATTCGAGCGAGCTCTGACACATGTCCGAAACGCCCCTCGTAGATACTCTCCTCAATCGTGCTCGTCCCCTCAGCGAGTGTGAGCGCGGCCATAAGCGGAGCTTGAAGGTCCGTCGCGAGTTCTGGGAATGGGCCCGTTTTGACGTTCACAGCTTTAAGGGGTCCCTTGCGCTCCACGGTCACAGATTGGTCGCCGCACGTCACCTCTAATCCCATCTCAGAGAGGATTGAAAGAAATGTCCCAAAGTAGAGCGGGTCGATGCCCTCAACAGTGACCTTACCGCCCGTAATAGCGCCAGCGAGAAGATAGGTTCCGGCCTCAATGCGATCTCCGATCAAATTCGCGGTGACACCACCGAGCTCGCTACGACCATTAATCTCGATAACGGTTCCACCAGCGCCTTGAATATCAGCGCCCATACCATGTAAGAAATTGGCGAGCGCGACGATCTCTGGCTCACGCGCCACACCCTTCAGGATCGTTTTTCCAGGAGTGAGACTCGCCGCCATGATCAGTTGGTGGGTCGCGCCAACGGATGGGAACCGGAGGTCGATAAAGGCGGGCTTCAATCCATCAACCGCGGTCGCGTACACGACACCGTGCTTCAATGAGATCTCAGCCCCCATCTTCGCGAGGCCCTCAAGGTGAAGATCGACGGGACGAGCACCGATCAGATCGCCACCTGGAAGCGCGACACGGGCGGCTCGCCCACGAGCGAGGAGTGGTCCGAGCACCCAGAATGAGGCGCGAAGCGCTTTGACGAGACTATAGCTCGCCTCGGTTGCGAGAAGTTTCTTTGTCCGAACGCGCGCCGTGGATCCATCAAAGGAAACCTCTGCGCCGAAGTGCTCAAGGAGATGAAGACAGAGACTAGTGTCGGTGAGATTTGGAACGTTCGTAAGGACACACTCCTCAGCGGTGAGAAGGGTCGACATGAGGATCGGAAGGCCTGCGTTCTTCGCGCCACCAGCCACTACGGTACCACGCAACGGGGCTCCTCCAACGATCTCAATAAACTCGGACATCTATCCCCTCCACCGTCGGGTTGATTTAGCCCCATAAGGTAAGGCAGACGGCCAGGCAGAACAATAGCAACTAAGGGCCCAAACTTCCGATTTAGATGAAATTTTCCTCGCCTCTCCAACCCCTCAACGGGGAACCGGGTCGGTCGGGGGTATGCCTATGAAACTAAGGAGATTTATGGCCACAACACTCGCCTCTAATGTCGACCCAGCAGCCGCTACGGTAGGAGCTAACTTCACGAAAGCAGAGAACAACTTGCTCGCTGCGTATAGCCTCAAGGAGGGGGCAAGCGCCTCTCAGCTCAAAGCGCTCGCTAAGGATCTAGGCGTCACGAGCTCCTCAAACCTCAATATCCGGTCCCTTCAGCTCATCGCTGAGCAGCGGTTTCAGCACTCATCTCATGTGCTTAACCTATTCTCGGGACTACTTGATAAGGTGGACCAGTTGAAGCAGCGGTTGATCGCGAAGTTTGCGAATTAGCCCTGGAGCATAGGTTGATCCGATAGGGCCTGTGTCTCCACAGGCCGGTGATGCACGAATATTCCCTGGGGGGTCCAGCCCGTCAGGAGACGGGCCCTATCGGTCTCCGCATTCCATAGATCTTAAACGCGACACCGACCGAACGCTCCCCCTACCGCCGCACCAACCGCACCACCGTAAATCGGTCGTGCTCTGAATCATCTCCAAGAAGGGAGAACTCATACCGGTCTTCGAACGTAGACAACACCTCCCCAAGCGCGCTCCGCTTACCCGCGCCAACCTCAATCAACAGCAATCCCCCTCTCCGAAGCCGTGAACTCGACTGCTCAAGGATAAGGCGAACATCTCGCATACCCCTCTCCTCGGCAAAGAGCGCGCCGCGAGGTTCAAAAGAGAGTTCGATCGGCACCTGCTCCGCTGGGTCGATGTAGGGAGGATTCGCGACGATCAGATCGTATGGCGCCTTGTCCTCTTTCACTCCGTCAAACCAATTTCCATGCGCGTACGTAATTCGATTGTGGGCATCGTGTCGTCTCGCGTTGGCCTCAGCAACCGCGAGCGCCTCTTGGCTGATATCAACACCGACACATCGGACATCGCATCGTTGCTTCACAAGCTCAACTACAATCGCGATTGAAAGACATCCAGATCCGACACCAAGATCAACAAACCGAAGGGAGCTAGCGCTCTCCGCGAACGCCAGAGCCTCCTCGACGATAAGCTCCGATTCAGGACGCGGCACAAGAACTGACGGAGAAACCGCGAACGAA
Organism: Pseudomonadota bacterium; assembly: GCA_039799965.1. Taxonomy (GTDB): domain Bacteria; phylum Bdellovibrionota_C; class UBA2361; order UBA2361; family OMII01; genus OMII01. The sequence goes on from JBDLRS010000074.1 coordinate 9,476, forward strand.
AGCCCCCAGAACTCCCTCTCGCCGGTTATATAGGCAACCGGCTCTCCCCGTTGTCTTCGCTCGATTAAAGCGCTGAAGTGCGCCACGACTTCAGGCTTACACGGCGTGGTCGAATTCACGATCAGTTTCGTACGGGAATACCCAAGAAGATATCCGAGCAACACCTCGCTATCGAGACGAGCTGAAGAGGATACTCCCGCGAGCGCGAGCGAACCTCGATGAATTACCTCACCGATCGTGGGTTGATTATTGGACGACGGTCTCTCCACGCAACGCCTCGGCTTGGTAATGCGCAACGATAGGATCAATCAATTGATCAACGTCTCCCCCAAGCACAGCCTCCACATCGCTCACCGATAGTTTAATGCGGTGGTCAGTGATGCGGGACTGCGGGAAGTTATAGGTGCGGATCTTCTCAGAGCGATCTCCTGTTCCCACTTGGCTACGTCGATCATCCCGGCGTTCAGCGTCAAGTTCAGCCTGCTTCTGCTCAAAGATACGTGCTTTGAGAACTCGCATCGCCTTCTCTTTATTCTTCGTCTGCGACTTCTCGTCTTGCATCGCAACGACAACACCAGTTGGAATGTGCGTGATTCTAACGGCTGAATCGGTTGTGTTCACGGACTGCCCACCTGGACCGCCGGCGCGATACACGTCGATGCGAAGGTCTTTATCAAAGATCTTAATCTCAACGTCCTCAGCCTCAGGCAATACGGCAACCGTTACCGTCGAAGTGTGAATACGACCAGCGGCTTCAGTCGCGGGGACTCGCTGAACTCGGTGAACGCCACGCTCATATTTGAGGCGACTGAAGGCTCCATCGCCGGTAATCATAGCGATCACCTCTTTAATACCTCCTGGTCCTGCATCGCTTGCGCTCATCACCTCGACTCGCCATCCACGAGTCTCTGCGTAGCGAGAGTACATACGGAAGAGTTCACCAGCGAAGAGGGATGCCTCATCTCCCCCGGCGCCCGCTCGAATTTCAAGGATAACGTTCTTATGGTCGTTCGGATCCTTAGGGAGAAGAAGTATCTGGAGCTGCTTCTCAAGATCCACCACCACGTTCTCAAGAACACGAAGCTCTTCAGCCGCCATCTCTCGAAGATCGGGATCGCTCGATGACGCGAGAAGTTCCTTACTCCCCGCGAGCTCCTCACTGGCTTTGCTGAAAGAGCGATACGTCGTCACAAGATCTGTAAGGTCCTTATACTCCTTGGAGTACTTCTGAAACGTATCTCGGTCCGAGATAATCTCAGGCTTCGACAACTGCTGAGCAAGCGATTCGTATCGCTCCTCAACCTCTTTTAACTTATCCCACATGCTCATACGACTATTTTTGACCTACTCCCTCTCAAGCAACGCCGCGTGAATATCTGAACGCATCGACACGAATCGTTTCGTCATGCCATTTGCGACACTGCCACTTGTTAAAACTAACGCTATAAGATCTTTATTCGGCTCGATCACGATTGAGCATCCTGTCGCGCTTGAGACGGTTACCGCCTCGGGCGCCACCCCAGCCTCCGCCGCTCCCTCTGGCGATACCACGCCGTCAAAACCCAGTCGCCAATCGGAATCAAATCCAGGAAGGGAGGGCGCGAGAAACGCCCGCGCAACGTCCGCGCTGATGAGATTGGACCTCCCTTTGAGCGCAGAAAGGATCTCAGATGCCCACACGACCAGATCGTCGGCGGTTCCAAAGAGCCCGTTGTGCCCCGACACACCACCCATCGCCCAGGCATGCTCATCCCACACCTCCCCGCACACGACCCTTCCACGCCGCGTGCATTTACCCATCGGAGCGAATACCTCAGTCATCGGCCGCACATTTTTACTGCGGACCGAGGAGAGCTCGATGAAATTTAGACTACGAAGGCCAAGTGGCGCGGCGACAAATCGCGAGAACGCCTTTTCAAGGGCCATCCCGGTGATCGCCTCACAGATCTCTCCGAGAACGATATAGTCAGCGTCGCTCCGAATCTGCCGAGCTCCTGGCTCGTAACGAGGAGGGAGCTTGTGCAGAACATTGTAGGCGTATTGCCGCGCGCCACTACTTGAAAGAAGTCCCGGTCGAGGCCCCGCGTGCGCGCGAAGTATTTCGTCCGCGACACCGATCGCAGTTCCGTATCCCGCCGCATGCGCGAGAAGATGCGCTAAAGTAATTTGAGACCGCTGTCCCACAGCGAGGGATTGAACAAATCGAGAGGCACGATCAAGGAGATTAACCTTACCCCCCGATATGAGGCGCATCATAAGGGTGGCGGTGCACACAACCTCAGTAAGGGTCCCGAGATCAAAGACGGTCGTATATTCAAGGGGGCTGTTCTCTGTCGCTCCTTCAAGGGGAACCTTCTCTCCACGACAGATCTGAATCGCAAACCTTCCGTGGTGCGCGGCCGCCACGATAGCCCCGTTTACGATCCCCTCTGATATCCCCTTGTCGAGGATCTCCGAAACCCGAGCCGCAGCCCCCCCCCGCCAGCCTTCGCCGCCCGAGGATTGGATATGTGTCGTGATGGCTGCGCTCATTGATGCCGTAACTCCCTTAAATGGAAAGGCGAAAGAAGCTTCGGACTATAACCTGATTTGGACGGGGAAATCCATAAATGAGGGCCTGTGACCGCCGCTTCCCCCAAACAGGTGCACCTGAACGCTCGTAAACGTGAACGTGTCCCCAAATCCGAAAGAAAAATCTCCTCCTCCCCTTGAAATGATCAGGACCAGTGCGCATTAACAGAACGCACCCAGTCCCGTGTTGCTAACCCCTCCAATTGGGGTATTGTCGCGCGGCAGGTATCCCGGGGGGCTTTACGGCGTTACAAGCCAATCGGGAGGGTGCGCACACACGTAAGAATGAGGGACATACTTTAGCTTGATAGGTAAGCTAGGTCCTTTTTTTACATTCGGAGGTAAAGGTAATGAGCAGCAAAAAAAACAAGATCCGGCCGTTACAAGACCGTATCATCGTTGAGCGTTTGGCTCCTGAGGAAAAATCCGCTGGCGGGCTTTTCCTTCCAGACAATGCACAGGAGCGCCCTCAGCGCGGACGTGTCGTTGCCGTCGGAAAGGGCAAGGTTCGTGAGGACGGTACTGTTAACCCAGTAGACGTAAAAGAGGGCGACGAAATCCTCTTCGGTAAGTACAGCGGCGTAGAGGTAAAGGTAGAGGGCACTGACCTCCTTATCATGCGCGAGGACGATGTACTTGGAGTTGTTCTCTAGTTCGAACAACGCGATAGGAAACGTTTTAACTAAAATAGTAAGGAATAAAACATGGCTAAGATTTTGAATTTTGGCTCTGACGCTCGCGAGGAGATCCTCAAAGGTGTTAAGAAGCTCGCCGACGCAGTTCGCGTAACGATGGGACCGAAGGGTCGCGTTGTTGTAATCAAGAAGAGTTTCGGTGCTCCAACCGTTACCAAAGACGGCGTCACCGTAGCTAAAGAGATCGAGCTCGAAGGTTTCGAGGACATGGGCGCTCAGATGGTTAAGGAAGTGGCTTCCAAGACCTCTGATATCGCTGGAGACGGAACGACGACCGCTACCGTTCTCGCTGACGCCATCTACCGCGAAGGACTCAAGCTCGTTGCCGCTGGCCACGACCCAATGTCGCTCAAGCGTGGAATCGACGCCGCTGTTAAGACAGCCGTTGAGACGTTGAAGGGCATGAGCCGCTCGACCAAGGGCAAAGAGGAGATCGCGCAAGTTGGAACTATCTCCGCGAACTCCGACGTTGAGATCGGTGGAATCATCGCTGAGGCGATGGAGAAGGTTGGTAAGGAAGGAGTTATCACCGTTGAAGAGGCTAAGGGCCTTGAGACAACCCTTGAGGTTGTTGAGGGTATGCAATTCGACCGTGGATACCTCTCTCCTTACTTCGTAACGAGCCCAGAGCGCATGGAAGCCGAGCTCGATAACTGCCTTGTTCTCATCCACGAGAAGAAGATCAGCAGCATGAAGGATCTCCTTCCCGTTCTTGAGCAGACAGCTAAGTCTGGTAAGCCACTCCTCATCATCGCTGAAGAGGTAGAGGGCGAGGCTCTCGCTACGCTCGTCGTGAACAAGATCCGCGGAACCCTTAACGTATGCGCTGTTAAGGCTCCAGGTTTCGGCGATCGTCGTAAGGCGATGCTTGAGGATATCGCGGTTCTCACCGGCGGTAAGTGCATCACTGAGGACCTTGGCCTTAAGCTTGAGAACGTTACGCTTCAGGACCTTGGTAAGGCTAAGCGCATCGTTGTTGACAAGGACAACACGACCATCATCGATGGTAAGGGCGCTGACGCTGACATCAAGGCTCGCGTTACGCAGATCCGTCAGCAGATCGAGAACACAACCTCTGACTACGATCGTGAGAAGCTCCAAGAGCGTCTCGCTAAGCTCGTAGGCGGAGTAGCTGTAATCCATGTTGGAGCGGCTACTGAGGTTGAGATGAAGGAGAAGAAGGCTCGTGTAGAGGACGCTCTCCACGCAACCCGCGCCGCTGTAGAGGAAGGTATCGTTCCTGGCGGTGGAGTTGCTCTCATCCGCACCATCGAGAAGCTTGAGGCTCTCAAGCTCGACAACGAAGAGCAGCTCTTCGGTGTTAAGATCGTTCGTCAGGCTCTTGAGGCTCCCCTCAAGCAGATCGCGACTAACGCAGGTGCCGAGCCCGCTGTTGTGATCGACAAGGTTCGTAGCAACAAGGGTAACTACGGTTACAACGCAGCTACCGATACCTACGAGGATATGGTTAAGGCTGGAATCATCGACCCAACTAAGGTAGTGCGCACTGCGTTGCAGAACGCGGCTTCCGTTGCTGGCTTGATGCTCACAACCGAGGCACTCATCGCTGACAAGCCTAAGGAGGAGTCAGCAGGTCCAGGCGGCATGGGCGGCATGGGAGGAATGGGTGGCATGGGAGGAATGGGCGGCATGATGTAATCGACCTTTGGTCGATTATCCCCCGAAGCTCCAACGGTGCGGAGGGGGATAGCCCCACACCCGTAAGGCCTCGCGCGAAAGCGCGGGGCCTTTTTTTAGAGGTGGGCTGCGACCGCCCGTGGCATTGGTCCTCCTCTATGATCCTACATTCGGCAGTTGCGGGTGGTAGTCATGGACTACGCATCCCTACCGAAGTAACGTCCATACCCTCGGCCTATCAGCCTTCCGCGCCGCTCCAGCGAATGTTATACCGAGCGGCATGAAACTCCTTTGGATCGGAACCGTTTGGCCTGAACCCAACGCAAGCGCCGCGGGAGGTCGCACCAGACAACTCCTCAACGTGTGTCAGGACGCGGCATACGAGGTGCGATTCGTTTCACCCTGCCATGAGAATCCTCACCAACACGCGCTTGAGAGCCTTGGCATCCGCACCGCTCAATTACTACCGAACGACAGCGCCTTTGATTCCTACATCTCCGCGTACAAACCAGATGTCGTCTTCTTCGATCGATTTATGATCGAGGAGCAGTTTAGTTGGCGGGTGCGAGAGCAGGTACCAAACGCACTGAGGGTCTTAGATACAGTGGATCTGCATTCACTACGTCGCGAACGGCAGCGGGCGCTGACCTCAGGTCATCAAAACTATGGTGCGGTTCTGAGCGATGACACTCTACGCGAGTTAGCCTCCATTTATCGAAGCGACCTCTCGCTCATCATCTCACCAGTTGAAGCATCTTTGCTGACAGAACGGTTCGGAGTGCCGCGGTCGCTCCTTGAGGTGACAGGATTTTTATATCCCACGCCCCTTCCCTTTCGAGCATATCAGGAGCGGGCGCACCTCGTGTTTATCGGCAACGGACTGCATGCGCCGAATGTTGATGCCGTACGGTTACTCAAGCACTCCCTATGGAAGCCTATTCGTGAAGCGCTCAGTGAGCACGGCGTCACAGATGCCGAGATCCATATCTACGGTGCGTATCTTCCTCAGGAGATCATCCAATTCGACAATCCCCAAGAGAGATTTCGGGTCATGGGTAAGACCGATGATGTCTATGAAACGTTACAACACTATCGATGCAACCTCGCTCCCCTACGTTTCGGTGCTGGGTTAAAGGGCAAGGTGAGCGATGGCTGGATGGTGGGAACTCCGTGCATCGCAACGCCCATCGCGGCTGAGGGCATGGTGAACGACGGGGCATTTGGGGGCATCATCGAAGAGCGCCTCGAGGAGTATCCGCAGCGAGTGGCGAAGCTGTACATCGATCGATATGCATGGGATGCAGCTCAACGAAGCGGTCGAGAGGTTCTGATAGGACTCTTCTCTCAAACGAAGAACGCCCGGGTCTTTCAGGAACGACTGGCCCGTCTCACCGAAGAGGGTCTTCAGGTCCGAGAACAGAACATCGTGGGGGCCATTCTCTGGCACCACGGGATGCGAAGTACCGAGTACTTCTCTCGCTGGATCGCCGCTAAGAATCAAAGATTCTGAGAATCCGTCCCAAAACCGTATTGAGAGAGTGCGGCTATCAGTAAGAGGCTCCCCCCGGTACATTGCCACATACTTGGCCAGACCCCCAAAAACAGCGCGGACAGAATCAGAGCAACGATAGGCTCAGTGCTCATCCACACCGCTGCTACGGTTGGGGAAACGGTAGCAAATACATAGTTGGATAAACGGTTAGATAGGAAGTAGCACCCTCCTCCCACCGAGAGCCAGAGAAGTTCTCCCCCTTCTAGACCGACCTCAATCGTGCCGATCATGGCCAGAGCTTGAAGTAAAGCAGATACGATCACTCCATCCGCAACAGCCGCAGAGGGAACGTCGGAACGATGAAGCCTCCTGCCATATTGGCCGAAAGCACCCGCCATCGCCGCCACACTGCTCCAGAGGATACTAGCATGATATCCGGGCTGACTACCAAAGGCGAGCGATGGCGCAAAGAACACAACGCAACCAAGGGCAGACAGAGCAAGTACGCCACGCTCCCTTGCACTGACGGAATCTCTCCGTATCAGAAATTCAACCACTCCCAGCCACGGAAGCGAGGTTATAAAAACCGCTATGGAGTAACCACCGAGCGCTATGGCATGAGAGAAAGCCCACGCGCCAACCATATAACCAGCGAACGCAGTCGAGAAACAGAGCCAACGTGACCGTGGCGACAGCCCCCTTAAGCCTTTGAAAGACAGGAAGGGTAGCGCGAAGATGCCCGCGATAATAATTCGAATTGGCACCTGAGTCGCCGCGGGGAGACCAACCTGTGTCGATACAAATCCGGAGAGGATGTAGGTGGCTATCAGCAAAACAAGTAGGATATTCATACCGCTTATCTACAAGTTTTTAACAATTATATGCTATTGTGTGTATATTATTATCATATATTGGTATTATTTTGATATTATATGACACTTAAAGACCCACTACTGCAGAAAGTCCTATCGGCGATTAACCTCAAAGCTCGTCAGCCGGTGGAGGTAACGGCGAAGCAACTCCGAGTAAAAACACATAGGGTTCAGTATGCTCGAAGAACCCTCATCGAACGATACGGACTCACCTCCCTGCCATTCATTAACTTCGGACGGCTGGGTGTTGTAAGTTACCTAGTGCTCTTCTCACTCAGGTCCGATAAGAGGCGCTCTCAGATCATACAAGCGATGATGAGACATCCGCGGGTAGGATGGCTCGGTGAGCTTGCGGGTGCCTTCGAACTTGGGTGCGCGCTGCTCGTAACCGATGTCACGCAAGTGGGAGACTTCCTGCAGTCCATCTGCGACTCCTTCGGGGATGTCTTCAGCAACCGCCAGATCACCCCTCGCCTCACCTTCGAGTGGTTCGGGCGGCGCTACCTATCGCCACAAACTAAGCAGCACGGATCACTCACATTCTCCGCCCGAGATATACCCGTGTCCGTTGATCACCTCGATCTGAAAATACTTACAACGTTGGCGAACTCGCGGTCCGAAGGTGTGCAATCGATTGCCAAAGAAATTGGTGCTTCCTATCCTACCGTGATTAGAAGGGTGCGGCGGTTAGAAGAGTCGGGCGTCATTGAGGGATATCTCGCCTCTATTGATCCGAGACATCTACACAGAGAGGCATACCGAACCCTCATTCAAACCGGCACCAGCTCTCGCGACGCAACAGCACGGTTCCGAAAGATAGTAGAGAACGATCCTCGAGCAACGTTCTTTGTTGAGTCGATCGGTCCGTGGGAATTTGAGATAGGATGGGAGCTTGAGAGCGCTCGAGAGCTCAGCGCCATCACCGCGACTATAAGCGGCGCACTTTCGAACCGTCTTGTGCACGTGCAGGTGATCAACGAATTACGCGACCTGACGTGGAGTTTCTTTCCTTCAGAACACGTAATCTCAGTCATCAACAAGTCGTGACAGAACGAGATTCCTACGTTCCGTCCCAAGCGCAACTCCCGAAGAAAATGACTAACACCCACCCATCACCTCGGAGGAGCCCCCACTCCATCGACCCCGATCGTTTGTGTCTTCCATTTACAAGCGTTCGGCACAATTCACAAACTTTAGAGGGTCTTCGTGAAATCGAGTGGGTAGGGCTCGGTGTTATTCCGACGTGCACGTGGAAAGGCGCTATTTAAAGGCAAAAACAATGACGAACTCAAGAAAGAACCTCATCGAGAGGAAGCCACCACCACAAACTGTGCCGGAGGGAGATTGTTAGGAATCTGTTAAACCACCCAAAAAGGCGACCTCACCCCTTGGTTTTGCCCGACTGGTCTGGAAATAATCCGACCGGCTTGTAACGACGTTGAATTGTTGAGCAACGTCGACTATGTGAGGACAAGATATGGCGCACTTCAAAAAGATCCTTGGCTCTATTGTAGTACAGAGGGCGATGATTCGGGGAATCTGTGTGACGTGTTTGTGTGGCACCTTGGCCTCTGCCGCATTCGCGCAGACCTCCCTATCCCAAGAACAGAGAGAGCTAACGCAGGTCTTAACGGCACCCTCCTCGGATAAAACCCCGAACGTCAGTGAGGAAAAGCCATTTAGTCTTGGAGATACGCTTGAGAACCTAGGGCGGGTGTATAAAAACGAAGCGGATCCAACGCTGCAAGAGCTGTGGCTCTTAGGCCGCTATCACGGTCAATACCACTGGACGGAAGCTAACACGGGAGAGGACGACAGCTACGAGACCCGACGATTTCGATTGGGCGCTCAAGCAAAGATGTTTAATAAGCTCACGTTGCATGGACAAATGGTGAGCGGTAGCAACATCGACCCATTCTATAACGGCTTCACCGAGCTATGGGCTCAGTGGGCATTCTCGCCCGAAATTGCGCTTACGGTTGGACAACAGAAGAACAGATTCACCCACGACCGCAACGTATCGAGCCGCTACTTAAACTACCTTGAGCGCTCCATGCTTACCAACATGTTCAACGTCGATTACACCCCATCGATCACGTTGCAGGGCAAGGTAGACGCTCTCACCTACTACAGCGGATTCTTCACAAACGCTACCGGCCAAGACATGGGAAAAGCGTTCTCCGACTTTGACTCCGGATGGTCACACATCACGCAGGTCTACTACGATCTTGGAAAGCAACTCGGCATGGATAGCGTGACCCTCTACGGTTCCTACATCCACAGCGACTACAACGACAACGCCACCAACATGAACTACTTCGAAAATGGATTGTCGGGCGCCGTCATTCTTCATAAAGGTAAGTTCGCTCTCATCAACGAAATAACGGGCGGGATAGGCAACGAGAACGGAAACGCCACAGGTATGAACCTGCAGCCCAGCTACTTTTTTAACAAGAAATGGCAGATCGTATCTCGATACCAATTAGCTGGATCAAACGGCGAGGAAGGGCTCAAACCACAACGGCGCTACGAAAGACCGGCTGGGTTGCAGCCAGGAGAACTCTATCAAGCAGGCTATCTTGGACTCGATTACTACATCGCCAAGCATCGGCTCAAGCTGCAGCAAGGTATTGAGTACGCCAACATGAGTGGACAAGAGGCGTGGACCACCAGCCTTATGGTTCGGTTCTACTTCGGACCACACTCCGGCGGAGCGTTCCCGATGAACAAGATACTCCCGCTAGACTACGACTAAGGGAGCCTTGGCCAGGCCAGGTCAGGTCAGGTCAGATGTTCCGACCTGGCCACCGCCTTTCTTCAAATGCTTGCACTCGTTTCATCCTAAACTCATCCTTGATTCGTGGCACTCGCATGCTTCGATGTCCCTGTGCGTTCCTGAGCTTCGTGAGGCGTGACCTACCCCACCTCACGGTGACCGAAGTTGCTTTAGACTAACGGGCTCCTCCTGTGGTATCCTCCATCAGGTGGCGATTCTTCCGTAAGGTAGTGGTACCCTGCTAGCTCACGCACATGTGGGGCGTACGCAAAACACTGCACGGGATCGCGGGCGGGCGGCCCTCTGGAATCAAATGATGGTGACCGCGTCCGGTGAAATAACCCGTTAACAGCGAGAAAGTTTTTTAGAAGGAGTGTTTTATGATCAGAGAAACTCCCCAAACAGACAAATCTAAGCCAGTTGAAAAGGAACAGCATATCGAGCATCTCGTACCAACGACATGCACGGTACAATTTGAAATGATAGGGAACCGCCATACTGACCCGAAATATTTGAATAGTATCCGTAATCAGCTCGAAGATAGAGCTACCGAATTACATCGTGCCGATAACAATTCGCGCGACTCAGAATAAGAGACGGCGGTCGCTTGTGATCTATTGAATTTCTCGTTTGCCTCTAAGCCGGTCCGATTGACCACTGTCATCTGTGACGTTTTATGGCCAAATTTACCAACAAATATCGCTCTGATGTAAAACACATTGATGTTTCCAATAATGCGTTAGTTCAGGCCACAGAAGCCTTAGGCCAACTCGGGTCGCTTCAGCATGTAGATTTGCCCGACCCACCCGTCATAGATCTATCTGATGGAAAACGCGAGGAACTGAGAAAAGTTCTGGGTGGCGTGCAGATAATAATTTCTTCACCCGCCGTGATGGATGATCAAGTGCTATGTAAACCACCCTTCCTTGTACACCTTTCATTTACTAACGTTGAGGGTGGCGCGAATGTGACGATGAGAGTGAACAAAGGGGATACGCTCGGCGATCTGGCGGACGACAACTGTTATCGTATCGAGGCACTCCCCGTTTCACTCAAGGATTGCAGTGACGGGAGTTTTAGGCAACCGCACCGCTACAATGACTCCCTTGCTTTCGATGACCTTCCCCCCGGGACTTACCAGCTTTGGTGGAACGAATCATCGACACATGATACTGATCGGGAAACCGAACGATAGGTGAAGATCTGATTACAATTCGCCTCATAAGGTCGGCCGCTGAGCGTATCCGAAATATCCTTGCAGGCATAACAGGTCAGGGGGACATACTAGCACCCGAGGTACTGAACTTCATGCGAGGCAAGATTCAAAGCGTCTTAGTTGTGGAGTATTATGAGCCGAATCGACAATTCCTCTGCAATAGCTAGTGCCGTTGTGTGTGCGCTTACGTGGATAACGGGTGCGCTGGCGCAATCTCCCTGCGCGCCCTCACAACAAGACACCTTTATCCAAGCAACCGTCGCCTCCGCTGGGTTCTTTGACAATCTGCGCAATTCCGATGATTCAATTCGCTATCAAATGGATCACCTCCTTTCGCTGTCGGAATCCAGGGCTCATGAACTTAGACAGCACATGAGCCCCTGTAGGTCGCCATCGTGTGGGAGCCCCGTCATAGCGGTCGTTTTCACATCGACTCCCAATCTAACCTTGCCTGAATATGAGGACTTCCCGTCGTGCCAAAAGTTACTTGAGGCAACGCGACAACAGCCGATCGTGTATAAAGATCGGGAGTTCAACACTCAGGAGGAGGCCAAGGAATGGTATAACGACCTCACGCAGGGCGATGGAACGGATGGAGAGAACCTCTATGATAGGTGCCCAGGTCAATGTAGCCCAAGCTACTCCTCGGTTATCTACCGAGCTCGCGGCAAGTTCCTCGTCACTACCTCGATCATCTGTGGGCACGCGCGCGACAGAGATGATAACCAGTATCGCTTGAGTTCATCTCTTCGTTGGATATGTCTGTAACCTGAAACGCCCCTCTACGAGACAAGAGATCGATAGATAGTGCGATACGAACCGTAGGCGGAGCTGAGCTCTTGCAGAGAGATGTGTTCATCATTCGTGTGCGCGTTGAGAAGAGAGCCCGGACCAAACATAAGAATCTGAGCGCCACTGTCGACAAGGTATGAGATATCGGAGCCTCCGCAAAAAACGGTTGTCTCGAAACCGGGCAAGGGCAGCAGCTCGATCGGGTCACTCACTATCTGGGACTGAATGTCGAAGTGGATACCGGGGAATAGGAGAGACGTTTGACGCGCGGCTCGTTCGATCGGTTCACGGCACAACTCAGCGGCGTGAACCGTTCGTACCCAAAAGCTGAGCTCCGCCGAGGGAGAGACGACATTTCCCGCGCTACCACCCCGCACCATTCCTAAATTAAGAGTCGATAGACCGAACACAGGATGTGAACCGAAATCAAGCGATCGAAGTGCGTGGCCCAACTCTATCAGGAATCCGTTTGCATCAATTCCCAGGTCGGGATATCCGGAGTGACATGGAGTCCCCTTGATGGCAACTCGACCGGCGAACACCCCTTTTTGAGCGACGACTAATTTTCCCTCTGTTGGCTCCCCGTTAACGACAAAGCTCACCTCTCGCCTCTTCAGCTCCGGCACAGCCGCCTGTGCTCCTACACTATCGGTCTCTTCACCAACGACAAAGAGAAGACCGATATCATCACTCCCCTCTCTGCGCAGGGAATCGGCCGCGTGTATCATAACGGAGGCTATCCCTTTGGTGTCGCACGCGCCTCGCCCTCGCAGCACCCCTCCAACGACCTCAGGGGAAAATAATCGCTCGGGGCCGGGTACGACGTCGAGGTGCGTGGTGAAAATCACCCGGGGATTCTTACTGGTCGGTGTGGCGAATACATTGAAACGTGAGTCATCTTTGATGGGCCATCGCTCGGTCCGCCACCCCATTCGCTTGAGAAGTCGGTCGACGTGATCCATAACGAGGATCTCTGAACCCGTGACAGAGGGGCACGAGATCAGGTCCTTGGCGACCTGAACGATCATGGCTAGCGTATTCTCGTTAGCATCCTCATCACGTTGTCGATTCATATACCTGGCATAGCTATCGGTTGTACGGACGGCGGGATGCCCCCCCCCCGTGCCACGAGGGGAGCTAGCCATCACCCTACCACAGCGAGCCTCAGGCTCTGTAACAAAATATGCGGGACGGACAGGCCGGGTCCTGATCTCTCCCTCTTTGCTACCCCCTGCTCGTGCTACCGTCCCCACATCAACCATAGGACCCGGCGGGCACCCTAAAAAACACCGTCCCATTGTATCCCCCCGCCCCCCACCTTGCTATCCTTAGCCTATGCCGCCTAGCCCGATTATTAGCACCCAAGAGATTACCAAAGGTTTCTCTGAATCCCCCCTCTTCTCGAAGCTCTCCCTAACTATTCACGAGCAAGAACGCCTTGCACTGATCGGAAATAACGGTTCTGGCAAATCTACCCTCCTCAAGATCCTCGCGGGGCTTGAGGATGTAGACGACGGTACCGTCAGCGTTCGCAAGGGCCTTCGATGTGCCTACGTACCCCAGCAAGAGGATTTCCCACCCGGGAGAACCGCAGGAGAGATCATTGAACACACCCTTCACGCTCACGGCGTCGACCACGGAGACACCGCTCGCCGCGCGAGCATCTATCTCGGAGCCGCGGGATTTAACGAGGACTCGGTGCTCGTAGACTCACTCTCGGGTGGGTGTAAAAAGCGGCTCTCTATCGCGTGCGCGTTGGCGCTTGAACCCGATTGCATCCTTCTTGATGAGCCTACCAACCACCTCGATATCGACTCGATCTTGTGGTTGGAGAACTATCTTGATTCTCTTCGATGCGCGATCGCGTTCGTCAGCCACGACCGATACTTTATTGAACGACTCGCGACTCGGGTGCTTGAGATACACAAGATGTATCCCAATAACGCGATGCTCTGCGATGGTGGGTATGCCGATTACATAGAGTTCCGCGAGGAGCGCCTGGCTCATCTCCAACAACAAAGACAATCTCTCGCCAACAAGGTTCGGCGTGAGGTCGAGTGGCTCAGACAAGGGGTTAAAGCGAGAACGACAAAGTCACGTTCTCGAATTAATGAAGCGCACAAGCTTATCGACAAACTTAAGAGCTCGCCAACTGGAGAGCAACGTCGCGCCGAGATCGAGTTCTCATCCACACAAAGAAGAACCAAAGATCTCATTAAGGCTGAGCGTATCGCGCAGTCGATGGGGGATAAGCAGCTCTTCTCGGAGGTATCGCTCGTACTCTCTCCGGGCTCACGGCTCGCCGTAGTCGGCCCTAACGGGAGCGGCAAAACGACCTTCATTCGCACCCTCCTCGGGGACCTCTCGCCAACGGCAGGGCGCGTTATCAGGGCAGCGAACCTGCGCACCGCTTTCATGGACCAAGCGCGAAGCCAGCTCCGAGACGACATGACACTGCGAGAGTTTCTCTGTCCACACGGTGATTCCGTGGTCTTTCAAGGACAATCCACTCATATCGCTGCGTGGGCAGCTCGGTTCCTCTTCTCGCACAATCACCTTGCCACAACCCTCGGCTCACTCTCAGGGGGCGAGCGCGCCAGAGCGCTCCTCGCGAAGAGTATGTCGCAGGAATGCGATGTGCTTCTCTTCGACGAGCCAACGAATGATCTTGATATCGCTACTCTAGAGAATCTTGAGGAGAGCTTCGAGACATTCCCCGGAGCGATCGTGCTCATCACCCACGACCGCTACCTTCTCGAACGAACGGCGAGTTCCGTGCTTGGATTGCGAAACGGCGCCGGTATCATGTACGGAAGCTACGAACAGTGGGAGGCCGCGCGAGGCGACGATGATTCCTCTCCCTCTCCAAAAAAGGATGGGAAGGGAAGCGATGGCAAGCCTAAGCAAGCAACTAAGCTCTCGTACAAAGACGCGCGAGAGCTCTCGATGATCGAGGAGATGATAGCGCAAGCGGAGGTGAAGCTTGCAGAGATTCAGGGAGCGATCGACTCCGGAGAGCACGCAACCAACGCGAATAAGCTATCTGAGCTGTGTGACGCACTGATCGCCCAGCAAGAGGAGGTCGAGCGGCTCTATGATCGATGGCAACACCTTGAAAGTTTACAGAAGGCCCTCGTGAAGTAGCACGAGTCCTCGCCGGCCATCGCGCCCGAGAGCGCGCGTGAGTAAGCCTTTTAGGGGAGAGCCCCCTTACGAGAGTGAGTCAGCGAGCTTCTTCACCTCAAGGATCTGGGTCGCGGAGTAGCCGATATTTGAGCTCCACACGATCCGTCCCTCCTTATTTAAGAGCACGGCGTAGGCGCTCTGAGGCCGCTCATTACCAAGGGCTTCAATAATTTTCGACGCGTCCTCATACACCGTTACCACCGAAGCCCAATCGGACTTAGGAATACCGCTGCGCATTCCGTTATCAATAAAGCTTTGAACCATCTGTGGCATCATCCCAGCGATGGTCGGCACCTCTACGATCTGAGCCTTCACATCAGCTTGAAGCGCTCCGAGAATCCAGCGGTCGATATCGAACTGAGCTTTCTGCGTATATCCGACAAGAACCAACGTAGTCTTTCCACGGTAATGATCCGGCAAGGTGGTCGGCTGTTTATCGAGATTAGTTCCCTGTACCTTAGGGAAGAGAGAATTTTGCACGTTGGCGGGGGTAGAAACCTTCGTGGTGCATGCGACACAAAGGAGGGCGACAAGGGTGAGGGCGGTAATTTTTGTCTTCATCCCCCTACTTTCGCAGCACTCCGCCAGTTCAACAAGAGCGGGCAACATCTCACAGAGCTCATCGGTCAGACCGACTGAAGCGATAACCGAGATTGAAGCCGCCTAAACCGTAGAAACTACAGGAGCTTACTGCTCAGGCTTGAACTCAGAGCGGTGGATCTCAAACTGCTTGCCGCACCGAGGGCAGGAGATCTGAAGCTCCTGGTCCTGCCCGTAGAGCTCATCTAGCGAGGTTTGAGAGAGGGAGCGGAAGAAAGGCATCAGCTTCTCAGGAGAGCAATCACACAGAAAGGCGAATTCACACGTTCGCATCGGGGTTCGGGGCACGTCTGGACTCTCCGCCGCGTAGTGTAGCTCAACGGACCGAATCCATTCCTCGTCGTACTCTGGCAAGGCGACCAGCCCGAGGGCCGTATCACTCGTTGAGGAGAGCTCAATTCGAAGGGGATGTTGTTCGCTCTGTGCATAGAACTGCTCGACCATCTTTCGAACATCATCGCTGTCGCACTGAACCATACTGGTATAGGTTTGACCACGATTGGTAAACTGCGCGTGGATGGAATTCACATCGGTACGTCGGATATGATCGGTGAGGATATGCCCGACGATATATCCCTTCGCTATACCCGAATCATCTATCTCTCCCGTGTTGCCGGTCACAAACAGTGAATACGGGTCAGCCGCGGCGATGTGAACCGTCCATGCATGTGTCTCTCGTCCGGTTCGAGCGACGAGATGAATGGCGAAGCACGCGATCAGCTCTTTGAGCTTTTCATCATGCTCGGCTTTGGTATCAGGAGCGACATCCTTGCGGTGAAGATAGTAATCGATGAGGTAATCCGACATATCCACATGGACAAGAAGTCCCTCGCGTTTTGGGATATATTCAGAGGTGACAACGATTCCTGATGGCATACCTAACGACCGCCGGCTTAAGAAACGGGGAGGCTCTATCGCTCCCCCCTTCCAGTGTAACCGATAAGTCCCCTCTCCCACAAATTCAGCCTCTAACCCCCTGTTGTGGGGATAGGCGTCACGCCCTTCATGCCGATGGAAAATTAGTGTGGCGACATCGCCAGGCACAGAGGATGCTCATGCTGGCGGTGATTGTGGCGAATGAGAGGGATTCCGAGACATACTTCACTATTTACGCAATCAAAACGGCGCGACGCTGATACGCCCGTGCAGTTTTAAGAGATTACACAACAACCTCAGTACATCTCCGATTAGGAATTGAACACCGGCATGCGGGCCGTTCCTGTCATCGGAGGTCGGGCAACGCCTAACCTGATGGATAGTGAGGAGCTAGCGCCGTTACGAACTTCGACGAATAAGAGCGTCATCACTCACGACAAACTAAACAAGGAGCCCCATGAGGCGATTTATTGTGCTTATAGGTTCCCTCTTCTCTCTACCCTTAATGGCGACGGCTGACTATTCTCCACGAGACTTCCTCGCCGCGGCGCCGGCCGACACCTTCTATACGGAGGATGAGATCTCTGAGGATGAGAAACGACAGCTCCTCCACACTCACGTTGATCCGCAAAGAACTTTTACCTGCGAAGCGTGGGGCATCGCGCATGAGTCCCCTACCTCTCTGACGCTGCAAACCTGCCCCGACTCCTTCGTTCGCATTCAACTGTATCGAGAGGCGTCGGGTGGCCCCATCGTGGCGGTAGAAAGCAATCGCTCCTCTGGGCGTTCCGTCGATCTTCAATTTTTCAAGGTGTCGGAAACCAACCGCGCACCCTCAAAGATCAACGATGATGGTCTCAAAGCCCTCGGCCTTACTGACGTAACCGAAAACGATCTCCTCGATGAAAAGGATGCGTTCCCTCCCGGCGAAGCGGAAAGGGTGCATCTAAGCATGGACGAGAGTGGCCGACTTCAAGCTACAGTTCGATCGTGGAATGATCCACGGTGGGAGAGGAAAACCGTAGCCTTTGATCTTACCTTTGAGTGGAACGGCTCTCGGTTTCACAGGAGCAGGGTACGGTTACCGTCGATACTGAGACACCTCTAACCCAAGACTGGCGGGGCCGAATCCTAACGGAAGCAGCTCCTCGATCGTC
>JBDLRS010000075.1:0-9613 GCA_039799965.1 Pseudomonadota bacterium
CCGAAAAAATCCTCAACGTATCTCAGTGGATACGCCTCCGGTTTTTTCGTCGTCTCCGCCTCGTTTCGTCAAAACTCTCAAAATGCTCACGACGGAACCATTTTTCACCACCCTGCTAGTGCGTGCCGGAGCTATTCATGGTATCAAAAGTTCGTGTGTAAACAGGTGTTTAATTATGAGTAAGAGAATCGGCTATCTCGCGGCGTGCTCCGCTCTTATCGTGGGAACCTTTGTTATCGCGGGTGATCTATTCGCGCAGGACGGTGGTCAGGTGTTTTCGACCCCACCAACGGCGGGTGAGCAACAGCCAAGCCTTATGCAATCCCTCATCAGCATGTTGCCGATGTTGGCGATCTGCTACCTCATATTTTGGGTGATGGTTATCCGACCTCAGGAGTCGAAGGTTAAGAAGCACAAGGCGTTGCTTGAGTCCCTCAAGCGAGGGGATTCCGTTATCACCACCGGGGGCATTATCGGGCGTGTGTCGAGTGTTGAGAAGGACGGCGTGTTGGTTGAGATCGCGCCAAACGTGAAGGTTAAATTCGCTCAATCCCACATCTTGGGACTTGAGAAGGGTGAATCAAAGGCTGAGGCCGCTTAAGGGATAATCGCGAGTCGGTATGGGCAGAGATATGCAACAAAGAACGATCGTTTTCGTGGCGGTGTTTGCGCTGGCGGTGTTGTCGCTTTTACCGACGGTGCTTCGAGATAACTTCACACAAAAGTGGTTTACGAGACCGATGGCGCTGGGACTCGATATTAGTGGTGGTGTTCACCTTGTCTACGGAGTGAAGTCACGCGAGGCGGTGACGAGCCGCCTTCAAGCTCTTCTCGCTGGTTTGCGGTCAGATCTTCGCGGTAAGAAGATCGCCGTGGCACAGTCCACCGTGACACAGTCCGCTGGGGGGGGGGATAACGCGCTGATGATTACGCTTCTCAGTGACGCTTCGTTGGAGGCGGCCAAGGCGATGATCCAGGAAAAATCTCCAGAGTTGACCCTCGTGTCGACCGAGATGGACGGCTCCCGTCCCCGCCTCAGGTACCAGTTGAGTGAGATGGCTGCGAAAAAGATTGAGACCGACGCGATTGAGCAAGCAGTGGAGACCCTTCGTAACCGTGTCGATCAGTTCGGTGTGAGTGAGCCTTTAATTCAGCGTTCAGGCGAAGACCGGATCATTTTGCAGATGCCGGGAGTTTCTGACATCAACGCGGTCAAAAAAGTGGTCGGTTCGGTGGCAAAGCTGGAGTTTCGATTGATTCCCGGCCCAGGCACACCACAGGGTGTTGGGACTATGACCTTCAAGAACAAAGAGGGACAGCAGATTGTCGTTGAGGACCAGGCGCTGATGACCGGTGACGCAGTTGCGGACGCCCGCGTTGATTTCGACCAGCAGGGACAGGTGGAGGTCTCCCTCCGGCTCTCGTCGCTCGGGCAGCAAACCTTCGCGCGAATAACCTCAGAGAACGTTGGGCGACAACTTGCGATTATTTTGGACGGAGTGGTGTATTCCGCTCCCGTCATTCGTGACGCCATTACCGGTGGCCAAGCCAGTATCTCTGGCGGTTTCACGATGGATGAGGCTCGACAGCTCAAAGTTGTTCTTAAGGCGGGAGCTCTTCCGGCGCCCCTGACGGTCCTTGAGGAACGGACCGTTGGACCAACTCTGGGTCTTGAGTCAGTTAAGAAGGGCGTTGTTGCTATGGCTATCGGCTTTGTCGCAATATCGCTCTTTATGATGGTGTACTATGCCAAATCTGGTGTTGTTGCCGTAGTCACGCTGATCGTAAACGCGGTAATCATGATGGCGTGTCTCTCGTTCTTTGGGGCGACCCTCACCTTACCAGGTCTCGCGGGTCTCGCTCTAACAATCGGTATGGCAGTTGACTCAAACGTTATCATCTTCGAGCGCATCCGAGATGAGCTTCGTAACGGCGCGGGTCGCGATGCGGCAGTATCAAGCGGTTTCGACAAGGCCTTCAGCGCCATCTTCGACGCTAACGTAACGACGCTGCTTGCTGGCGTGCTTCTCTACTATTTCGGAACGGGGGCGATCAGAGGGTTCGCGGTCACGCTGTCGATCGGAGTGATCACAACCGTATTCTGCGCCGTGTTTGTGGCTCGCCTCCTCTTCGATTACTTTGAATTGAAGGGCAAGCAGGGTTTGTCGATCTAAGGGAAGGGGACCGGGTATGAGAGAGTTGATTTCAACCAACGCTACGATCGATTTCATGAGCAAGCGCTTTGTGTGCATGCTCCTTTCGCTCGTTGCCTTCGCGGCGTCGATCTATATCTTCGTGCATATAGGAAATGAGAAGTACGGCACCGATTTCCTCGGTGGTCACGAGTATCTCGTCTCCTTTAATGGGGATTTCGATAGTGAGAAGATTCGTGGCGGACTCGCGGCTCAGAACCTTGAGGGTGCTCGAGTTCAAGCCTTCCAGGGCGCGAAGAATGAGTACTCAATTAGACTCGGCGAAGCGGGCGACGCGGACGCGGTTCGGGGTAGGGTAGAAGGGGCTCTTAAAGGGGCTTTCGGCGATACCTTCACCGTTCAGAAAACCGATTACGTCGGTCCAACCGTTGGTCGTGAGCTCCGATCGAGCGCTCTGTGGGCTGTAGGGCTCGGCATCGTAGGGATGTTGATCTACATCGCGATCCGATTCGAGTTTGCGGTAGGTATTGGCACGATCGTGGCTCTCGTGCATGACGTTGTGATCGCAACTGGAATGTATCTCATCTCAGGACATATCATCGGCATGGCGACCCTCGCCGGTGCGCTCACCATTATCGGTTATTCGGTAAACGATACCGTTGTGGTGTTCGACCGAGTACGCGAACAGCGGAGGAAGAAGAAGGGAGCTAAGCTCGTAGATATTGTGAATGAGGCGCTTAATTTTACACTCTCTCGAACGGTTATCACACACCTTCTTACCGTCTTCTCCGCGTTGGCGCTCTATGTATTTGCTGACGGAGACATTAAGGATTTGAGTCTCTATCTGTGTGCGGGAATCGTGTTAGGGTCCTACTCAACTATCTTCATCGTATCGGCGGTGGTGATTATGCTGGAGGGAGGAAAGTCCTCTGAGGGTATAGGTAAGACAGCTCGGGCGGCTAAGGCTTCGGGGGCGTAGTTTTCCCATATACCCCGTGATGTGGGAGGGGGGTCGTCCTCGACCGACGTATTCCGCAGCCTCGGTGATTTTAGCCAGACGCCCCGTTTTCGGGCCCGCAACTGCCGAATTCTGGTTTAAGAGGCGTGGCGTTTCCGATCACCGAGCGCCCCCATCTTATGCACAAACAACACCCCCTTGCGGAGATCCTTGATATTGACCTGATACGAAGCCTTTTCCGGGACCTCAAATGAGTTCGTAATAAAGGTGCTGCCGGGTTTCATCTCTCGGTATGCCTTCGCCCATACCTGCGTCATGGCGGCTGGAGAGAGGAATGCGTAGACGAACGTAAAGTCGGTGAGTGGGGTCTTGTAGACGCTCTGGAATTTCACTGAGATCTTTCCACGACCGTAGAGGAGCGATTTCGTTTTGGAGACGAGAAAGGGTACAATCCCTATCTCTATCCCAACGAAGTGACCCTTTGGTCGATGTCGTTCAAGAAAGAGGAGGAGGTCTCCCATCCCACACCCGATGTCGATTAAGGTAAAGGGTTCGTCAGCGGGAAGCTCCGCCAGGATCAACGGATAGGCAGCTCTGCTGGTTGGATAGTAGGGGACCCTTGTCCACAGCGCCGGAGCGTAGATGGCCAGGAGCGCGAGAAAGGGTGTTAAAAATACCCAGTCTGGAAGTGTAATAGCCAGTGAACTCGCGATTGAGACCGGAAGTACGCAGTTCATAACCTTCCATGGCGTTGAGAGCTTGAGGAAGTGAGCCAACAGAAACGACGCGAAGGTTGCGATGGTGAGCGCTGCCGCCATGCTTCCCGTTGTTTCCCATGCGCCTATGGCGCAGCCTGCGGCGATAAGCTGGCCCGCCACCGTGTAGAGCATGAACAGAAGTGGAGCGGTGGATGAGGGGTGTGTCATGCGGTCGTCTCCCCATCCATAATCGATTTCGGAAGATGTTCGCGCACCCTATCGTGGTAGAGCGATTCAAACTCGACGAGTTTCGCGGCGCTTTCAGGAGACTCTGATAACGACGGAACCTTGATCAGGAACCTTGCGAATAGGTCTCCGCGCGTTCCGTCCGGAAGTGGAATGCCTTGCCCTTTCAGTCGAACCTCTTTCCCGCTTTGCGTTCCCGGTTCGATCGTGACGAGAAGGGGATCTTGCAGGGATGGAATCTGCACCTTCGCGCCAGCCATCGCCTCAGAGACGGTAATCGGAATATCGATCGTGAGCCCACGATGCGAGATGGAGAGCCATGGATGGTGCGCGACACGAATAACCACGATGATCTCTTCCCCCTCGTTCTCCTTGCTTCTGAGGCGCACGATACTTCCCTGACGAACGCCGGGGGGAACCGATATCGAGAGCTTCTTCATCTCGCCATCCCTCTCCGCGACCTCGATCGTTTTTCTGACCCCAGCGATAGCTTCAAATACTGAGATAGATACCTCCATCAACGCGATCGATGAGATCATGGTGCGAGAAGGCTTCGGTGGTGGAGCCTTGGCGAGGATATTCTTGGCGCGCGAAAGAGACGCTTCGAGCGTTTTCCTTAGTCCTGAGATTCGTGAGGGGGCCGGTTTAGTCGTTGTCCGAACTATCCTCGGCTCCGGCTTCGATGGAGGTTTAGGTTGTGGTTTTGGCTCCTTGCGTGGAGGTACGCTCGCTGTTTGTTGGTGTGATCTCTGTCCGGCGCCTGTCCGTTGTTGAGGTGTCGGTCGCGGGCCTTTAGGTGCGGCTGCCTGTTGCTTTCGATACGCCTGATGGGCGCGATCGAACGCAGAGGAGAAGGTCTCCTCGGTCTCTCGGTCGCTATCGTACTGCTTTCGTTTCTCGGGGTCGGAGAGCACCTCGTACGCCCTCGATATCTGCCGAAACTTCTCCGCGGTTGCGCCCCCTGGATTCACATCAGGATGGTACCGCCGCGCCAGCACCCGGTAGGCGCGCCGTATCTCCTCGCGTGTTGCGGCTGAGGATAGTCCAAGTGTCTTATAGTGATCCTGCATAGCGTCGTGGAGTGCTGCCTCGATGGCCCTTTGTAGGGGGGGGGGCGGTGGGCTAAGTCACCGACCTACATAGAGCTTCCCTGTATTCCTAGATGAGAAAGGGGCCATTCTGGGCGCCGATAACGGGCATATGTAACCATTGAGAGCGGCGCAGGCAGAGCGCCGTCGCCCTTCCGTGCCGATAACGGCTTTACTTTGGAATGGCTAGGTGGTTAATATCCCAATGAAATTTACCGTTTGGGTTGGTTTCTCCCGTGTCTATGCCCCTCGGAGGGGTTGTTTGGAATTTCGACATGAATGCTGCTAAAAAGGGGACAACCTCCCGTAAGGTTCTCGTCACCGCCGGTCTTCCGTACTCCAATGGTCGGCTTCACGTGGGACATCTAGGTGGTGCGTATATCCCCGCCGACATCTACGTCCGATATCTCCGAATGACCGGAGCCGACGTTCGCTTCGTGTGCGGTTCGGATGATCACGGCGTGGCGATCATGATTACCGCAGAGCAGGAGGGGAAGACCCCCGCCGAGGTTGCGCAACACTATCAGAAGTTGCAGGCGCAGGATTTCGCCGGCATGGGGATCAGCTTCGACATTTATAGCGGCACCAGCATCAATCCCTACCACGCGAAGGTGAGTCAGGATTTCTTCAGAGCGATACACGACAAGGGCTACTTCGAGAAGCAGAGCTCTCGTCAGTTTTACGATGAGGCGCGCGCCGCGTTCTTGCCGGATCGATACGTAAAAGGGACGTGCGGCTACTGTGGCACGGTCGAGCAGAATAGCGACCAGTGTGAGAACTGCGGTAAGATGCTCGACATCGACACGCTCAAGAATCCAAAGAGCACCGTTTCCGGACAACCCGCAACGATTCGTGAAACGGTACATTGGTTCCTCGACCTCTCCCGTTTCGAGAAGGAGGTGACCGAGTGGCTGGACAACGCTGAACTTCGGGATCAAACCAAGGCCTACGTTCGAGGATTACTTGGAACCGGCCTCGTCAAGCGCGCCATGACCCGCGACCTTACATGGGGTATTCCGGTGCCGCTCGATGATCCGGATGCTCAAGGAAAGGTGCTCTATGTGTGGTTCGATGCGCCTATCGGATATATCTCAAATACCATTGAGCTTGAGGCGAAGCGTGGACACGATGTCGCTGCCGCTGAGCGAATGTGGCACACGGGTGACGATACCGAGATCGTGCACTTCATCGGTGAGGATAATACGGTATTCCACTGCGTTATTTGGATCGCGATGTTGAGCGCCGTTGGAACGATGAAGCTACCGAAGGGGGTGATCGTTAATCATTACTTCAACATCCAGTTCCCTGGAAAGGAAGTTGAGAAGATCTCGAAGTCTCGCGGTACGGCGATCTGGGTTGGTGACTACGTGGCGGAAGGGAAGGACCCCGACGCGTTGCGGTACTACCTTACCTCGATCGCTTCTGAGAAAGCGCGTACGGTCTACAAGCCGGAAGATCTTGAGCAGCGGTTTAACTCAGAGCTGGCGGATTCCGTTGGTAACTTCGTCAACCGAATCACCTCCTTCACAATCAAGCACTGTGGTCCTAACGTGCCGCTCTTTGATAAGCAGCGTATCGGTGCGACCGATACGGCTTTCGATGACGCACTCAACGCGTCTTTTGAGAGCGTGACGAATGAGCTAGAGGGGCACTCCTTCAAGGGCGCATTAGAGGCCGTGATGGAGTTTAGCCGTCAATGTAACCGATACGTTGATGAGAAAGCGCCATGGACGATGCGTAAGACCGATATGGAGGGGACAAAGGTGACGCTTGCGTACTCACTACGGGCGATTCACGCGCTCGGAATTATGCTGTCTCCGTTCCTTCCAACCGCCGCTGGAAAGATCCTTTCCGCATTTGGTCGAGAGGCCGATAAGGTTTCATGGACAGATGCGGTCAATTTGGAACTCTTTGGATCTCCGCTCTCGCAGCCGCCGATCTTGTTCCAGAAGATGGGGGTTTTGAAGGGTTAACAATTCGATATGGCCCGTATTGTCACGGGCTGGAATCCGAGATGAAAAATTCGTGTCGCACCGGGATATCACCCTGTTCGACGATTTTCACCTTTCCAAAAATCGGTCTTCATGGTGAATTAGTTTTCTAATCACCGTACGCCGAACCGAGCGTACCTTCAGGTCTTTTTCTATGCAGAGCGCGAACGCAGTACCGGATGAATCCCTATGGGCTCAGTGTGTCGAGCAATGGGTCTCTGACGCCGGTATCCTCGATGAGGAGGTTGAGCGTCACGTGCAGGAGAGCTTTACCGCGGTTCCTCGGCATCATTTCATCGATCCGATGTACGCTCATCACGCCATCAAGGATGTCGATCTCCCCATTGAGGAAGGTCAGTGGCTCACCCGCCCATCGATCCTTATTCGGATGATGGGACTTATCAATCTCGACAAGCGCATGCGTGTTCTCGAACTTGGATTTGGAAGTGGCTATCTCTGCGCCGTTATGTCGGCAGCCGGGGCGCAGGTCTTCGGTGTGGATACGATAGGCACGCTCGCCCAAAGCTCTCGTAAGGTTCTCGACGCTCTTAAGCACCACGGCGTTATCGTTCGTCGTGGAGAGGGAAGGAAGGGATGGTCCGACGCGGCTCCATTCGAGGCTATCGTTGTGTCGTATCCTGTTCTGCTTGAAAGCGAATTACCGCTTAACCAGCTCGTTGATGGGGGTGTTCTTGTGGCGCCACTCGCTTCGCACGGAATTACCAATCTCGCTGTATGGACACGTGCTGGTGATACCGCCCGTCGGGTAGTTTTTGAAGAGG
This sequence comes from Pseudomonadota bacterium, assembly GCA_039799965.1. Lineage (GTDB taxonomy): Bacteria > Bdellovibrionota_C > UBA2361 > UBA2361 > OMII01 > OMII01. Next base: position 7,917 of record JBDLRS010000075.1, read on the forward strand.
TTGAGTTCCGGTAGGTTTTGCTCGTCGGTACACGACAGATTGCGTAGGAGGTCAGATGGTTCTTCGAACGCTCTTAGTGTTACTCCTCGTCGTCACAACGGGATGCTTCCCTACGCGGAGTGTTCCGACTTCGGAGCAAGAGCGAATATACACAGTTGCTAAGGGGGATACGCTCGATCGTATCGCCGCTCGATCTGGGCTCTCCGTGGAGGAGCTCTCCGAATATAACCAGATCGCTAATCCTAAATCCCTTAAGATAGGACAGATCGTAAGGATTCCCGCTGTCGGTCCCCTTGATCAGGGGTCTCTTCTGCGCGCCACGTTGCGGGACACCGGTGAGCGAAAGATAAGCATCTCGCACGTGCGCGGATATGTGGGGGCGCTCGCCTTCCCGGTGCATGGCTCTCTGTACACCTCTACGTTTGGATGGCGAGGGAAGCGGTTTCATGAGGGCACGGACTTTGGCGCTCCTGAGGGAACTCCGATTTACGCGGCTCACGATGGTGTGGTTGTCCTTGAGAGCAGTTCTCATGGTCATTATGGTAGTATCGTTGTCATTCAAGGAGATAAGCTCCTAACCGTTTACGGTCACAATAGTCGCAATTATGTCTCCGTCGGCGATAAGGTCTCAAAGGGTGAGCAGATCGCCGATGTGGGTGAGACGGGGAGAGCTACAGGCCCGCATCTTCACTTTGAAACCCGAGTTCTCGACCCTTCAGGAAAGTACGCCGCGGTGGACCCGTACATGTTCTTCGTGCAGTTACGCGACTAAATTATCTGCACCGATCCATACAAACTTCATTATTCATCACGATTGGCGGGGGCTTTTTTTTTTGCTATTTTGATCCCACGCGCTCGTAGCTCAGTTGGATAGAGCACAAGTTTCCTAAACTTGGGGTCGCAGGTTCGATCCCTGCCGAGCGCAATCCGCCTCTTCCTCTGGAAGAGGCGAGATGGGGCTCGCAGGGACGAAGCTGCGAGTGGTCGACATGCAAGGCGAGCTAGCGGAGCCTTGCGCCGATTTTGCCCCGAGCCTTGGGCGAGGGGATAGCAAAAGCGGAACAGGGGAGATCGAGGTTCGATCCCTGCCGAGCGCAATCCGCCTCTTCCCGTGCTGCCAGATACACATCGCCCCGAGAACCGGGAGGGCGACCGTCCTCGGTCGCCGTGTGTGACGACCCATCAGTGAGGAGGTCCGGAGCACATTCGGGATGTGGATGTGACATGTGACATTCCGGCGACCGAGTACGGTCGCCTATCCATGCCACGAGGCGCATCTCGCACCCGCAGTCTAATTACCCGTCGCGCCATCAACGATAGCACCAAGCCCCCTAAATATGGGCGAAAGCGCCCGTCCGGGTACAGTGATATCTTGCAGCCGTGTGAGGTCGGCATTGATCTGGGGATTATTGATCGTGCCGGTGATAACCAACGGAATCTCAATCTTCCCGATCGTCCCGAAGAGAGATCCGAGGGGGGTGATCGGTCCCGCGAGCGCTCGTAGGTTTTGCTCAAGATAAATGGCCGAAGCGGTGATTTTTAAAGCGCCATTGAACGATACGTCACCGGCTCCTTGAACCTAAATTCGGCAGTTGAAAATCGTTGCATCTTCGCAAGTAGGTGATAATAATTGCGAATATGAGTGATTTCGAGACGAAAGAGAGTCACCCTGTGGGTGAGGCGCAAAGTGGTACTTC
>JBDLRS010000076.1:0-10648 GCA_039799965.1 Pseudomonadota bacterium
GGCTCATCGTGGAATGGAGTGGGTGCCAACGAGCACAGAGGTAACGTAAACCCTTGTTTTGGCTCATACATAGCGCCCTTTCCACGTGAACGTGCTCGTGCACGTAAACGTGAACGTACCCGAACGAGCAACTTTATCTCTTCGCTGCAGAACTAGCAGGGTGATGAAAAATGGTTCCGTCGTGAGCATTTTGAGAGTTTTGACGGAACGAGGCGGAGACGACGAAAAAACCGGAGGCGTAATAGCACGGGGATCCGTAATGGAGTGTGGCGCACTCTTTGATCTGTTAAACGCTCTAAACTATATCTCCCCCGACGAGTATCGCGCTGGTAAGCGTTTGCTTACAAGGATTGCAGCCATGCTTTCCAAGCTATGCCTTCAGCCCGCATGATGCCTGTTTCAGGTACGTTCACGTTTACGTGCACGTAAACGTCGGGATAACACCGAGCCCTACCCACTCGATTTTACGAAGACACCAAAAAAGTAACGACTTCGAGGTCTTTCACCCCCTGCACTACCTACCATTAGGTATCGAGATCAACTACCTTAGTTCCCGTATGTTATCCGATAGTCGCCTCACCTGCTCAGTTGTAGCCATCGATACCTGGTCAAAAGCGAGAGCCCTCGACCTCACTACCATCCATGGGCGGATTCAGACCCCTATCTTCATGCCGGTGGCGACACAAGGGGCCCTCCGATGCGTCGACCTGCCTGTGGCAGATCAACTCGAATTTCAAGTGCTTCTGGCGAACACCTATCACCTCCTCTTGCGACCCGGTCCTGAGGTCATGGCGCGCCACGGTGGTATTCATCGCTTCATGAATTGGCCACGAGGGGTCCTGACCGACTCCGGTGGTTTTCAGATCTTCTCGCTGTCGAAGCAGCTCTCGATGTCGGAAGAGGGCGCAACCTTCCGCAGTTACGTTGACGGACGTCGAATCCAGCTCACCCCCGAAAAAAGCATTGAGATGCAACGGATCATCGGCAGCGACATTATGATGGCGCTCGATCAGTGCATTAAATCGACCTGTTCAGAGCAGGAAACGCGAGCTGCGCTTGAGCTAACCACCCGCTGGGCACGCAGAAGTTATGACGCACGAGGCGATTCTCGACAGGCGCTCTTCGGTATCGTTCAGGGCGCATGCTTTGAGCATCTTCGCAAGGAGAGCGCCGCGCAGATAACCGCTATTCCGTTTGATGGATTCGCGCTCGGTGGACTCGCGGTTGGTGAAACAAAAGCTGAGCGTGAAGACACAACCGAATTCGCGGCGCCCCTCTTGCCGGCCGATAAGCCTCGCTACCTGATGGGTGTCGGAACTCCGATCGATCTCTTAGAGGCAGTTCGCCGAGGAATGGATATGTTCGACTGTATCCTTCCAACCTCGCTTGCGAATCAAGGGGTGGTATTTACCTCGCGAGGACGGATCGATCTTCGACGTGGCGTGTACCGCGCTGACATGCAACCACTCGATCCTCAATGCTCATGCGCAACGTGCACACGGTATACCCGTTCTTACCTGCAACACCTTGTGAGGTCGGGGGAGTTCATCGTGGGGCAGCATTTGAGCATTCACAACCTCGCATTCTATCGAAACCTCATGCGAGAGATGCGTGAGAGCATTATTGTGGGAACCTTCCGCGATTTCTATCACGGCAAGACGGAGGCGCTCTCACGTGATGACCTCGATAATCCAACCAAGCCACCGTCGGTCACGACGAAGATGAATCGGTTGGTGCTCGGCAACTACGAAGTAGTCGTGCGAGAGGACAGGATGCCTGCGATCCGGCAGAGAAGCTCTGGTGAGGTGATGCACGTCTCAGAGGATCCTCGCCTGGAGTCGCGTTCACTGTACGTTGAAGGCTCCCGTCTCTTCGATCGAATAGCGGATGGGGGCGAACCTCTCGTCATCTGGGATGTCGGCCTTGGTGCGGCGACGAACTCGATGGTGGGAATATTGGCGCTTGAGGAACGAGAGACGATCGAGCGTCCTATTAAGATAGTGAGCTTTGAAAACGATCTCGATTCGTTGAAGCTCGCGCTGCAGCATCCGTGGCACTTCGCGCATCTGCGGCACGGGGCGCCGCATCGATTGGTCAAAGATGGGCAGTGGCAGAGTTCAAAGCACCCGATTTCGTGGCAGCTCAAGCACGGAGACTTTATAGATCTGTGCCACAGCGCTGACGCTCCAGATATCGTGTGGTTCGACCCGTTCTCAGCGAAGGTAGATTCCCCGATGTGGACGATGCCGGTGTTGGCGAAGGTGCTCGCGTTAACCCGAGGCAGGGCGACCAGCTTGCACACCTACTCGGCATCGACCGCGGCGCGAGCTTCGTTGCTTCATGCGGGATGGTTCGTCGGGCGTGGCGTGGGAACCGGCATGAAGCGTGAGACGACAAAGGCGTATACGGCTGAAGCCGTACGACGAGGGCTTGCGACGGATCTCTTGGACACGACGTGGCTGAGTCGGTGGGAGCGAAGTGATTCCCAGATTCCCGCCGGTGCCGACCCAGAGCCGTTTAAAGAGGCGATTCGGGGGCATCCGCAGTTTGTGAGGTGATTTATTTTAAGCCGTGATGAACCACCGAGATCTCCGGCAATTCGAACGGGCGTCACCTCATGAAACACGGCGACCGTGGACGGTCGCCCTCCCGATTAGCGGGTCCAAATTCATCGAGTTTACGGCAACCCCACCCGATTCAAAAACTCCACCTGTATCTCCGCCCACATACGGTATCCCTTCGAATTGAAGTGCATATCACCAGGAATGTAGACCTCTTGTGCTGGGGTCGAGCCTAGCTTCTGCTTGAAAGCGTCAACCGGATTGAGGAATGGCACGTTCTCTCTCGCGCACACCGCGGCGATATCGTTCATGGGCTGAAGGGACCACTTGCCCTGAAGTTGTTCGAGGTGAGGGACGGCGGTGATACCTATTTTTATCCCATTCGCCTTCGCAAGCCGTATCACACGGGTGAGCATCCCCATGCTGCGTCGCACATCGTCTTGCGTCTCGGGCGAGCGAACGGTCCCACACCACGCGAACGCTGGCGGCACCTCGTTGTGGTTGCCCCGATATTCACTGCCGGAACGAGACATAGCTTGAACGACTAACTTTACACCGTCGAACCTCCGGGAGAGCCACAAGAGCACTCTCTGGGTCGCGCTCAGCTCCTCAAGACCCCGTGCCGTCCTACGATGGGTCCTGAGTAACGGATGTCCCGGTGGGCACGCGACCGGATCGCCTTTCTCGTCGGTCTTTAACGTCGCTCCGTACAGGGAGTCGTCAAACACGTCAGTCATATCGACGTTCACAACCACGAGATCAGGGTGATACGCGAGCAGCTTCGTTTTCAAAAGAAGGAAGTAGAGGGTCGGAGCGTACGACGCTGTGCCACCGTTCATGACCTCTACGTTGTTGTACCCAGGAACTCGTAATGAGCGTTCAACTATCGCGGGAACGGAGTCACCTTCGGGGCATGTACCCTCGGTGAAGGAATCGCCAAGGTACGCTACGCGATAGGTCCCTTCGTCTTTCTGGGGAGAAACCTCGCGCTCCATGATAAAGCCTTGCGAGTTTACCTTGCGAGTGAACGGAGGGATGCCAGCTTTCTCGAAATCACGCACGACCCGAAGTTGTCCTGGGATCCAAACGTGATTGAGGACCTCGTCCGTCATGAGAATCGGAGTGACGTCCTTGTAAAAAGAGCGCGCACCTAACTCGGCGGCGATCAACACAACGATCGTCGGCCCGAGCCAGATGCACGCTCTTTTGAGAAACGCTCTCAGGAGCTACTCCTTACTTTCCAAGCACATCCTTCATCTTGGAACCGAGCTCGTGTGGAGATCGGACCGTGTGAATTCCGGCAGCTTGGAGAGCCTTGAACTTCGCCTCAGCGGTATCATCAGCTCCCCCGATGATAGCGCCAGCATGGCCCATGCGTCGTCCTGGAGGAGCTGTTGCTCCAGCGATGAACGACACGATCGGCTTCTTCATCTTGTTGTCACGAACCCAGTTGGCGGCCTGAACCTCGGCGTCACCACCGATCTCACCGATCATCACAACCGCGTCGGTATCCGTATCCTCGTTGAACATCTTTAAGCAGTCGATGAAGTTCGTACCGTTGAGTGGATCTCCACCGATTCCGATACAGGTCGACTGTCCCATACCGAGGTGCGAGAGCTGGAATACCGCTTCATAGGTAAGCGTTCCTGAACGAGAAACAACACCGATGCGTCCTGGCTTATGGATGAAGCCCGGCATGATTCCGATCTTCGCCTCACCAGGCGTGATGATTCCTGGACAGTTTGGTCCGATCAAACGCGTGCGTCGTCCCTGCATATAGGTCGCGACCTTGAGCATATCCAATACCGGAATACCCTCGGTGATGCAGATAACGAGATCAAGGTCAGCGTCAACCGCTTCCATGATCGCGTCAGCCGCAAACGGTGGTGGAACGTAAATGATCGATACGTTCGCGCCAGCCTGCTTCTTGGCTTCGTGAACGGTATCGTAGAGAGGGATTCCCTCGAATTCCTGTCCACCTTTGCCTGGGGTTACACCGGCGACCATCTGCGTGCCGTACTCACGGCAGGCGCGGGTGTGGAACGCGCCGGTCTTACCGGTGATTCCTTGAGTTACTACACGTGTATTTTTATTTACGAGAACGCTCATCGTCTCTCCTTCCTTACTTCGCTAAAGCGACAATCTTCTTAGCCGCGTCATCCATGGTGTCCGCCGGCGTAATCGCCAGACCGGAGTCCGCGAGAAGCTTGCGTCCAATATCCACGTTCGTTCCTTGGAGTCGAACGACGAGGGGAACTTTGAGCCCCACCTCCTTCGCTGCCTCAATTACGCCTGTGGCGATCACGTCACATTTCATGATTCCGCCGAAGATGTTGATGAGGATTCCCTTTACCTTAGAATCTGAGAGAAGGATACGGAACGCCTCCGTTACGTTCTCCTTCGTAGCTCCACCACCTACATCGAGAAAGTTCGCTGGCTCGCCACCGAACTCCTTGATGATGTCCATAGTCGCCATAGCGAGTCCGGCTCCGTTTACGAGACATCCGATATTTCCATCGAGTCCGACGTAGTTGAGTCCATACTTCTGAGCGCGAAGATCACGGGGATCCATCTCATCGTAGTCCATCATCTCGTGGATATGCTTCTGTCGGAACGCCGCGTTGTCCTCAAGCGCGACCTTGGCGTCGAGCAGCACGAAGGTGTTCTCCTTTGTAAGCACGAGTGGATTGATCTCAAGCATCGCAAGATCAGATCCCATGAACGCCTTGTAGAGTCCCTTCACAACCTCAACGAAGTTCTTACGAGCATCTACGGGGATAGCCAGATCGATAGCAAGCTTTGAAGCTTGAAATCCTTGGAGTCCAACCTTCGGATCGATGCGAACGGTGAGGATCTTCTCAGGCGTATGGTGAGCGACCTCTTCGATCTCCATACCACCCTCTGTGGAGGCGATGATAGAAACGCAGCGACCAGCGCGGGCAACGAGGATACTGAGGTAGTATTCCTTGGCGATGTTGCATCCAGCCTCAACGTACACCTTGCGAACGATCTTCCCCTCAGCACCTGTCTGAGGAGTAACGAGCTTCATGCCCAAGATCTTCTCAGCGTGGTCACGAGCTTCGGCGGAGCTCTTCGCGAGCTTAACGCCACCGGCTTTTCCGCGACCACCGGCGTGAACCTGGGCCTTCACGACGCAGATCCCACCGCCAAGGTTATCAGCGGCTGCCTCAGCCTCACCCGGTGTATAGCACAGGTAGCCATTCAAGACCGGCAAGCCGTATCCCTTCAGCACCTGCTTTGCTTGATATTCATGCAGATTCATATGTTTTCCTACGTACCTTTAATTGATTAGAGAATCGCGAGGAGTTCACGAACCCGACCAGCGGACTCATTGAGAGCCTTCTTCTCACTTTCGTTGAGCTCTATCTCAACGACCTTCTCAACTCCACCTTTGCCGATGATCACTGGAACGCCGATGTAGAGATCCTTCAAGCCGTACTCACCCTTGAGTGATGCCGCGGCAGCGAGGACCCGTCGTTGATCGAAGAGGTAGCTCTCAGCCATCTGGATAGCTGAAGCGGCAGGCGAGTAGAATGCGGAGCCGGTCTTGAGAAGCGCGACCACCTCTCCACCAGCGCCACGAACTCGCTTCTCGATCGCGTCGAGACGCTCAGATTTGATCAGGTTCCCAACGGGGATTCCGTTGCACGTTGTGTAGGAGCGGACTGGCACCATGTCATCGCCGTGTCCACCGAGCACGAACGCTGATACTGACGAAACGGATACGTTGAGCTCCTCAGCAAGGAATGCCTGATATCGGGCGGTGTCGAGAACTCCCGCCATCCCCACAACGTGAGATGTTGGGAATCCGGTCTCCTTTTGCATGAGGTAGACCATCGCGTCGAGTGGGTTGGTGATCACGATGACGAATGCGCCTGGAGCGTGCTCCTTGATTCCAGCCGCCACCTTCTTGATGATATCGGCGTTGGTCTTCACGAGATCGTCGCGGCTCATGCCGGGCTTACGTGGAAGACCGGAGGTAACGATACAAACGTCCGCGCCCGCGATATCGGCGATATTGTTCGTTCCGGTTACCTTGAAGTCGAGGCCGAACACCGGCGCGAGGTGCGAGAGGTCGAGCGCTTTTCCTTGCGGCATCCCATCAACCACATCAAAGAGAACTACGTCGCCAAGGTTGCGCTGTCCACACAACAGAGCGAGGGTTCCACCGATCTGGCCAGCGCCGATAAGCGCTATCTTTCTTCGTCGAATTGAATTGCTCATTTTTTCTCCTATTTACCGGCGCTCTGAGTCTGTGCTGCCGGGGCCTCATGTGAGTGAGATTTTTCCGGGGTATTTTGCGCTCTTGGAGGCTGTCCGACAAGTCCTTCCACGATGCCTAATTGCCCGATTAATTGATTTAAATCCGTCTTAGAGAGGTCTACCGCCGCCCCTCCAGACCCCTGATTCATCGCCACAAACCGAGGATTGGCTTTAGCTAATTGTTTGGCGACCTCTAAACGGAGCATCGCCTGCCCCCCCTTACCGGAGAGAGCCCCAATCTGTTTAGTTAATCCAGCTACTTCGGCGTTTCCTTCGGCCGTAATCGCCTTTGCCTCATTAGAACGAGCGGTAAAATAGCTGTCGCCCTGAAACACGGACTGCTCCTTAAACCCCTTCGCCTCTGAGACACGCGCATTATAGAGGCTCTCCGCCTCTGAATACTCCTTTTGCTTTTTTGCGCGAACGGTCTCAATTCGGGAGCGTTCACCCTCGATATCCTGCTCCATCTCTTGGATCTCCCGAAGGCGATCCTGGTAGCGGGTATCCTCGCCCCCGTCTGGCAGCGGACGCACGAACCGGTACTGCTTCAAGTTTACGGCCTCAACCTCGATGCCGAGTGGGGCGAGGTGTCGCTGCGCCGCTTGAAGAACCTCATCAACGGTCTCGTTGCGCTTCTTGTCATCACGGAACTCAGGCGTCTTGAGTTGATTCATGTAGGAGCGGATCTCGGAACGAACGACCGCGATAACGAGGTTGCGTACACCCTCCTCGGTCTCGGCGACGTTTTGCACGAGCTTCACGAGGCTCTCTGGATCTGGTTTGATTCGATACCGTACCGTGAGCTTGAGCGCCGCCTCATTACCATCTTTAGCGCGGGTGTACACATCTTCATCTTGTACAAGCTGCGTCGTTCCCCCGGCAGCATCCCCCATCCCCTTGCCCCAACTGAGGTACTGCGGCGCGGTGTCAAAACGACGGATCGTTTCCCATGGAAAGACGACTACCGTTTGGAGCGGATGCGCCACACTATCAGCACTTCCGAGACCGCCACCAATAAAGGTTGGAAGCGCCCGAAATCGCACCCCGTACTCGGTGGTTCCCATGTGCTGGAATCCGGTGTCACAGGCGGAGAGCGCGAACGTTGAGAGAACTACAGGAAGGACAAAGAGCTTACGAGCGTTCATTACTTCACCTCCGATGAGTTTTCACGTGGAGAGGAGGCTCCGGCAAGCTTCTTCACCCACATATCGAAATCAAAGGGATCAACGTTTGAGACCACGCCCCCTTTCAGTGACGCGAGAAATTGCGCGAGCTGCAGCGCCACATAGACATCACCACCGACCTTCGCGAGCACATCGCTCCGCATTTTATCGACGTTCGCCTTCGCCTCAGCCACGAGGAGATCGCCCTGCGCGTACTTCTCGCGACGGTAGAGATCCCCCTCGGAACGGATCATCTCAGCGTCACCAACGCCCCGCTTCTCAAGGTTTTGAATCGCAACGTTTCCATCCGCCTCAACCTTGTTCACATCTCGTTGCGCTTCAGCGAATTCGCCCGCGACCTTGTTGTATGCGGACTCGAGCTCTTGGAGGTTCTTCTTGAAGATCGCTTGGTCGATCTCATCTCGATATCTGTAGCGACGGAGAAGAACCGCTTGGACATCAACGCCAAGGGGCCCCAAACGCTCTCGCAACACCTCTTCCGCTACCTTGACGCGAGCCTCACGAGCGCCTGGTTCGTAGAACTCAACGGTCGAAAGGGCGCTGAGCGCTCGCTTCAACTCATTCTCCGCGACCTGCGAGAGATACCGAGACCATTGAACATCTGTCGCCCCAACATTCTGAATAAGATCAGCGGGGCCCCCGTGTTTCAACCCGTTGATTTCGCCCGGGGCCGCGAAGAAGCGATATACCACCGCGGCGTCAACATCAACGGTCGTTCCATCAACCGTTGGAACATCAAGGGATCGAGGCGCCGCGAAATCGAGGATACGAAGGGTCTGCGGCACCATGTAGATCGTAGAGTAGTACGGGACGGCCCACTGAAGCCCCGGCGCAAGAGACGCGTCTCGCAATCCCTGCCCGGGCCCGAACGCTATCTTTCGAACACCAACGGCGCCTACCGGCACGACGATGCCGAAGACAAACGCGATGACCGACAATGCTCCGCCGATCATCGCGAGCAAAATAAGGAACGATGTAAGGAAGCGACCGCTCTCGCTAGGGCGAGCACGACGATTTCCGGGCATTTGAGGTGTTGTATCAGCAACCATGAGGACGTCTTACCTTCTGAGTGAGAACCCCACGCTGGTGGAGCGCAGTGGGTGCGAGGGATCGAGTACCATGAGAGGGGGCCGAACCGCAATTTAGGAATCGAGTAACAGTGGTACCATCAAAGACTCGGTCGGGAACGTCCTTCAAGACGGAGACTCAGGTACCGTCGTCACTCATCCCCAAGACTTTGAGGGTCGCCGTACCGTTTATACTTCGCGCGTTTAATCATCGGACCGATGCGCGCCGCGAGTAGATAGTAGGCGGTGCCCGCGAGGGTCGGCCTAAAGATGAAGCAATGCGCGTGAGGGCGCACCTCGCCAGCCCACAGCGCTTTGTGACGCGCTCGTGGCCCGAGAAGGTCGTACCTCTCGATCCCTTGGTCAGCGAGGTTCTGTATGATGCGACGCACCATGAGTTGACCGGGGCCAAACTTCGAGAGGCTCTCGTCGTAGGCTATCTTTGGCGAATAGCACGTATTCGCCGTAACCAACGCGAGCTCCATCGCGACCCGCCGACCGTTAAGGGTCAAGGCACACATACGGAGGTGCCCCTTTGAGGCAGCGCGCCCAAGCGCCTCCCGATAAAATTCGATGATAGTTGGATCGCGGTCGATCGATCCCCCCGCTCTCCCTTTCCATCCCGCTCCCTCAAGGTGGAGAAACTCTTGAAAAAAGCTCTCGTCGAAATCGTTCAACACCTCAAAGGAGACCTCACCCTCTTCTTGGAACTTGCGAGATCTGCTCTCAAGCCGTTTGCGGTCCCTCTTATACCGAGCCGGACAGTTCTGCAGTCCGTCCTTCGCGCCGACCGGTATATTCAGATACGGACTAAGAAGCGTCGGCCATCGCGCCACCAGATAGCCGCTTCTATCCGCGTGGCGCATGAGAGCCTCAAATCCCCCGCCTTCAGGCACGTTGTGAGCCTCAATCACGTTCCATGAGGTATCCTCCTCAAGCACCTTCCATGCGCTCTCCGCTACTGAATTCTTGTGTCGCGAGTCGCAGATGAAATCGAACCGACAGGAGTGAATCCCTGAGAGACTTGAGAGGGATCGCGCCGGAATCTTTCCCAAAAAACGGGAGGATCGCCGCAACGGTAGTATCCCCGTAAGTTCCCCTCCCCGGCGCACTATTACAAAGGGCGCCGGCTTACCCCGGTGAAACGATTGCGCGAAGGCGCGAAACCAATACGGTTGAAAGAATGGCTCGGAATATTCGCCCTCGCTTACGAGCGCGCCCCATTCCTCTTCAAGTGCGTCGATGTCACCCGGAGAAAGCTCGACGATCGAAGAGGTATAGGGTGGAGGCACATGCGGCACCTCCAGCGTACGTTCCATCTCTCTCGGGGCGTCTTGTACAGCGATCTCAGCCATAGGATCCGTTACCCTACATTCTGCAGTTGCGGGTCTGAAAATGGCGCATCTGACTTACATCCCTTTGTCTTTTGAACCTAGCAGGGTGGTGAAAAATGATTTCCTGTTGCGCATTTCGATAGTTTGACTGCAACTTCGTTGGAGCCGCCGAAAAAATCCTCAACGTATCTCAGTGGATACGCCTCCGGTTTTTTCGT
>JBDLRS010000077.1:0-42724 GCA_039799965.1 Pseudomonadota bacterium
CCGAAAAAATCCTCAACGTATCTCAGTGGATACGCCTCCGGTTTTTTCGTCGTCTCCGCCTCGTTTCGTCAAAACTCTCAAAATGCTCACGACGGAACCATTTTTCACCACCCTGCTAGAGGCGTCCCTTGTATCAAAGTTTCATCTTCGGGTGGGGCGGTCTCCCGCGCCCTAACCTCCTGCTCTCCCTAAGGATTGAACGGTCCAAGTTTAAGTCCTTTAAAATATCCAGAATATTTAGCCATTTATCGTTCTTTGTGGATTGACGGATCTTCCCTTTGCCTAGTACGTTTGTGGGAGATGGTGGGATGAAGTGGTATGACGTCCCATCAAGATGCAGTTGGTTGGTTCAGGTTAGAGCAGTAGTTGTAGTTCTCCTTGGCGACGGTGGGTGACTTCATGAACGACAAGCCTCAACAGGATAATCCTGGCGAACGGGAGCATCGTTCGCAGGCTGGTCGTCCATCGAAGCGCCCACTGCACCTCTCTTTTCGAGGGAATTGCGTTCACTCCGTGGATGACAAGGGACGCGTGAGCTTGCCAAGTGAGTTTCGTAAGATTCTCGGCGAGCGGGAGCAGCGAGGTGTCGTTCTTACCAATTACATCTCGGAGGGATCGAGGTGTATCGAGGGCTTCGGGCTTGATGCCTGGGAGGATTTCGAGGGGCGGCTCCGCGAGAAGAGCCGATTCAGCAGTAAGCTGCAGCGCCTTGAGAACTTCTATCTTAGCCGTGCGTCAGAGTGCGCAATCGACAGTAACGGCAGAATCTTGGTGCCGGCTTACCTTCGTGCGTATGCAGGTTTGGAGCGGGATGTGGTTTTCACCTCCTCGATTCATGGATTTCGAATTTGGGATAAGCGGGTATGGGACTCGATCTTCGAGGCGTCTGAGCAGGCGCTCTTGGAGAATCCCGATCTCTTCGCTGATGTGGATATATGAGCAGCTCAAAGATAGGGGTTCACGTCCCAATCATGGTTGATGAGGTTATCGACGCCCTTCAGGCGAAGAGGGGGGGGATGTTTTTGGATTGCACCTTTGGTAGCGGGGGGCACACGAAGGCTATCCTCGACGCAAGCCCTGACGCATGGGTGATCGCCATGGATCGGGATGGTCGTGCGATTCAGCGTGGAACCGCCTTGGCCGCTCAGTATGGAGATCGTCTTGAGCTCGTTCACGCACCGTTCGCCGACCTTGAACGGGCGGTATCCTTCAAGGGGTTCGATGGGATTCTTGCTGACCTCGGAATGTCCACGGACCAGTTAAAAGAGGGACGAGGCTTCTCCTTTGCAGACGAAGGGGTTTTCGATATGCGGATGGATGAGGGGGCGGGGATGAGCGCCCAGGAGTTCGTAAATACCGCTCCGGAGCGAGACCTCTACGTCGCGCTTGCCGAGGGTGGGGTAGGGCAGAACGCCCGAATTGTCGCCAAGATTATGGTCGAGAAGCGACCATTTGAGAGCGCCCGTCACCTTGCCGAGGTGATTAAGCACGCTCATGTCGGAAAGAGGAGTGAGTCGAGGGTCCATCCCGCGACGGTCGTGTTTCAAGCGCTCCGAATGAGGATCAATGACGAGATCGGGCAGCTCGAGCACTTCCTCCATGCGGTGCCGAACGTTTCAAAGAAGGGGACCCGTTTCGCTGTAATCACCTTCCATTCTATCGAGGATAAGATAGTCACGAATCGTATGCGGAGTTGGGAAGCAGCGGGAAGTTATCCGGCGTCGTGGCGTGGCGCGCGCACTGAAGTTCGGGTTGGGCACGTGGTGAATCGCAAGGCGATCGCGCCGTCGGACGAGGAGATTGCGAGAAATCCCGCGTCGCGCAGCGCTCGATTGCGCGTGTTGGAATTTGAAAAAGATTTTTCGAAGTGAGCGGTAAAAAATGTTTGTGGTGTCACTTTTGGTAGCGACAGAAAGGTAATTTGTCTGTACAAAGTTTAGAGAGGGTTGGGGTTATATGGCAGTGTGTTTGCAGTATCAATCGGTTTACGTTAAGCGCGAAGCTACTCGGGTGTCTGGAAAGTTGCAGCTCGTAGGAGCGGTAGTGCTTCTCGCTCTTTTAGGTAGTAAGGTTTGGGCAAAGCTTGAGGCGACTGACCTCGGCTATAGCTTGGCTCGCGAGCGCCAAAAGACGGTCGCTCTTGACATGGAGCGTCGTGAGCTTGAGCTTCAGCGGTCAGTTTTGATGCGCCCAGATTCTCTCTCTCGGGCGGCTCGAGACAAGGTCGGTCTCGCCGAGAACAGTCTCGGACAGACTCTGAAAGTGACCTACTAATCGATCACCTTCGTCCTTTTTACCCTTCCCCGATACGCGGGGAAGGGGTAATTTAAAACAATAACTTACTGACACCATCCGTGTGGTGTTGCGAGCCCTTTGGTAAGGGCTCACGAGATATTGAGCGGGCGAATGTTTCCGAAACGAAAGCAGACCGATTTTCACCTCTCCTCACCTGAGTCAGCAAATACAGATATATTTGGAAGTGGTGAATGTGCGGCAAATTTCGACGGTACCTTTCGAGAATCCTCTTCCGATAGTGCCGTTCGAGAATCGTCGAGCCGCCCTGGTCTGATCGGGCGAGATTTCGCGTTCTCTCAGCGTCCCGCAGCCGCTTCAATTACATTGGCGAATCAACGGCCGATGCGTCTCCGAATTATCGGTGTGTTCTCGCTTGCATGGACGGGACTGCTCCTCTCTCGGATGTGGAGCTTGCAGGTGTCGGACTTTGAGACCTGGCAGGATTGGGCGATTAAGCAGCATGTCGCTGAGGTCGAGATAGCGGCGGAGCGAGGCCCTGTGCTCGATCGAAATAGAAAGTTGTTAGCGGTGTCGGTGCCAGCAGAGTCGGTGTACGTCCGACCCAAGCAGTTAAAGGACAGGGAGCTTGTTGCCCGAGAGTTGGCGAATCTACTGGAGATGAAACCGGCAGCCGTTCAAGAGAAGATCTCGACCTCGCAGCCGTTCGTTTGGATTAAGAGGCAAGTTCCACGATATCAGGCCGAGAAGGTGGCATCCCTTCACATATCGGGGGTGGGTACAGTACTTGAGTCTCGGCGGTTCTATCCGTACAACCAGGCCGCGAGCGCCCTGATCGGCAAGGTCGGGGTAGACGGTAAGGGGCTCTCTGGTATTGAGAGCTTGTACGAAAAGAAGCTTCACATGGACCACCTTAAAACGAGGGGAACCCGTGATGCGTTCGGTAAGGTGATACAGGTTCAACAACTCGGTGATGAAGGGTCGTTTGAGGTGCCCAAGGGGGACGCGCTTCAGCTCACGATAGATGCGGATCTGCAGCTCATCATGGATGAGGAGCTGGAGGTTGGGCGTAAGGCGGCTAACGCCAAGCAGGCGATGGCTGTAATGATCGATTCCGAAACCGGTGAGGTGATCGCACTCAGTCAGTCGCCGAGTTACAACTTTAATAACCCTGCGACGGATTCAAAGAACGCGTTACGTAATCTTCTTGTTGAGGCGGTCTTTGAGCCCGGTTCTACCATGAAGCCGATCGTGGCTGCTGCGGCCATCGATGCAGGGGTCGTTACTCCATCTGAGCTGATCAACTGCGAGAATGGGCGATTCAAGTACTCAACTCATACGGTTAAGGATGTGCATCCATCGGGCACGGTGAGTTTCTTTGACGTTGTAGTTCGGTCCTCTAACATCGGCATGACCAAGGTGGGATTGCGGCTTGGACCTGACCGTTTATATCAGTACCTGAAGCGGTTCGGCTTTGGTTCGGATTCTAGGTTAGGCCTCGCCGGGGAATCAGCGGGAATTTTGAGAAATGTTTCGGGATGGGCGAAGATCGATGTGGCGACGCACTCCTTCGGTCAAGGGGTGGCGGTAACTCCCCTCCAGGTTGTGCGAGCAACCGCTGCGATAGCTAACGGTGGTGTGCTTCCAACCCTCTCGGTTGTTAGAAACGATCAGGGTGTCGCTTCAGGACAGCGGGTGGTCTCTGAGAGGGCAGCCATCGCCGCGCGGGATATGATGTACGGTGTCGTCGAGGATGAACACGGTACCGGTTCGAACGCCAAAATCGAAGGGTTGCGAGTTGGAGGAAAGACCGGAACCGCTCAAAAGGCCTCTCCGAAGGGTCGTGGCTATATGGCCGGCTCATACGTGGCATCTTTCGTAGGATTCGCGGATGGAACGCCACTCGGGGTGCCTCGTACTATCACCGCCATGGTCATTATCGACGAGCCCAAAGCGAAGAGCATTTATGGTGGCACCCTCGCCGCTCCGGTATTCAAGAAGGTCATGGAGCGAAGCTTTAAGTTCATGGCGACGAAGAGCCAACTGCAAAACGCTTCGGACTCTGAGGCGCGGATTCCGCTCGCTCCTGAGCTAGCTGAGATCGAGACTGCGGTGCTCAAAACATCCCTTGATCGGTAAGCGGGGTCGGAAAGCAACTCGCGGCCGATGCCTTTGAGGCTGGGGTGTATGCCTCGCGCGGATAGTGAGTCGAGGGGTCTAACACCCCCTATGCGCGACACCGGTCTTGCGTTATACCTCACAGCATCCGCCAACTATTCCGTAACTAGATACCCTTTGATCG
This sequence comes from Pseudomonadota bacterium, assembly GCA_039799965.1. GTDB lineage: Bacteria > Bdellovibrionota_C > UBA2361 > UBA2361 > OMII01 > OMII01. The sequence continues at coordinate 4,556 of JBDLRS010000077.1, forward strand.
AACGAAAGAACTCCCCTCGCAGTGACTCGGTGCTTGAGACCTACTTCGTTGGGATGGTGTATCTTATCTCCCTTCTCTCGCTGATAGCGCTTACGCTCCTCTCGGTAGGCCACTTCACACCAGGTTACGTCGCGCTTGGCGCTGGGGTGAGTGCGGTGGTGAGCGCGTGGAGCCTTCGCGGTCGTTCCTTCGTGGATAGGTTGACGCGAGGAGAGTGGGGGATGGTGGCGGTGCTTGTGGTTGCGATCCTCCTTCGCTCCAATCCGGCGACCTTCCTTAACGGTGGTCAGGACCCCGGTGTCTATTCCGCGATGGCGGTTCATTTCGCGCGCACAGGCTCTCTTGAGCTTCACGATACCCTCCTACCCGAGCTCGGGGATGTTCAGGAGATCCGCTCGTATTACCTCAAGCGATCGATGCATCGATTGAGGGAGAAGCGCCCGAATAGGTGGGTTGGGAATATGCTTCCAGGGGTCTACCTCACAGACTTAGCGCGTAATCAGTGGGACCTCCAATTTTACGCCCTTCATCCGATGTGGTTGGCGATCGGTCATTGGATCTTTGGCCTCCAAGCGCAGTCATGGATCCTCGTTCTTTTTTCCACGTTGACCGTCATGAGTGTCTATTTTATCACACGGCGAATAGTTAGCGGCTATGCTTCCGCTCTGTGCGCGGCCTTTCTTTTGGCGATCAATCCAGGACACGCCTATTTCGCAACCTTCCCCGTATCGGAAACTATCGCCGGCTTCTTCTTTCTCGCCGCACTCTATCTGCTGACCGACAAGAGGTTCTTCGGTTTCCTGCTGCCTCTCGCAGCGCTCTTCCTGACGAGGATCACGGGCTTCATTACCGCGCCGTTGTTGCTCGTGTCGCTAGGATGGATGGCGGTTCGCCGTCGAGATCCTCGTCCACTATGGGCTGGATGTGGCGTGCTCGCGGTGTACGTAGTCAGCTTTTATTGGGGACTCACGTTCTCACCTCATTACTCCTTCGATATCTATAAGAGTAAGCTCGGCATCGAGCGAGGTGGTCTCTCCTATGCGGCATGGGTATTTCTTGGTCTCGGCTTTGTGTGGGGAGTCGCCGGATATCTCGTGATACGACACCGTGAGCGGATTCGTGGAGTTCTCGCGTGGCTTTCACGACATCGATACGCCGTAAGTGGAGCTATTGTGGCGGTGTTACTAGCGGTCTGCGCCTATCGGGGGTACATGCTGGCGTTTACCGATCACTATGCGCATCACCGTTGGTACGGTGAGCGATGGAAGATGGCGGGACATGGATGGGGATCGACCCGTTACCTCTCGGTGAACACCTTACGACTTCTTCTCTCCTCTGCGGGCTTGCTCGCGTTCTTCGTGGGCTTAATGGTAGTGGGAGCTGCCGCGTGTCGACGAGCGATTCTTGCCCCCATCGCACTACTCGGGGTCGGCTTCGCTTTTGTGTTTCTGATCGGCCAACTGACCACCCCCATCACCTACTATTTTTCGCGGTATCTGGTGAGTGAGGTAGTTCCCCTCGCGATTATCTGTGGCGTGTTCGCCCTTCACGGTGTGGGGCGGTGGCTGCCGGCGTCTGGTGGGATACTTTTTTCTCTCTTCGGAGCGTGTGTTCTGTATTCGGTGTGGCCGGCGCTTGTGGGACGGATCTCAGCAACGGAAGGGGAGGGGCTCTCGCGTGCGGTTGAATGTCTCGATCAGGCGACCAAGCCAAGCGGGGTGTTACTTATGGATCGGCAAGGGCTGGCCTTTGGAGCGTACGCCTACGCTACACCACTGCGGCTCGGATTTGGAAAACGGGTCTACACCATCGCGTACACCGACTTCGCGGAGGATCCAGCAAAGCTTGATGCCTTGCTGTCTTACTTCCAGCGAAAAAATCTTGAGGTCTCTCTCTTAAGCTCCAGCGTCACATGGCGGGGACGCTTCAACTTTAGGGAGGCGCTTACCTTATCCATAACCCAAGACAGGCTCCTTGCCCGGGGGCGTTTGCCTATCCGGTTTTCTAAGCGAAAGCGTATCGTTCGCCTCTACACTCAAAGGCCCCTTGGTGGAATTCCGCCGATATGCGCGCCGATGGTGGCTGATGCGAAGGGGGTATGATCCCCCCTTTTTTCTCGGGCTCATCGTGGAATGGAGTGGGTGCCAACGAGCACAGAGGTAGCGTAAGCCCTTGTTTTTGCCTATAAATAGCGCCTTTCCACGTGAACGTGCTCGTGCACGTAAACGTGAACGTACCCGAACGAGCAACTTTATCTCTTCGCTGCCGAACTAGCAGGGTGGTTAAAAATGGTTCCGTCGTGAGCATTTTGAGAGTTTTGACGAAACGAGGCGGAGACGACGAAAAAACCGGAGGCGTATCCACTGAGATACGTTGAGGATTTTTTCGGCGGCTCCAACGAGGTTGCAGTCAAACTATCGAAATGCGCAACAGGAAATCATTTTTCACCACCCTGTTAGAGTCGCCTACGGCGTGGCTAACCGGTTCGCTTACCCCAAACCGCCCCCGTATCCCAAGCTGGCCCGGTGTGCTACAAAGCTTCGATATTCCGGCTTCGCTACCACAGTTTCTTGGCGACGCTACATAATGAAGGAGTCGCTTACTATGGATAACCTCACACTCGTTGCAAAAGATACCGTTGTCACCTTCCACTACACGTTGACCGACAAGGGCGGACAGGTTCTTGATTCTTCCCAGGGCAACCAGCCTCTTGTCTATCTTCACGGCTACTCACAGATCGTTCCAGGGCTTGAGAACGCGCTCGTAGGGAAAGGCGCTGGTTCAGCGTTCAAGGTTGAGGTGACTCCGGCTGAAGGATACGGCGACCGAAATGAGCAGATGGTGATAACCCTTCCACGCACTCAGGGCAACCTCCCGGAGGATATCGCCGTTGGCTTCGTGGTTGAGCTCGTATCCCCAGAAGGAGATGAGATCCCTGCACGCGTAGTAAACCTCACCGAGACCGACATCACCCTCGACGCCAACCACCCCCTCGCTGGCGAGATCCTCTTCTTCGATATAGAGCTCACCGACGTACGCGCCGCTACGAAGGAGGAGATCGAGCACGGTCACGTTCACGGACCGGACGGGCATCACCACCACTAGCAGGGTAGTGAAAAATGATTTCCTGTTGCGCATTTCGATAGTTTGACTGCAACTTCGTTGGAGCCGCCGAAAAAATCCTCAACATATCTCAGTGGACACGCCTCCGGTTTTTTCGTCGTCTCCGCCTCGTTTCGTCAAAACTCTCAAAATGCTCACGACGGAACCATTGTTCACCACCCTGCTAGGAGGCTACAAGTCTTTCACCATGATCATCCCTCAATCAGCCTTAAGCGCAGAGGCCCTCCTTGGAATAATCAAGGAGTTTGTGACCCGTGAAGGCACAGAGTACGGCGCGGTTGAAGTCTCCCTTGAAACCAAGGTCAAGCAGGTTCAGCGGCAGCTCGAACGGGGAGATGTCGTTATCGTCTTTGACGAGGGGACTGAAAGCGTAGATCTCGTTTCAAAGGGGTCGCAGCGATACAAGACCCTCCTTGCGCAATCAATGGGAGAGAACGAATGATCTCTAAACATCTGAGATGTATGGGGCTTTTTGCCCTGGGGCTGTGGGGATGCGGACCGGTTATCCCGATCTTGCCTGGAACCCCGACAAGCGACCTCGTCCTCTCGCACACCTCACCGGAGAGCTCAATTCAACGGTTTACTCTCGACGGAAAGAGCTATTCCGCTCCAAGCCTCTCATTTCAGATTCCTGCCGGCCCTCACACCATCGGTATTACGTGGGACGTTACGATCTCCGACCGGTGCGACCCGGAGGGGAATATGTGCGGGGCAACGTCCCTCGGGGGACGGTGTTCGGGGCAGTTCACGGCTGAGCCAAATGAGCGGTATCGGATCCTCTTGGATTCTCGGCAAGGAAAGGTGACTGCGTCCGTGGCAAAACGGGGGTCATCAACGCTGTACTTAGGGCAGGATGAGGCTATAGTAGCGCCCCTTACCTGTGAGAAGATGACGAGGCGAGATCGCCTGAATTCATCAGCTCTCGTTACATTCTAAGAATCGTGACCACACCATCGAAAAAGAAAAACGTGATCGCCGCACGACCACGCCGTCCCGCGGCTATTGGTGGAGACACGCTCGCAAACATGACCGATGAGGAGCTTTTGAATGTTCGGATGTGCGATCTCAAGATCTCTATCGGAGGAAGCGAACTTGAGGGTAGGATTGAGAAGGCCGTTCAAGAGTTGCGAGCGAACGACCTCGATTTCAAGCCGCACTTCTGGCTCTCTGATGAATGGTTCTGCGCCGATGGAATTCCGGGCATAGCGATCCCCTTTTACCTCGCCCATCCGAGACTTGAGAGGTTGGAGCGAACGCAACTTCTGGAGGTCGAGGGAGGGGACGAGAAGTGGTGCTTAAAGATCTTGCGCCACGAACTTGGTCACGCGATCGAGAACGCCTACCGAACCCGTCGCCTCAAGGCGCGAAGAGACCTCTTTGGAAGATCAACGGAGCCGTACCCTGAATACTACTCGCCCCGACCGTATAGTAAGAGCTTCGTGCTGCATCTTGACCCGTGGTACGCGCAGAGTCACCCAGACGAGGACTTCGCGGAGACCTTCGCAGTGTGGCTAACTCCGAACTCGGAGTGGCGAGAACGCTACGCGGGATGGCCAGCGCTCAAAAAGCTCGAGTACATGGACGCACTCATGAACAATCTGCGCGGCACACGCCCACCGGTGCGGAACAAAAAAATCCTCGATCCATACACTAAATACACTAAGACACTTCGTGAGCACTACCAAAGTCGTAAGGGGAAGTACGGCAAGGAACATCCATCTTTCTACGATAAAGATCTGAGGATCTTGTTCTCTTCGGAGGTGGAATTCGCCAAGAATCCCACGGCTGCTTCACTCATTAAACGTCGTCGACAGATGATTCGCGCCACAGTTTCCCGCTGGACGGGAGCGTATCAGTATACTACTGATCAGGTATTAGACGCGATCGTTCAGAGGTGTGTCGAATTGAATCTTCGACTCACCTCGCCAGAGGATATTGCAGTCAAGGAATTTACCGTTCTGCTGACCGTTCAAACGATGAACTACCTCCACAGCGGACGCCATAGAATAGCGCTATGAAGAAACTCCGAGTACTCTGCCTGGCTCACGAAACCCTCGTGCCGCCAGATCACGTACCCGCGGGTCACAACTTTCACAACGAACCGTGGCGCACCGAGCACTATGTCCTCTCAACCCTCAAAAAGCTCGGGCATGAGGCTATAGTCCTCGGCGTTCGATCGGACCTTGAGCTGATTCGCAGCACAGTCGTTGAGTTTAAGCCCGACATCATCTTTAACCTCCTCGAGGAGTTTCACGATAGACCGCTCTATGATCAGAACGTGGTGAGTTTCCTAGAGCTCATACCGGTTCCATACACCGGATGTAATCCGCGAGGGATGGTACTCTCACGTGACAAAGCGCTGACTCGAAAAATTTTGAGCTACCACCGCATTCCCGGACCAGATTTCACTATCTTTCGGCGGGGCCGAAAGGTGAAGCGGCCGACAAAGCTTACCCTTCCGCTTTTTGTAAAATCGCAGGTGGAGGAGGCTTCGCTCGGTATCTCGCAGGCATCAGTCGTCCACTCGGACGAGGAGCTGATTGAGCGTGTTCGGTTCATGCACGACAAGTATCATACCGATGTTATCGCCGAGGAATATATCGAGGGACGAGAGATCTACGTTGGGATCTTTGGCGACGACCGTTTGACAATTATGCCGATCTGGGAGCTCCTCTTCGCGAATATGCCTGAGGATAAGCCTCGAATCGCGACCAGACGCGTTAAGTGGAACGCGAAGTACCAAGAGAAGCACGGAATCTCCTCTGGACCAGCCCTAGGGATCGCCCCTGAGCTACGCAGTACGATCGAATCGATCTGCAAACGAGCGTATCGCGCCCTTGGGATCTCAGGGTACGCACGAATCGATTTACGCCTCAAGCCAACGGGCGAGGTGTATGTGATTGAGGCGAATCCAAATCCCGAGATAGCAAAGGGTGAGGATTTTGCCGATGCGGCTCAACACTTCGGGTGGTCGTACGAGGAACTGATTAAGCGCATACTGTCTCAAGGTTTGCATCGTTCATAAGGATCGCTCTATGAGAAAGTTACTGGCTGTTGTGGCGATAGTTCTCCTCGGTATGGGGCTCCATGAATCTCGGCAGGTATCCTCATTTCTCGCGACCGCCGTCACCGTACAGGGCACCGTTGTGGCGGTCGAGACCCGAACTGGACCTCCAAAGCCAACCCAAAACACGCCGGTACACGTTCGTTTTTCGCTTCCGTCAGGTGAGTCACACACGGCTATCACACGCCTTCCGCTGCTTCAGAAGCTCAAAGAGGGGGACTCGATCTACCTCCTCGTTAATCCAATGGTCCCGCAAGATGTCCGACTTCCGCTTCTCTCGGAGCTGTGGGCTCGGCCGTTGGCGTACCTCCTGTCGGGGATAGCCCTGGTTGTGGGGATCCTGGTTGTGAAGGTTCGGCGAGGGGAGATTGGGGCCCGGTAGCCCTATCCGAGGTGCGAGTTCCCAATTCAAACCGCGGCCCATGAGATACCACTTTCGGTCAGGTCATATCCCAGGTTACGCTGGGCTGGTCCACCTATCGTACCGCAGGAGTTTATATGTTCGCCCGTGTCGTTCTCTTCACCACCCTTATCGTTTCGATGGGCTGCGCAGGCGCTAAATACCACCGCGATCAGGTCTCTGGCGATCGAGCGGAGGCGATGACCGTTGGTCAGGTACAACGGGAGATACGGGTGGGGATGTCGAGCGCTGATGTCGCCGCAACCCTGGGGTCTCCCAATATCGTAACAACCGACGACGAGCGCCGTGAGCAGTGGGTGTACGACAAGATCTCAACTGAAAAGGCCTACTCCAGCGATTCAGGTGGAATCCTTACCCTGATCTTCGGCAGTGGGAGTATCAACGATAACGGAGGCGGAGGAGGGCTCTTTCCCTCATACCAAGGTGGTAGCGGAGCGGCGTCATCAACTCAGAAAACGTTGACGGTGATTGTTAAGTTCGATCACAATAAGCGCGTTCGTGATTTCGCCTATCATTCATCGACATTTTAGTGACCTGCGATGAGGCCTTCGCTTTCCATTCTGTGCGCCGCTATCATCGTACTTCTCCCCGTGAGCGGCTGCGTCAACCGGGTGGTACGCGAGGCGCTGACCCTTCAACCTGAGGCTCTCGAGCAACGTCGCATTCAGACTCGTCGATTCGAAACCACTGATGAGCACGAGCTTCTGACCGCTTCCCTTGAGGTCTTACAGGACCTCGGCTTTACGGTTGATGAAACGGAGCCCGATCTCGGGTTGATCGTCGCCTCAAAAAACCGAGAGGCTTCTTCGACAGGTGAGATGATAGGGGCCTTCTTTATCGGAGCTGCAACTGACTCGGAGGTCACCTACAACGTCGAACAGAGGATCAGGGCATCCGTAGTGACCAAGGGACTTGGAAGATCTGGCACGAGCGTGAGGGTCACCTTTCAGCGCATGGTCTGGAATAATCTTGGAGAGATCTCAGCAAACGAGAGCCTTGAGGAACCGAAGCTCTACCAGGAGTTCTTCGCCAAACTTTCGAAATCGGTCCTCTTAACCGCTTTCGGTATCTAAAAGGTTTCCATGAGTAGATGGCTTATATCTTTAGTTCTCCTCGCAATCCTTCAGGGGTGTTCGCCGGTTCACGAGCAGGTGCTCGACACCAGCGAGACCCAAACGCAACTTCAGATGCGTCAGGTGCAGTCAAGAACCTTCGAAACGAACGATAAGGAGCGCACGATGAGGGCCGTAATCGCCACGTTACAGGACCTTGGATTCGTCCTCGATAAAGCGGACCTCACCCTGGGCACCATCAGCGCAACCAAACTCGATGGATACGCAATGCGCATGACCGTATCGGTGAGGCCAAAAGGTGAGGGAAAGATGGTGGTGCGCGCGAACGCGCAGATGAACACTGCACCCGTTACCGCGCCCGCACCCTATCAGAGCTTCTTCAGAGCCCTTGAGCGGTCGATGTTCCTTGCGGCGCACTCCGTGGATTAACGAGCAACATCGACACTCCCGCGGAAGAGCGGGAGTGCAAACCGCTGCCGAGTGTGGTTGGATACCGCGATAAGGTGACACTTCAAAGACATCATTATGATCACTGAGTACCTCTCTTTTCCACCCGGCGCGCGAGTTCTCGTTACCGGCGCCTCCGGTTACACCGGAACTGTCCTCGTCAAGAAACTGGTGAAGCAAGGGGCCTCTGTTCGTGCCATAGCCCGAACGAGCTCAAACCTTGCGCCGTTCGAGGGACTTCCTATTGAGTGGGTGCGCGGAGACGTATTCGACCCTGCCACGGTCTCACGAGCTATCGAGGGCGTTGAGTACGTTATTCACGTGGCCGCCGCCTACCGTGAAGCGAAGATAACCGATGAAACCTACCACAAGGTGCACATCGAGAGCACGAAGCTCCTTGCACAAGGACTGCTCGGAAGCCCAACCCTCAAACGATTCGTGCACGTTTCAACGGTGGGTGTCCATGGCCATATCGATGCCCCCCCGGCGGACGAGAGCTACCGATTCAGCCCCGGCGATATCTACCAACGTACCAAGGCCGATGCTGAAGTATGGGTCCGCGAGTTCGCCAAGACCAACAATTTTCCAATAGCGGTGGTGCGACCAGCCGCGATCTACGGACCGGGAGATAGGCGACTCCTTAAGGTTTTCAAGATGGCGTCAAAGCCAATATTCCCGCTCTTCGGAAGGGGGCAGGGACTCTATCACCTTATTCATGTGGATGACCTCACGGATATCTTCATCCTTGCGGCCCTTCACCCGGCCGCAGCTGGCGAGGCGTTTATCGCCGGCAACTCCTCTCCGAGTCGATTAGAGGATATCGCCAAGACGATCGCTGATGAGATCGGAAACAAAAAGATGCGCTTCATTCGGTTCCCAGCATGGCCACTCTTTCTCGCCGCGGATCTCTGTGAGGCGATCTGCAAACCGCTCGGCATCGAGCCTCCGATCTATCGAAGACGGGTGGCGTTCTTTACCAAGGATCGCGCCTTCAACACCTCGAAACTTCAACGGCTTCTCGGCTACACTAATCGGGTCAGTATTGAGGAGGGGTTGCGATCGACGGCTCGGTGGTATCGCGAGGTGGGGTGGTTGTAGGGAGGGCGACCCTCCCCGGTCGCCGTTTTACGCACGGTGACACAACTTGCGTCCCGGACCATTTCGGCGACCGAGGACGGTCGCCCTCCCATGCCGCGTGTTCAATCAATGCACACCTACTTCAAACCACTTAAAACTACTCATGTTTTCGGAACGGCGAACCGATACCCTCTCGTTAGCATCTCAGAGGGTACCCATGATAACACAAGAATCTATTCTTTTCGGGGGCTTGGGGGGTCTGATCGGCGCGGTCGTGATGTGGGCGATTGCACGAACTAAACTCGCTGCCCTTACGACCCAGGCGTTCCTTCATGAGGAACGAGCTCGAGATCTCTCGGTACAACTTGCCGAATCTCAAGAGCTCGTCACCACGCTGCGCGAGGAAACGAGCAGACAGCGGGAGCGCCTCACGCACTACGAGGCCCGCATCCGCGAACAAGCGCAACACTTCTCCTCTCTTGAGGAGAAGCTGACCACAACATTCAAAGCGCTCTCCTCCGAGTCCCTGAAAGCGACCACCGACCAGTTCTCAGCGCACTTCAACGCTACCGCTCGCGCGCTCCTTGAGCAGGTGAACGGTCAGGCAAAGGCCCAGGTTGACTCCGGCCACAAGCTTCTAGACACCATCGGACGATCGATCTGGGACAAGCTCGGAGAGGTGGATAAGAGCGTCAAAGAGATCGAAAAGCTCAGAATCTCTGGCGATGCGGAGCTTCGCAAGCAGATCGATCACCTCTCTCGACTAAACGAATTTGTGGGATCTGAGGCCTCAAAGCTCTCGCAGGCTCTCACCAACTCTCGAGTCCAAGGAGTGTGGGGCGAATTACAGCTTCGAAACGTTGTCGAGGCCGCTGGCATGACCCCATACTGCGACTTTTTTACCCAGGAGCACGCGGCGGCCGAGGGCGCATCCAGCGTTCGGCCAGATATGCGGGTTCGGCTTCCTAATAACCTCAACGTCCTTATCGACGCAAAGTCCCCAACGAAGGCGTTTATCGAGGCGCTGAGCGCGACCGATAGCCAGCAACGACGCGCCAAGATGCGCGAACTGACGACCTCACTTCGGGGGCACATCCGAACCATGGCGAAACGGAACTATCCAGCACACTTTGCGCCCGCGCTTGAGTACACCCTCGTATTTTTGCCATCAGAGAGCCTATTCGTCTCAGCAGTTGAGGAAGACCGGGATCTTCTTGCGTTTGCCGAGGGACATAAGGTGATCCTTACCACCCCACTCAGCTTGATAGCCTTTCTTCGAGCTGTGGCGTGTGGATGGACCAACATCAAGGTTCAATCAAATGCAGAGGAGATTCAGCGCCTTGGGCGGGAGCTCTTTGAGCGGATGAACCGCTTCTACAACCGGTTCTCTGATCTCGGAAGGGGCATCGACGCGGTCGTTCGCTCTTACAACGATACGGCGGCAACCGGTAGAACCCTTACCGCCACGCGCAAAAAATTTGCCGAGTTAGGAACGGGAGAGGTTACGAGTATACTCTCACCCGATGAGGTCACTACCGATATACGCATAGTGGATAAAACCCCTGATGCTCTTCGTCGCATAGCTGATGCGACCGGCATGTGTCCGATTGACCGCCCGTCACGTGCCCCCTAAGTGCGGGAGACCGGGTCACATTCCACATCTACTTCAACGATCGTCATGTCCATTGATCGAACGAGCTTCGAGAATCCAAATGGTGGAAGCGCAGCCGCGGGTCGTCCCCAGGTAACGATGCAGAGATTCTCCTCGGCGCGCGTAGTCGCCACGTAGAGAAGGTTTCGACCGTAGTCGTGAGAGCCATAGCTCTGATTCGTCGGATTCCAGAGGAGGACGGAGAAGAACTCAAGTCCCTTTACCTGATGCGCGTCGGTTACGAGGATCCCCTCCTCAAACGAGAAGGAGTAGACGTCACCGAGCCGCACCAGTTGGCCAAATGTCGGCTGAAGCATCTTGTAGGCGAACTTCGCCTCCTCTGGGGTCGCGCAGATGACCGCTGTCACCATTGAGGGGTAGAGCTCAATCGCTTTGTTAAGCCACTTCAGCGCGTGTTCGATACCTTGAGATTCATTGCGGGTTTTGAACCAGATCGGAACCCGGCCGTTGCGCCCGGTTTTTACCAGGGATCGCTGCTGAATGTGTTCCGCAAGCCGCATGATCGGCAGGGTTGAGCGGTGACTGACCTCAAGCGATACGTACCTTGACATATCGCCGCTGAAGTTCCAGTGCGTGCGAAGTTTCTCCCATCCTGGGAACGACCCGTGCTCATCGATATTTTGCGAGGTGTCACCAACGAGGGTGAGGTCTTTATGGCTCCTTACTGAGCCAATAATGGTTGAGAGCTCAACGGGTGAGAGGTCCTGCACTTCGTCAACGATGACATGCCCGTACGTGCCGAACTCACCCTTTTCATTGACGAGCCCGCCGGTTCGGAGCTGACACGCCCGAAGAAAGATTCCGTCATCGGCCCAGTCAAAGACCCCATCCTGAAAATTTTTGCGCGACCACTCGTACGCTTCAAGCACAAGCGCCTCAGAGATAAGCCTCGTTTCGTCGAATGAGATAATCGCCGAGGGGTTCACTAGTGCTTCGAGGAGATCGCGTTGAAGGCGCTCAATCGTAACGCCCGACTCACGTGGAGATCCCTTTAAGCGGGCCTCAAGAACCTTCAGCAACGCTAGGGAACGTTTCACCCGTTGGACACCGGCGGGGGCAGGTGTTGTAGGCCGAGCGAGCGCCACATCGGCGCTACCTTGAAGCTTTTTCAGGGTCCGACCAGCCCACTCGTGATAGGTACGGACGCCCACCCCAGATATACCAGCGGAGGGGAGGGAGTTCTCTACGTAGCGCCGAAGCGCGGGGCTGAGCATAAGGAACACGCACTCATTCGCTTTGAGGGGCGAGTTCTCGTGGTGGAGGAGCCAGGCGAGACGGTGGAGCGCGACGGTTGTTTTTCCGGACCCTGCCACCCCTTGGATCAAGATTGCGGTATCGGCATCGACGGTGATCGAACGGAACTGTTCGGCTGTGATGAGGGAGAGGATCTCCGGAAGGTGGCTATCCCTCGACTTTCGTCGGTGCATACTACCAGCCCCTGATTCCCACGTCGCAGTCGTCGCGTTCCAATGGAAGGTGCCGAACCGATTCTGAATCGTCTTCAGATCTCCGCGCTCAACCTCAACGCGATTGCGGAGGAGAACCTTTCCCGAACGCTCTCGTCCGAGGATCTCCTCAAGATAATCCTCTCCCTCCTTGTACTCGTAGTAGAGCTTCGAGATGGGTGCCTTGCGCCAGTCGATAATACGGAGGTCGGGGTTAGCGGCGAAGCCGAGCTTATATTCGATTATCTTGGTGGAGCCGTTTGGCTCATCCTCTTCAAGGGAGATTCGAGCGAAGTAGGGGTTCTCAAGTTGCTTCTTGAGCGTCTCCAGCTCCTCACGCTTGGAGTCCTTCAGCGCGTGAGATACCCCTTCATCGGAGGCGAGGAGCGCCTTGTCTTCAACCCGTCGCGTCTCATGAATCTCGGATGTCAGCGCGCGCGCCCTTTGATTTTCAACATAGAGGCGTTGCTCAGCTTTGGCGATCTGCGCCGATATGCGATCCTTAACGGTCGTAAACACCGTCTGCTCGGTAGCAATACTCTCTTGTTCTTCAGTGGTAAGGCTCATACGAAGGGTGGGAGGATACCTCACACGCCTGGTTCGTTCAAATGGTTACTTATGGATTTAAGCATCCGCGGACGCAACTATTACAGGTGCTTATCGATACACCGTCATGACATTTTCGGAACTCACCCCACCGCTTCAGCCAAGGGAGAAACTAGCCCAGCATGGTCCGAGGGCGCTCTCAGATGAGGAGCTTCTCTCGGTTATGCTCGGCAGCGGCTCGCCAGGAAATAACGTCCGATCCGTCGCCGCGCAGGTGCTTCCGGTGCTCGACATCGACGGCGACACCAACATTGGGCGCCTGCAGGAAGTGCCAGGCATAGGGCCCTCGAAGGCCTATATGCTCGCCGCGGCGATCGAGTTCTCTCGACGCAGGATCCGACCAGAGGGGATTCGCATACGAAAAGCGAGCGATGTAGTCCCGCTCTTACATCATCTCCTCGAGCGCCCTCAGGAGCAGGTCGTCAGCATCTCCCTCAGCGGAGCACATGAGGTTATAAAGATTCGCACTGTATCGATCGGACTTCTCACGAGTTGCCCGATTCATCCTCGAGAGGTCTTCGTGGGTCCGATAGTAGATCGCGCCTTTTCGGTAATTCTCGCACACAATCATCCATCCGGCGATCCCACCCCAAGCGACGAGGATAAAAAGGTCACTCAACAATTAGCTCTTGCCGCGTCGACACTCGGGATCAGGCTACTTGACCACATCGTTGTGGCTCGGAGAGGTTATTTCAGTTTTCAGGAGGGGGGATTGCTCGCGATTCGCAAGGGGTAAACACCTGGCGAACCCAAAGTTCGTAAGATACCAATCAAGATTATGGCCAGGCTGAAGGGACGACCCCTCAAAGGCGCACGATACGTACTCAAGCACATCAGAGAAGTGCGCGGTACTCTCTCGCCTACGCAACCACTCGTACGTTCGAGCTACCTGCTTAAGCCATTCCTCGAGCGAAAACTCGCTCGCCAGCGCCCGATCACATACCTCGGAGAGATGGTTGGGGGCGGCAGGATTGTTCTTCCACTCCCGATAAAGGGCCCGAGCTAGGGCCGCCGATCGTTCAGCCGAGAGTATCGAGACAACAGCGCGATGCTCATCACTGAGAGCGCTCAGCGGGACGAGGAACGAGAGATCATACATCGGTGGCGCCATACCTTGAAGAATCCTCATTTAAAACGCGCAACAGGAGATCTCTATGCAACAACACGTTAATAGCCCAGATTTGGCGAGAGCCACCGCTCGGCTTCCTCAATCGAGATCCCTTTTCGCTTCGCGTAGTCGATGACCTGATCCTTGTCGATCTTGCCGACGTTAAAGTACTTCGATTCAGGATGAGCGAAATAGAAACCTGACACGCTGCTCGCCGGGGTCATCGCGAAACTCTCAGTGAGGGAGAGACCGATCGATCCCTCGACATCGAGAAGCTTCCATAACGTCGCCTTCTCGGTGTGGTCAGGGCATGCTGGATACCCAGGTGCCGGGCGAATGCCCCGGTACTCCTCACGGATGAGCGCCTCCGACGAGAGGTTCTCACCCTTGCCGTACCCGAAGAACTCTCTCGCGCGCTTGTGGAGTAACTCAGCCAACGCCTCAGCGAATCGATCGCCGAGCGCTTTGACCATAATTGAGGAGTAATCATCTCCCGCGTTCTCGAACTCCTTCGCGAACGCCTCCACACCGTGACACACTACGGCGAAACCACCCATGTAGTCCGTGACACCGAGCTCCTTTGGCGCGATGAAATCAGCGAGGCAGAGATTGGGCAATCCCTGTCGGTCGCGCTGCTGTCGTAAGAAGCAAAATCTATCTTGCTCACTATGTCCGACCTGAGCGTCTCGAATAACAACGTCATCTCCTTCGGCATACGCCGGATAGAACCCAACAACTCCCTCAAGCCGGAAACGCTTCTCCTCGATGATGCGAGAGAGGAGCTTCTGCCCCTCGGCGAAGAGCTCCTTCGCCTGCGGCCCATACGTTTCGTTTTCAAAGATCGTCGGATAGGCGCCCTTAAGTTCCCACGTCCAGAAGAATGGGGACCAGTCGATGTAGGAGGCTACCTCAGCGAGAGGGATCTCCCTAAGTACGAGGTTACCCAGCACCGACGGTTTCTCGATCTCGTACGAAGTGAAGGGGTGTCGACGCTTTCGAGCTTCCTCGATAGTGATGAACTTCAATTCGTCACGACCGGCGGCGAACACCCGCCGCTGCTCGGCCTGATTCTCTTTCAGATCCTTAACATACTGCGTGCGGCGCTCCTCGCTCAGGAGATTCGTGCACACCTCCACGGCGAGAGATGCGTCGGCGACGTGAACAACCGCCCCCGTATAATGGGGAGCGAGTTTAATGGCGGTATGAGCTCGAGAGGTCGTCGCCCCACCGATGAGGATAGGGGTGGAGAAACCTTCGCGCTCGAACTCCTTGATGTTATGCGCCATCTCATCCAACGAGGGGGTAATCAGACCGCTCATCCCGATAAGATCAGCTTTGTGTTCGCGGGCTGCCTTGAAGATATCCTGGAAGGGTACCATCACACCCAGATCTATTACCCTATACCCGTTACACGCAAGCACGACCCCAACGATATTCTTTCCGATATCGTGCACATCTCCCTTTACGGTCGCGATGAGGAAGGTCTTCTGCGCCTCGGTTGAGCCCTTGGCGGCTTTTTCGGCCTCCATGAAGGGCTCAAGGTAGGCCACGGCCTTTTTCATGACGCGCGCGCTCTTCACCACTTGCGGGAGGAACATCTTTCCCGCGCCGAAGAGATCGCCCACGTGCTTCATACCGTCCATCAGAGGCCCCTCGATCACATCAAGGGGGCGGCCCAACTCGACGCGGGCCTCTTCGGTATCCTGTTCGATGAACTCCACGATCCCCTTCACGAGGCTGTGGGAGATCCGCTCGCGGAGGGGGAGGTTTCGCCACTCAAGTAGAGCGCTCGAATCCTTCTCAGTGCTCTTGCCCTTGAACTGCTCGGCGAAGGTAATCAGCTCCTCGGTAGCGTCAGGGTGCCGATTGAGCACGACATCCTCCACGCGCTTGAGAAGCTCAGGCTCAATCTCTTCATAGACCTCAAGCATCCCCGCGTTCACGATACCCATATCGAGACCTGCTCTTATAGCGTGGTAGAGGAACACCGCGTGCATGGCCTCTCTCACATGGTTATTTCCACGGAAGGAGAACGATACATTGCTGATACCACCACTCGTGAGACACCCCGGACAGGAAGCCTTGATCTCACGCACCGCCTCGATGAAATCGACACCGTAGGCGTTATGCTCCTCGATACCGGTCGCGACGGTAAGGACGTTCGGATCGAAGATGATGTCGTGTGCGGCGATACCGACCTCTTCGGTAAGGATCTTGAAGGCGCGCTGACAGATGCGAACCTTATCCTCTCGGGTCGCGGCCTGGCCCTTTTCATCAAAGGCCATAACAACCATCGCCGCGCCATACCTTGCGACGGTGCGGGCCTGCTCCTTGAATCTCTCCTCACCCTCTTTTAGGCTAATCGAATTGACGATCGCCTTTCCTTGAACGCACTGAAGCCCGGCTTCAAGGACCGACCACTTCGAGCTATCGATCATGATCGGCACGCGCGCGATATCAGGCTCACTCGCGATAAGGTTCAGGAACTTCCTCATGCACCCTTCGCTGTCAAGCAACCCCTCATCGAAGTTAACGTCGATAATATTTGCTCCGTTCTCCACTTGCTGACGCGCTACCGATAGAGCTGCCTCGAAGTTCCCCTCCTCAATCAACTTACGAAACTTGGGTGAGCCGGTCACGTTAGTGCGCTCCCCAACGAGGATAAATGGGTTCTCTGGCGCGATCACAAGGGGCTCCAGACCGGACAACGCGAGTCGGCCTTTAATCTTCGGCATTTGGCGAGGGGGAATATCGGTCACTCGATCGCGGATGGCGCGAATATGCTCCGGTGTGGTGCCGCAGCACCCACCTACGATATTGAGAAGTTTATCGTCAGCTATCTCTCCCAACGCTCCGGCGGTATCCGCGGGCGTTTCGTCGTAGCCTGTATCGCTGAGGGGATTGGGAAGTCCCGCATTCGGATAGCAGCTCATGTAGCAATTTGCCACCGCCGCAAGCTCTTGAAGATACGGCCGCATCTCGTGAGCACCGAGAGCGCAGTTGATTCCGACGCTCAAAGGACGGGCGTGCTGCACTGAATACCAGAACGCTTGGGCGGTTTGCCCGGAGAGGGTCCGTCCACTTTGATCGGTAATCGTCACCGATACCATCACAGGGACTCTGAAACCGGCCTCATGAAACACCCGTTCAACCCCGAAGAGCGCGGCTTTCGCGTTGAGCGTATCGAAGATGGTTTCAACCAGCAGGATATCGACCCCCTCATCAACGAGCGCGAGCGCCTGATCGTAGTACGAATCTTCAAGCTGCTTGAAGGTCACAGCGCGGTAGGCTGGATTGTTCACGTCAGGGGAGAGGGACGCGGTTCGATTTGTTGGGCCTATAGCACCTGCCACAAAGCACCGTCGCTTCGGCTGCTCAGCGACTACCTGCGCGATAGCCTCCTTCGCCAATCGAACGCTTGAGCGATTGATAGCACCGACGAGCCCCTCAAGCTCGTAGTCTCCCTGAGCGATCGTCGTAGCGGAGAAGGTATTCGTCTCAATGACGTCAGACCCAGCGAGGAGATACTTCTTATGAATCTCACGAACCACATCGGGGCGAGTGATACTTAAGAGGTCGTTATTTCCCTTGAGAAGTTTAGGGTGAGCGCGCAGCCCCTCATCTCGGAAGTCATCCTCTTCAAGCGTATAAGTCTGAATCATCGTCCCCATTCCCCCGTCGAGAATGAGGTGTCGCTGCCGCAAAAGCTCTGTTATCTCCCCAAAAGTGCTGGTTGTTCGCATGGCGCCGAGCGTATCACGGCGGATCCGCTCCTTCAACCGAGCGCGATAGAGCTCGCGGATGCGGGTCGAGCGACCTTCCCTGTATCTGCTCGAGGCCCGCAGCCCTCAGCTTCACAAATGAGCCTGTTAAGCGTTAGCGGCGCGCTGAGGCGATACCCCTGCATCCACAAAGCCACGGCGGGACTCACGCGCGAGCGTTGCCGCTCCAACACTGCTCACCGCACGAACCATACAGAGTTCGGCCCCTTCCACGCAGCGAAGGGGCGAAGCGGTGCCTAGCCACACGACCTCGCCATCCACCACTACTCCGTTCTGATGGATCTCATCGACTACCTCTACGCGTATTCCACTCGACTCAAGGACCGAGATGGCGGTCTCCCTCTCTCTCTCCTCTCCGTCTCGGGGACTCCGGCTCGTCACCACCTCAACAAGCACCCCGCGCTGAATGACCGTTTTAAGAACGGTCGCGAAAACGTGTGCGCTTCGCTCCCCGAGCGACGGAGCTGCAATAAGAATCGATGTCCGAGCCTCTCGCATATCGGTAGTAACTCCCGCAAGGAAGGTCTCCTGATCGAAACGTTGAAGCAGTGAGGGATCACCAACCCCAGCGGTCCCGCCCCCAGCACCTCGTGGAGTAACGGCATCGGTCAGGACATCACGGGCATCTACGATGGCTCCACGCACCTCGATATCAGCGAGGATACCGCTTAGGAGGTGACTCGTGGTGAGTCGGGCGCGAAGGTACGAGAGATTTCCAACGATGATCAGTCGCATCTGAGCCCTACTCAGAGCAACGTTAAGGAGACGAGACCCGGTATCCCGAAGCGTGACGCCACCCAGAAACGATGAAAGTGTATGTGGCTCGCTCTCGGTCAGATCGAGGATAATAGTCTCTCGCTCCGCCCCTTGAAAACGATGCACGGTTCCAACGGTTACGTCCGACAACTCCGACTCCTCTAGAAGATCCTCAAGGAGGGAGACCTGCGCCCGATAGGGGGCGATCACACCAACATCACTTGGCCCATGGGCGAGACCGGCGCTTCGAAGCGCACCACACAACGACCGTGTGATCATTGCGTGAGTCAGATTCCCCTTTGAATTGGTTTCCAGATGGCCCCGGGGGTCGAGCGAGCTTGAATCGATCAAGACGACGGACCCCCGGGAAATCCACTCAGGGAGATCCGTTCGATCCAGTGCGGGGGGCTCCTTATGTCGCGCAACGAGCTTTCCACCGTAAAACCGGTCATTGATGAGCACGCCTAGCGCCTCGTGACCACGAAACTGCGTCGTAAGCATCGCGAGCGAGGGATGCTCCTCGCCACGATCGACAATGTCCACCACACCGGAGACCCCAAATACATCTTGCGCGAACCAATCTCGGGCCCTCGGCGAGTTGGAGAGCGAGATCGGGGGCAATTGCCTAAAATCACCACCAACGACCACCTTCTCCTTCGCCAAACCTGCCAGGAATACAACGTAGGGGAGGGGAAGCATCGATCCCTCATCGACGATAACCGCGTCGAACTCGCCGAGACTCTGACATCGCAGCACGGCCTGCGTAGCGGTGCACGCGATGACCCGCGCGCGCTGAAGCGCGGAGACGCTGGAATCCTCAACAAGTGACTCAAGGTCGCGGATCGCCTCGGTCAACTCCCCGTCACGGGATTTGAGGTCCTCAATCCGATCGTTAACCTCACCAGCGGAGATCCCTTTGAGCTCTGTCGCAACCCGGAGGATCTCACCGGTGATAGCCTTCATGGAACGTTTGATCTCATCGATCGAGGTCCCTGAGCCATCTCCAGTTCCATAGCGGATCCGAAGAACGCGGAGCACCGTAGTCAAGGAGCTCTCTGAACCCCGTGCCTGCGCGTACAGCTTCTGAAGGTTGCCCAGTTCATCCTGAAGCTCACCCTGCTTGGCTATCAAACCTTGCTGGTAGATCAGCCCCTCAAGTTCATGAGCGCACAACTCTCGTTCCTTTCGAAGGAGACCGACCCGCTCTCTAACTTTGCGTTGCTGGGTTTCGGCCAACTGCTCCAGCGATACCTGAGGACCGAACGAGGCTTGCAGCGCCTTTCGAGACACCTGACCCACGCGAACGATACTTCCCTCAGGAAGGTTTACCCGAGATTTCCCAACGATCCGTTTGCACAGCCCAAGCACGATCCCATCCACCGCGCGATTCGTATGCGAGACGAGGAGGATCCGCTTGTTTTGGGAAAAGAGGTAGAACGCTATGGCGGAGAGCGTGACCGTCTTTCCCGTCCCTGGAGGCCCCCACACGAAGGTCGCCTCATTCCGCAGCGCACTGCGAAAAGCCTCCTGTTGATCACTCGTCAGGTCGTCAGGAGCGCCGATAAACTCGCTCTCCGTCGGCGCGTGCAGGGAGGAGATGTCAAGCACCTGCGCCGCGCGACATTTATTGAAAGAGAAGGGGGGATCCTCACCCGACACAGTTTCAAGCCGAGCGGCAAGGATTGAGAGGAGCTCTGATTTATCGACCGTGAGGATAGCTGACTCGATCTCATCACCGAGGTCGATAAAGGTTTCGACATCGAGCCCATCACTTCTTCTGGAGATGACGGTACACTCAACTACCGCGCCCTTCACAGAGAGCCGACCCCGAGCCTCCTCTTGGAGGCGGGGTGGGTTTGCAAGATGGAATGAGTAGAGGGGGCGTTGAGAGGCGGTCGCGATGCGTTCTCCTTTGCCGAGGGTGAACGAGGTCGACACGCCCCTCGCCTCGCGCGCTTCATCTTCAACGGCGCCGATAAGGGTCTGCAGAAGCTCTTTTGTGATCGGTTCGGTCATCGCTGTAGCACTTTAGCACGATCCGTATAAAAGGGATCTAAAACTTCAAAAATCCTCAGATTTTTAGCCACGGCGCTCGAAATACGATTGCAGAGCGGTACGGCATATCTTGGGGCCTAAACCAATAAGCTGACAGCCCTGGACAACGAATAGGGGAACAAGAGACCCCTACGGGGCAAACCCTACCGATCCACCTATCGTGCTGACTCAAACAACCAGGTCAAACGCCTAAAATGGTGAAAAATAACCAAAAATTTACCCTGGAACCGTTCCTAGCTGGCCCAGATCGTATATATTGGCCCGAGCGTTTAACGGGGTCCGTTTATGAAGATTCGTATTACTGGAGTCGCACATCGACTAGGGTCCGAGGTAGTCCACGCTGAGACCCTTGAGAGCTATTTCAAGAAGGATCCGGGCACGATAGGTCAGGTGTCCGGCGTTACTCGACTTCACCGTATGGCCCCCGGTGAAGATCTCGTCACCCTCGCCCGAGATGCGGCGATCGACGCCCTCGCTATGGCGAACGTCCCGCTCTCCAAGGTGTCTGGTATCTTTTCATCGTGTAATCCAACAACGGATTACCTGATCCCAAGCCTCGCTCCAATGGTCGCCGCAAAGCTCGACCTCACCCACGTTCTCGCCTGCAACGTCGGTATGGGATGCGCCGGAGGGGTTCAAGCCTTACAGGCAACGTTTAACCAACTTCTGGCTGACACCGCGCGTGGAAAGGTAAGCACCTACGTGCTCGTTACTGGTGACCACATTAGCCGCATGATCGATCGCGAGAGCTGGAAAACCGCCATCCTCTTTAGCGATGGAATCTCCGCGGTCGTCGTAACGAACGACCCTGAGGCTACCGGCGGTTTCGTTATCGAGCACGTGGCCTCTGAGTGCTACGCCGGCGAGAGCGTCGATGTTATCAATCTTCCCAATTCCCTGGCGCAAAAGGAGAGCGCGGAGCCGAAGGTATGCCTCCTTCAAATGCGTGGCCGCGGCGTCTTTGAGTTCGGTACCCGAATCGTCCCTCGAGTTCGAGAGCTCTCGGGTGTTGAGGACTTCTCAAAGTTCTACATCATTCCGCATCAAGCGAACGTCCGTATGCTTAACGAACTTCCAACCCCGTTCGGAATTCGCGACGAGCAACTCTACACCGATGGAATCACCAAGATCGGAAACATCTCCGGAGCAGCGTGCTTCCTTGGTCTTGAGGACTGCATGAAGCGTGGACTCGCGGATGAGGCCGAGAAGTTCCTGCTTTGCGCCTTTGGCGCGGAACTGCAAGTTGCGGTTGCGGTGCTTAGTCGCTAACGAGCACGTTCGGCTCAGCTCACAACCGCGGCTTGTTGCAGTACCTCACATCACCTACAATCGCGGCTATGAACGCATACGATATCTTCGCATCTCACTACGACGCGGTTGTTGGACAACGTGAGGACGTCGCGCTCTTCCTCCAAAAGCTCCTCCGTACCTACGCCCCAAGAGCTAAAACCCTCCTTGAGCTCGGATGCGGTTCCGGAAGCATGCTCAAACTTCTCTCTCAAAGGTATTCGGCTCGGGGTATCGATCTCTCGGCAAAGATGATCGAGATCGCAAAGAGAAAAGCGCCGAGGGCGAAGGTCTCGGTAGGGGACATTACCCGGTTCTCCTTCGACGAGCGCTACGACGCTATCATCTGCCCCTTCGACACGATCAATCACGTGACGAGCTTTTCCGCCTGGAAGCGGGTGTTCGCCAACGCTCACAAACATCTCAACCCGGGGGGTGTGTTTATCTTCGACGTGAACACTGAGACGAAGATGGAGCGGTACGCCACCGAGCCCGTCTTCGCGGAGATCATGAAGAACGAGATCTCTATCGTCGACGTACAACGCGTTCGTCGGTACCGGTACCTCGTGAACCTTCGCCTTCTCAAGCGAGAGAAGGGGGAGCTCTATCGCAACCACGAGGTGCTTATCCCGGAGCTTGTCGTTCCCACTCCCCAGATCCTCAAAGAGCTTTCAACCTACTTCAAGCGCGTAACCCTCGTTGACCCCGACCGCAAGAAACCCTCGGATGAGACGGAGGAGCTGTTCTTTGTGTGTCAGGGGCCGAGGTAGGGGAATGCGCGAAGCGCCTTAGGCGCAATTAGCGAGTTCGCAGGATGGGAATTTGAGGAATTAAAACCCCGTCGCCACCACCGAGAACGCCTCATCGAGCATCTTCTCAACGAACTCCTGGCGAATAAATCCGCCACCGAAGAGATACTCTTGCGGACTCCACGTCTGCGTGACCTCGGCTTTACCTTTCTTGAAATTCAGTGAATGCGCCGTCGCGTCGATCTTCTTCACCTTAAAGGTATAGCCCAACTCAAGCGAATCATCGACGAACCGCACACCGATCACAATCTCCTCCACGAGCGAGAACTTTCTGAGATCGGGAGCCTTGTACTTCACGAGCGTGTAGCCATCTTTCCACGTCTCGCCCTTGTTAATCAGGCTAAAAACTCTTTCGCACGTATCGAAGACCGCTCGCGCGCGAGGATGCATCGTAACGGTGAGGGGAATTTGACCGATATTCTCCGGCGTGTCGCCGTTACCATATAAAAGAAACGGCGTCTGATTTTTATCCGAAAGGGGGCTATTTCGGTCCAAGTGGAACTCCCACGACGTCACAAACTCACCGTTAGCTGGCACAACCTGCGAGCGATCGAGATCAGCGCGAGCAAGCACCTCAAAGGCATCGGACGCCTTGGCCTTAACCTTTTTCAGCGCCCCAAGTCCGAGAAGGAGTGAAAATTGGGGAAGGGGGGCTGGCTCCGATCCGTGGTTTTTGACCGTAACCTTACACGGCACCGCCTCACCCTGAACGGCGGCCTCCAACGGGACCTCCAGTCGAAACTCTAGTGGCTTCTGAATGTATACGCTTCGCATGGCTAACGTTATACAACGATTCAGAACGTTCCAAAACTCTCACTCACAGCCCGTCTAATGAGACCACACGCCTCCTGGCACACGATTCCCCCTTGCGCTCCCAGACCGTAGACCCTACACTTTACTTTACGAGAACTAGAAAACTAGTAACCTTTAATTTCTACGTAAGATGTCATCGCTCGTGGTTCGGGGAAAAAGTTCAAACGCGGACAAGGTGTGGCTACGCATCTCCGCGTTCCTCTCGCTGAAGTCTCCAGCGACCCGCGTGACGTACTCAGGAATCATCGCCGAATGGTGCCGCTTTCTGCGTACCGAACCGGGAACATCAGAGGCCGCGGACGCGATGATATCCGCAACCGATCTTCACGCCATCGCGTATCGAAAGTTTTTAGAGCAGAAACCGGGCGAAAAGCCCCGCATGGCGCGCATGGGAGGTCGGGTCTCGTCAGGGAGAGGCCTCACGGTCGAGCGAGCATCAGGTCGGGGCGTCAAAAAAGACGGGTTAGACGCGACACAATCGAACGCGACCATTCACAAGAAGTTTGCGGCGCTTCGACGGATCTATCGAATGCTCGTATCGAGTAATGTGGGTATCGGTGAGAATCCATTCGAAGCCGATAGGGTGCCCCCTCCTCCCAAGGATGCCGGTCGAAAGCGCCCTACCCAGATGATCGACTTTGATCTCGTTATGGAGATCGTTTCGATCCCGGATCCGAACACACCAAAGGGACGCCGCGACAGAGCGATCCTCGCCACCCTCTTCGGTGGCGGTCTCCGGCGGAGCGAGGTCGTTGCATTACGAATCGGAGACATCAAGAAAACATCGTCCGGCACAACTTTTCTCTACCTGCGCCACACAAAGGCGAAAAAAGACGCCGAGCAAGCGATCCCTCCATGGGCAGCGGAGCACCTTTGGGAGCTCGTTCATGAGCGAAGAGCCCACGGAGCGATGGACGGTGACTACCTCTTTGTTGGATTCACGGGAAAGGGCGGCCAAACTATCACGAACAAACCAATGTCCGACACCGGCCTCTACCTCCTCTTTAAACAGTATTGCATGGCCGCTGGCGCCGGAAGGTACGCAACCCCCCACTCCGCTCGCGCCACTGCGATTACAAAGCTGCTAGCCGACGGCATTCCTCACCGAGAGGTCCAAGAGTTCTCTCGACACTCCAGCATTCAAATGGTCGAGTGGTACGACAAGCGACGTTTCAGCGTCGAGGAGAGTCCCGCCAAGGAGCTCTCCTACGGCCCGCGCAAGAAATAGTCGCGCCTTACCCGCCCTGCAAGACACCCGCCATACCAGCCGCTATCGCGTCATAGCCAACCGTGTTGGGATGAAGCCCCTCTGGGCGGTTGTAGTACTGACAGTCGTCATACACAGGACACCCATCCTGGAAAAGTTTTTCAATGTCGACAAGCGGCAGAGAATTTATAACGGCAACATCGCGAATGAGGTTCGAGATATTCTGGGTAAACGGAGCGTATTGAGACCGCAACGCAATCGGACTGGCGAGCGTGGAGAGAACAACCTGCCGACCGGAAGCGCGCGCGACGTTAATCATCTTTTGCAGCGCGGGCACGAACACGTCGTTAGGCACGAGTCGCTGCGCGTCGTTGGTTCCTTCAGCGATAATCACAACATCGGCATCGCTTCCGAGTACAACCCCCGGGAAGCGCTCGACGCCGGTCTCAGAACCATCCTCCGCAAGCCCCTCACCCGGTACACCGGAATTAAGAACCGACACGCCAAGAAGCGAAGAGAGTCTAAGAGGGTATCCGCTTGGCTTTCCGAGGTCGGGAATCACCTCCACGTATTCATCAGGGGAATAACCATCTCCGACACCGTAGGTAATACTATCGCCAAAGGCGATAACCTCGACAGACCCATCGCCGTTACGATCCTGAAGGACTGCATCCTGTGCCCACGCGGTAGTTGGAGAGAACGCGAACACGATAGTCGCGAGAAGGCTTTCGAAGATACGATTCATAGTACCACCAAGAGAGAGAGAGGCCTGGTGGATTGTGAACGGTCTCGCGCTATCAGTAAAGACACCGGTGCAACCAGTACAGGAGAACCGCCTTTTCGGGGATTGGGCGAGGTGCCGGTACCTATCCAGCCATGGGAACATCTCCGCCTCGAGAGATAGTACCCTGAAGGAGTTTCTCTAGGTCGTCATAATTTACGGGCTTGGTCAAAAAGAGGTCGAACTCAGTACAGTCACCACATCCAGGGTGCATGTCCTGTCGCTCCCATCCTGTAACAGCCACTAAGAGCGGAGAGGCGGCCCCAAATGACTCACGGATACGCTTAGCCACCTCGTGGCCGTTGATGTCCGGAAGACCGATATCAAGGAGGATAACGTCAGGATCGAAATGCGAACACTCCCGAATAGCCCCGCCACCGGTTTCAACCACCAAGACGGTATGGCCAGCCATCTGAAGCAACATAGCCATCGTCTGCGCTGCCGCGGCGTTGTCGTCCACTATAAGAATTTTTTGAGCTTCATGACCCTGAACTGTTGGACGCATAGGCTACCACTCCTTCTGTAAGGAATTGGTAGCCCACGATCCGAGATTAGGGTATGCGATGGGGCAGTTCCCTGCTAGCTCACGCCGACCAGCTATCGGTCCCAAGCCCGACGTGGTCCGCGCTCACGACTACCGCCAGATCGTTGTGACCTTCCACCGAAGCCGCCGCGACCTCCAGGAGGCCGTTCACCGCGGTTACCACCCCGAGGGGCACGCTCTCGCTTTTCAAGAACCTTGAGTGCCTCCACCTGGCTCATGTCTGGCCCCTCAAGGGGCTCAAAGCGATCTCGAGGTTGCCCTCGTCGGTTTGACCCCTCGCCGCCACGAACAGAGCTTGCGCGTCCATTGAATCGGTCATTACCTCGGTTTGTACGTTCGCTAAAGCGGTCGTTTGACCGACCACGACCAGCTCCACGCTCATCGCGAGCGAACTGAGGACGAGTGCTCCGACCTTCACTCTCAGGCCCATACGCGTAGCGCGGTCCCCTCTCACCGCCCTGACGCTCTCGTCTGTCGTTGAATCGAGGACGACCTGCGCTCTCTCCACGCTCGCGCGGAGCTCCATCAGAGCGATCGCGACGTCCGAATCCACTGTCTTCACGATTGCCGCGCACTCCACGTTGAAGTCGCTCGGTTCGCTCCCGTTGAGGTCGATCTGAACGATCGCCTCGCTCGCCACGATCGGCGCTTCGCGCACCACGGTCGGCGCTTCGCGCACCACGAGGAGTGCGGTCTCTGCGATCTCCGAAACGTCCCGCTGGACGCTCGGCGCGATCTGAGCGTTCCCGACGATCACGCCGTGGTTTGGTCGTAGAATCGCTGCCAGCAACCTCCGCGGTCTCGAGAACGGTATCCTCGCGTGGAGCTCTCTCCTCCCGTGGGGCCCGAGCCCCGCGCTCAGAACGCTCTCTGTGCCCAGGCCGCTCACGTCGAGCGTTTCGTCCTGGCCGTGCTCGACGGCCACTTCGCTCAGTATCGACAACCTCCTCCTCAACACCGTCAAGGATAGGGGTCTCCAACCGAGCTACTGGCGTCTTGAGCCATCGCTCAATTGTGCGAAGAAGTGAGCCATCAGCCTTAGTCACGAACGATACCGCCGCACCTGTCGCCGAAGCTCTTCCAGCTCGACCAGTACGATGAATGTAGGCGTCAAGATTTTCAGGCATATCGTAGTTTACAACGTGCGTAATACCCTTAACGTCGATACCACGCGCGGCGATATCGGTAGCGATAAGAACTCGGTAACGACCATCCTTAAAGCCGTTGAGCGCCTGTTGTCGCTTCCCTTGAGAGAGATTTCCGTGAAGCGACGTGACGTGCTGCCCCTTGCGAGCGAGCTGCTCCGCTAGACGCTTCGCGGTGTGCTTCATCTTCGTGAAGACAACTACGAGAGCTTCTCGGTTTTCTTGGAGCCAGTGCGACAGAACATGAGGCTTCGAGGCCTGTGCGATCTGATACATCGCGTGCGACACAGAAGCGTTAGCGTCCTCAATCTTAACTCGAACAATCGCCGGGTTATTTTGAATTCCGCCCGTAAGCTCGCGAATCTCGTCAGGCATCGTTGCGGAGAAGAGCAGGGTCTGACGCTCCGTTGGGAGCTTTGAGATGATCTTCTTTATATCTGGGAGGAAGCCCATGTCGCACATACGGTCAGCCTCGTCGAGTACAAGGTATTCGATCCCAGCGAGGTCGAACGTGCGAGCGCTTAGGTGATCGAGCAAGCGACCTGGACACGCCACGATAATTTGCGGCTTGCCACGAAGCTCGGATACCTGGCGACCGTGAGACACACCTCCATAAATGGTAATGCTCTTCAGCCCAGTTCGTGGAGCAAGCTCCTTAATAACATCGTTGATCTGCTCAGCGAGCTCACGAGTTGGAGCGAGGATGAGTGCCTTGGCGCCCTTCTCTTTCGAGCCACTCAGTTTCTGGAGGATCGGGAGAACGAAGGCTGCCGTCTTTCCGGTTCCCGTCTGCGCGAGCCCGATAAGATCCCGTCCTTCGACAACGAGAGGAATCGATTCCGCTTGAATTGGGGTTGGATGGGTGTAACCGATCGCCTTGATCGTCTCCTTAAGGAAAGGAGCCAAGGGGAGATCATCAAAGGTAAGCGTACGGATCTCTTCCGCAGCTAAAGTATCGCTGTGCATTACTAGCCTATTTTACAGAGAAGTGGTGATGCCGGTGTCACACTACTTCGAACGTTGTGTTTGGTAGTAAAGCCCGAATGTGCACTCTGACGGCACCCGGCGCCCAACGATGTGGATGTAAGAACTTCACTAATATGTGGGGAGATTACCACGTGTGGAGGGATTAAGGAAATGCGATAGATAAGCGCGATGCTTGAAAAGGCACGGTGATAGAAAGATGGCCCATCGTGGAATGGAGTGGGTGTCAACGAGCACAGAGGCAACGTAAACCCTTGTTTTGGCTCATACATAGCGCCCTTTCCACGTGAACGTGCTCGTGCACGTAAACGTGAACCTACGTGCACGTCGGGATAACACCGAGCGCTACCCACTCGATTTCACGAAGACCATCTTTTTTTAGCCTCTTTTTCATTTCTTCGAATGATATCGTCTTTTCCTTTCGACGCTGAGCAACGGCAACGAGATCCTGAATGTCTTCAAGCATTTCCTCATAGGTCTCAACGGGGAGGATAACTGATTTCTTGCGACCATGCTCATCGGTAACATATTGAACTGCGGCGGCTCTTTTCATGGTGCGTTGCAACTAAAAGGAGTATAACAGAAAAATGCAGCAGATTGCCGCCTTGCTCACCAAAAAATAAGAGCTTTGAAGGGCCCATGTCGCGATAGAGCGAGCTGCCATGCACACGAGCGATTGACGCCGCGAGCGTGCATCTCATTGACCCGTCGGCGGAAGGTCTTCCACTGTTTCCAGTGGCAGCACCGCAGGCGCCTGCGTTCTAATCAATGCTGGCGGCTCGCCGGTTGGCCCGCCTGCTGAAACGTTACCTCGGTTGACTCTATGAAAATTATCGGACTTTTGGGTGGAATGAGTTGGGAGTCTACTGCGCACTACTACAGGATCATAAATGAGGAAGTTCGCAAGCGCCTCGGAGGGCTTCACTCCGCCAAGGTCGTGCTCTATAGCGTAGACTTCGCACACATTGCCGAGCTTCAGAGTAACGGTGACTGGAAGGGGGCAACCCAAGTGCTCTGCGATGCCGCTAAGGGGATGGATGCAGCCGGAGCAGAGTGTTTAGTAATCTGCACAAATACCATGCACAAGGTAGCCGACGAGGTCTCTTCGGCAGTGCCCATCCCGTTGATTCATATCGCAGATGTGACAGCGGAATGTATCAAGGCCAAGGGGGTTCGACGGGTGCTGCTACTCGCAACTCGCTTCACGATGGAGCAGGACTTCTATCGGCAACGACTAGCTCGTCATGGCCTGGAAGTTGTTATTCCCGGTTCATCCGATCGTGAAATTGTGCATCGGGTCATTTACGAAGAGCTGTGTAGAGGGGCGATTCTAGATGAATCTCGCCAGCACTACCGACGAATTATAGAGGAGATGGTTCGCGACGGTGTGGAGGGGGTCATTCTTGGGTGTACTGAGATAGGTATCCTCCTCTCTGCAAAGGATAGCTCCGTTCCTCTTTTCGACACGACGCGCATACATGCCGAAGCTGCTGTGGCTTTTGCTCTCGGAAAAGCGGGCTAGCAATTCAAAAGCGTAAGATATTTCCCTTCAACAAGGCTCTGTGTCTTCTCCGTTTCAGGCGCGTAGACGTCTTGGAAAGGCCGCTGGTACCCTTTGTCACTTTTATCGAGGGAGCCAGGCTCTTTTGCGTCAGAACGGCTTTACATGCAGCATGAGCCGCAATGATAACTGCTGGGACGATGAAGTAGGCTGAGAGTTCCTTTCATTCGCTGAAGGTCGAAGCCATTCACGGCAAGATGTTCCGAACGAGAGATGAGGCACGACGAGTGGTCTTTGACTGGCTCGAGTGCTTTTATAATACTAACCGGAGACACTCCGCTTTAGGGTACCTGTCGCCTCAAGATTTTGAAAGAAAAGAGGCAGCATGAACCCTCGAGAAGAGTTATCCTTAGGCGGCGCGGAGTGAGCCCGTAGGGCAGAGCTCGATCAGCGCCGACTGTGGATAACTCGCTCTTCTCTACCATCAATATGTACGGGAAAGGATCACAGCTCGCCCGAAGCGCGTTAAAAATGCAGCCTAAAGCCAACATAGGTTAAAACATGCACCTACATCAGCCCTTTGGCATTGTCTTGACCTTAGGAATCGTAGCGATGTTAAGTCTATTTCTCTTCTTGTCGTTACGAGAGGCTAAGAATGTGTCGTCCCTCTTAAGATTTTTTCTCTACGGCGATGATTTTAAGCCCCTGTTATTCAGCGCGACCCTGATTGCGGCGAACGCGGGGCTGTCGGGCTCGTGCCTGCTTATAATGTACTACGGCTATCTCTACGGGCTAGCGGTGTTTCCTTTCGTATGGCTCTTTTGGATACTCACCCAACTCGCTTCGGCCATTACAGTAAATCGCGTGGAATCGCTCACTCAAAGCCGCGCGGGCAACAGTTGGTTTGGCTCATTTGGAACGCTCCATGAGTTTATCGGGGCATCGTTCGGTTGTAACGACGTAAAGGCCACATGTGCGTTGCTGAGCTGCTGCTCGTATGTTGGGCTTATCGCGTGTGAGCTTGTTGTGGCCTCTCACATCCTCAATATACTGTTCCCGAATGAACCTCATATTCCTTTTACTCACCTACCTCTCCGTCCCTTTATCTTCATCGCTGCTGTCACTCTTGCTATAGCTGTGTATAACGTCCGGGCTGGATTTCGTGGAGTGGTTCAAACTGATTTCGTGCAATGGATCATAATCTCTTTGATGGTTGCTGTTCTGTGTGCCGTAGTGCTCTCGCAATTCGACCTGATCGTCTCTAAGTACCCGGCTAACTTCAGCTCAACTGAGGATGGGATCATCCAACTCGTTTTTAATCCAGACAGGCAGGGCGTCTGGGGATACGTATCCTTCTTGATCTCTAATATCATCTTTTGGGGTCTCTGGTGGCCAACGGCGATGGATCAATGGCAGCGGTGTGCCGCAACTAAGGAGCGGAGCAGCAGCCTCAGCTCTTTTTGGGGAACGGTTGGGGTCGTTCCGACACTCTATTTCGGAGTGCTCTCATTTGCATTTGTAGGAATTGGAACACTCATACATATCACAGCGCCGAACTCCTCGCTTTCACCGGACCTCATTAGAGTTGTCGCGGGTGAGGTTGTGGCGTTTGGCAACACCCTGTCCGGTCCTTTTATCGCGGCGGTTTTGTGCGCGATCCTGATCTGGGGCCTGATATGCGCTGCTATGTCAACGATAGATACCTACATAATGTCTGCGAGTCATTCGATCTTTCCTGACTTTTTAGCGAGGAGTCGCGGTACGCTCGCAGAGCAGTCGAACTCGGATGGCGACCTAGCGGCGCTCCAAACAGCTCGTCGAGTAACTGGGGTGGTTCCATTAAGTGTTATATGCATGGCGATCATATTCGGGATCGCCTCAGATGTTTACGCATTTGTGTACTTCTCCTTTTCTTTCATGTTTGCGATTCTTCCGCCCCTCATTGTTTCTCTCTGCGGCGTAGCGCATCGGTATCCTCCTCGAACCGCTGTAGTATCCCTTGCAGTAGGGGCATCATTCGCAATTCTCGGCTACTCCCTAGCTCTCATTCCGGCGCTGGAATTTGGACTCAGAAATAATAGGCCCGAGTTAGTCTTTTGGAGCTATCAAGGAATCTACTGGTGGCCGATCCTGACTGCTCTCGTGGGAGGGAGTGTTTTCCTTGTCAGAGGAAAGAGCTTGCCCGAGGGTAAGCCCAGCCTAGCAAGGAGCGTCCGAATGAGATGGGGCAGGTAGATCTCAAAGGCTGCATGGGGAGGGGACCCGCTCGGTGCGAACCATTAAGTATCCTTGATGATCACAGTCGCTTCCTTGTTGGACTGTTCCCGACACGCAACAACAAGCAAGCTCCCTCCCATCCAGGTGTACGTGAATTGCTACTTTTCGCTACTTAGTCGCCCATATTCACTATTACGTGGAACATTGATGGAACGTTGAAACCCACCCGAAAGCGATAGACCTTGCATTTCGGGGCTAATCTTATCATCCGTAGCTGCACCGAAATTAAACCGCTACCACATCTCAACCACTTACAAAAAGCGATCGTTTTTCCTGGCAATTGAGACCTACGAAATCTCAACTCGCTCGTTTAACACCCCAGATCGATACGCGTCCGCCAGATTTTGCTCTAACACTAGATCAACGCGTATTGGCAAGGTGCTCTCCTCGAGCTGCTCGCCGATGGACGAGATAAGAGCGGGTGTAACAGGTCCCCCAACTAGCACATCCAAGTCAGAAAACTGCTGATAATTACCTCGGGCGCGCGAACCGAAAATCCAGACGCGGCCCCCAGCCTCTTTAATAGGTTGTAGTAGAAGCCTAGTGAGTAGCTCCCAGTGAGGCTGACTGAGCCCGAATATATCCGACCTCATACAGTACGCTCGATGGCTTGGACTAGCTCCTCAGCATAAGGGGGTAGGAGCAGTGCGCTGGCGTACACCTCTTCGGCGAGCGACTCCTTGTACGTGTAACTTGAAAGATTGCGCGCATCGACAAACTTAATCCACGCCTCAGGGTCTTTCACGATTCCCAGCTTAGCCGCCTCGCGGAATACATTTTTAGGCGTTAATGACTCAACAACACCTGAGGATTTTAGATGTCTCTGGAGTACCTTCCAACTGAGCTCTACTGTGAACTCGAAACGCTGAATCACCGAGTCGCGAACAATATCCGACTTAGGCACCACTAAAGCCTCTTTGAGTCGATGTAGCGCTTTTTTTAATTCATCAAGTTTTAAATCGGCACTCGGACTCATCCGAAAAGCGTATCATAGTTGTGCGGGGCGTAAAGCTACTTTTATCTCTAGTAGCGGGGCAGCGCCCTATTCTCGAGCTTCCCTACATATCAACCTAAATTCGGCAGTTGCTGGTCTGATGTTTTTCAAGTACGACCGAAAGCTCAACTCCATCCTCTTTCGTGCCGCTTGGGGGGCGCTCTCTCAAGTTCTCGGTAAACCAACAAGCGCTCCCCAGCCATTGCGATCAGAGGTGGTATCATTACGCCACCTCAGCCGTCCTCGGCTGGGGGATCTGCACCTCAACTGGAGTCGCGGGCAACTTCTTCTGGAGGCCGTAAAAGAGTGGGAAATCTTGAGGCGCAACGAGGGAGAGCGCCCTACCCGACTTACCCGCACGGCCCGTTCGCCCGGTACGGTGCACGTAGGTCTCAGGGGTATCATGCATCGCGTAATTGACCACAAGATCGAGATCCTTTACGTCGATACCTCGCGCGGCCACATCGGTAGCCACTAGTACCTTAATCTCACCGGACCGGAACTTATTCATCGTCTTTTCACGTTCCTTCTGCGAGAGGTCTGAGTTTAGACGTTCACACTCAATCCCACGCTTACGAAGGAGGATCTGCACAAGTTCAGTGTCAGATTTCAAGTTGCAAAATACTATTGCGGCTTTCGGTTGATACTCCTGCAGGAAGGCCGCGAGCGCGGTCGCCTTGCTCGTAAGGCCCCCATCTACTCGACAGAAGAGATGCTCGATTAGCTGCGAGGTCTCCTCAACGGGCTCAAGCTCAACGCGAAGCGGCTTCTTCAAGAACGACTCAGCGAGTTGTCCTACACGTGGAGTCATCGTGGCACTAAAGAAGCACCCCTGTCGCTCTTTCGGAAGCTTCGACAGGATCGCGCGCACCTCCTCCACGAAGCCCATGGAGAGCATCTCATCAGCCTCATCAAGAACGAACATCTTGCAGTTACGGAGGTCTAGCTTACGCTGATCGATCAGATCCTGAATACGCCCTGGGGTTCCCACCACGATGCGGGGATCGTTTCGAAGGTCACGGATCTGTCCCTCCTGCTTAGCCCCACCGATAATGCAGGCGGGGCTCAGGTCCTCTAAAACCGAAACGATAACGTTACGAACCTGCAACGCAAGCTCTCTCGTTGGGCAGATAATTAAACCGAAGGTGCCATCAACCGGAGAGGCGTCGATGAGGCGCGAGAGCATCGGCAGAACAAAAGCAAGGGTTTTTCCACTTCCCGTTTGTGCCTCGACGATACAATCCTGTCCGGTCAATACGGCTGGTATCGCCGCGCGTTGTACCGGGGTTGGGGTTGTAATCTTGAGAGCCTTAAGCTGCCCTCGAATACTTGGATGTTTAACGAGATCAAAGAAGGACTCCTCAACCTGAGGGGCCGCTATACTACTAGTGTCAGTTGTCATAGGTACGATTCATCAATTGTGGGGCCGTCAACGTATAACGAAACGCGGCCCGAATTTACATTGCACCAGCTTTTACGCACTACCAGGGCCTTCTCAGTTGCTACTCTTCCACTTGGATACCGGACAAACGGCCAAGTGGACTATTAGTACTAGCCCGCCGAGGCGGGCTACACACGAGACTACGAATTTTCCACTCTCCGGCGTGCCGGTGGAAAAAAGTACGTATCTCACACGAATAAATGTGTCTCACACGAACAAATGTCTCACAGGAACAAATGTCTGACACGAACAAATAAGGAGGATGAGCCCTTGCACCGCTACGATAATTTTCTTCTTTGTTGCGGCGCCAGTGCGATGCCACAACCCTTACATACCGATAAGTATGCCACAACTTATGGGTTTGAGACACCTAGTTCGTAATAGACTGAAGATTCACGTGATTTCAGAGGAACTCCCAACCCCTCCTACACCCCGCGCGACTCTTTCACGCGATTGATAATCTGCTCAACAACAGCGGGCTCCGCGAGAGTTGTCGTGTCTCCAACCGCAACATACTCCCCCTCGCCTATCTTGCGCAGGATACGTCGCATAATCTTTCCGGAGCGGGTCTTTGGAAGTCCTGGCACAAACCAGAGCGCGTCAGGTGTCGCTATCGGGGAGATAATCTCTCGCACCGAATGAATAATTTCGCGCGTCACGTCGATCCCCTCACCCACGTCGCCTCGCAGCACACAGAACGCTCCGATACCTTGCCCCTTCACATCGTGCGGGATTCCGACCACCGCGGCCTCAGCGACCACCCCAGAGCGGACGATTGCGCTTTCAACTTCCGCCGTGCCGAGGCGGTGACCAGCCACATTGAGCACGTCATCAACCCGACCTGTAATCCAGTAGTATCCATCCTCGTCACGTCGACATCCGTCGCCGGTGAAGTACAATCCCGGATAGATCGAGAAGTACGTTTGCACAAACCGCTGATGGTCCCCGTACACAGTTCGCATCATCCCAGGCCATGGATACTTGATACACAACCGGCCGGTTACGCCATTCCCTTCAAGCACGGCGCCACCCTCATCAACGACGACCGGCTGAACACCGAAAAATGGTCGGGTGGCGGAGCCGGGTTTCGTCTCCGTTGCGCCGGGAAGGGGCGAGATAAGAACGCCCCCTGTTTCGGTCTGCCACCACGTATCAACGATCGGACAACGTCCCTCCCCGACGATGTTGTGGTACCACAACCATGCGTCAGGATTGATAGGCTCTCCAACCGTACCCAACACGCGTAGCGAAGAGCGATCATACCGCTTCACGTAGCGATCACCCTCCCTCGCAAGAGCCCGAATGGAGGTGGGCGCGGTATAGAATATCGTAACCTTGTGACGCTCAATCGCGTCCCAGTAACGACCGGCGTCCGGGTAGGTCGGAATCGACTCGAACATCACGGTCGTGGCGCCGTTCGAGAGTGGCCCATACACGACGTACGAGTGACCAGTTATCCATCCAACGTCAGCGCCACAGAAGAAGATATCACTGTCTTTGATATCGAAGATGTATTTGTGAGTGGCTGTGACGTGCAGGAGATATCCACCAGTTGTATGGAGCACCCCCTTCGGCTTACCGGTTGAACCGCTCGTGTAGAGAACGAAGAGCGGATCCTCAGAATCCATGCTTTCAACGGTAGTGTCGTAGGCATCCCCGATCTTCGCCAACTCATCCTCGTACGAGAGATCGCGCCCCGGCTTCATCGGCACGGTAGTGTCGGTTCGTCGCACAACGAGGATATTCTTAATAGACGGACACTCCGCCACCGCTTCATCGCTCGTCTCCTTGAGCGGGATCGCTTTTGGTCCGCGCAATCCCTTATTCGCGGTGATGAGGAGTTTACATCCACAATCGTTGATCCGGTCACGCAGCGACTCGGCGGAGAACCCAGCGAAGACAACGGTGTGAATCG
Source organism: Pseudomonadota bacterium (assembly GCA_039799965.1). Classification (GTDB taxonomy): domain Bacteria; phylum Bdellovibrionota_C; class UBA2361; order UBA2361; family OMII01; genus OMII01. Next base: position 40,883 of record JBDLRS010000077.1, read on the forward strand.
CACCGATCCGAGCGCACGCGAGCATACAGACCGCGGCTTCCGGTATCATAGGGAGGTAGATAGCTACTCGATCTCCCCGCTTGATACCGAGCCTCTTAAGGAGCGTGGCGGTCCGACACACCTCCCGATGGAGCTCGCGATAGGTGACGCGCCGCACCTCACTGGGGTCATTCCCCTCCCACACGATCGCGACCTTCTCTCCCCGATGAAGAAGATGGCGGTCGAGGCAGTTCTCACTCACGTTGAGCTTTCCTCCAACGAACCATTGAATGTTCGCTTGCGTGAAGTCCCACGAGACGACCTTGCTCCACAGTGAGTGCCACTGAAGCAGCGCGCGAGCCTGCTGGTCCCAAAACTTTTCAGGATGCTCAACTGAGCGCTTGTAGAGCTCGTCGTAGGAGTCGGCGGTGATGTGTGCGGTAGCGGCGACGCAGGTAGGTACAGGGAAGCGGGCATTAGCGGTCATACGGGAAACTCCAAGGGTTACACCTTGAGACCGGGCAACGATAGCCCAAGGCGTTTCAGAGTAGAACTCAAAAAAACCCTATTCCCTGACATACGGATACCTATGTGAGTTTTGTGTTGAAAGTGCGGAATTGCCCTCATCGGCTCCACCACCCCACTACAACATGTTGGAGTAATATCCAATTCATTTGAGAACACCCGCAAAAGGGCTTTCCCACAAATTGTTCGCCCCTTCACTATCGCTCTCGACCGCCCCGCTGACCGTTTGATATAATCTAGAGGCGCACCCCCAAAAACCGACAGATATGCGGGCGCTACAATAGCACCATGCTTCTCAAATGCCGATCATTAGACCACTCCTTGCGAAAAGAGAACCTCGTGCTCGTTGCGGTGTTCACCACCTTTCTCTCGTTGCTTCCAACCGCGTATGCGGCACTCATCTCCAACTCAACGACCCTCCTCGCCGATCTCCTGCGATGTCTTGGAGAGTTCTTCGCGATCGTAGCCTCATGGGCTGTACTCAAGAAGATGTCACGCGATGAACGCTCTCGGTTTAACTACGGGTACGGAAAACTTGAGCAGCTCGCCGGCATCGCGGTCGCGGCAGCGCTCTTTCTCACCTTCCTCGTGTCGCTCACCTCGGGCATTCGGGGTCTCATCGTTCCTGCGAAACTTGAGAACGCAGAGTTCGGGTTTATATTCGCGCTCCTCTCGGTAGCAGGAAACGCGCTCTTATGGGGATCAAACTACATCGCTGACGCTCGGTCCCCCTCTCCTATCGCCGAATCCCAGTGGCGACTCTTTCGAGCAAAAACCTGCGCGACGATGGTGGTCGTTATCTCACTCGGCGTAGCGCTCGCGTTCGCCGACAGCCAGGCAAGCGTTTACGTCGATCCCCTCGGCTCCATTGCGCTCTCGTTGTTCATGCTGTGGCAATCCTACAGACTGGTCTCTGCCTCGGTTCCCGACCTAATCGATTACGCCATCGAGGAGTCCTTACAAAAGACCCTCGATACGATACTGGCTGACCATCGCAAAGATTACTCTCATGTAGAGAAGGTGCGGTCCCGACGCACAGCCCGCAGGGTATACCTTGAACTCTTCCTCTCCTTTCCCGCCGATCTCCCTTTCGGGGAGGTACACCATCGGGTGATGCTCCTGAAACACTCCGTAGAGGAGCGCTTTCCTGGGGCCGACATCACCGTCATACCATCGCTATCGAACGAGAATCATTGATCTTGCAATTTTCCTAAATTCTACTAATTTTCCACCGGCATGCCGGACACTGAAAAATTAGTATTATGATTTTAGCCCGCCTCCGCGGGCTATTACTAATCTTCCACTTGGCCGTTTGTCGGGTATCCAAGTGAAAGATTA
>JBDLRS010000078.1:0-10629 GCA_039799965.1 Pseudomonadota bacterium
CGAAAAAATCCTCAACGTATCTCTGTGGATACGCCTCCGGTTTTTTCGTCGTCTCCGCCTCGTTTCGTCAAAACTCTCAAAATGCTCACGACGGAACCATTTTTCACCACCCTGCTAGACGCATCTTGATCACAATCCGCAACCTTGAGAAGCGCAACATAACAATCCTCGTTTCCCCTTCTATCCTCACCCTGCTACCATCCCGTCATGTCCGCAACCATTGCATACTTCTCCATGGAGATCGCTATCGACCCATCGCTGCCGACTTACTCGGGAGGTCTCGGCGTACTTGCGGGTGACACGATTCGGGGTGCAGCGGATCTCGGGGTACCGATGGTGGGTGTCACGTTGCTCCATCGTAAAGGGTATGTGCGCCAATCTATCACCGAGTACGGAGAGCAACGTGAGGTACCTGAGCAGTGGCAGCCGGAGCAGCTTCTGGTTAGATGTCAGCCTATCGTTGATGTTCCCCTGAAAGATCGCGTTATTCGTGTGCAGGCGTGGAAGCGAGTTGAGGTTGGTGTCACGGGGCGCTCTGTTCCGGTCATCTTTCTCGATACTGACGTGGTCGAAAATACGGAGGAGGATAGGCGTATCACCGATGTCCTGTATGGAGGTGACTACCGACTCCGATTATTGCAGGAGCTCGTGCTTGGTGTCGGTGGCGGTCGTATGATTCGAGCGCTCGGCTATCCCCCCGAGACGATCTGCCACATGAACGAGGGGCACGCGGCGTTCCTTCTCTTGGATCACATTCCTCAAGAGGGATGCCCTGATTCCGAAGAGCGGTGCCAACACCTTCGCCATCGCACGGTGTTTACCACCCACACTCCGGTTCCCGCTGGTCACGATGTGTTCTCGGTCGATCACCTCGAGGCTGTACTCTCCGCCGAACATTTTCAGCGAGCGTCGCAGGTCTTTGAGTACGGGCAGCTCAACATGACCCGTCTCGCTATGCGGTACGCTGGAACGGTGAACGCCGTTTCTCGAAAGCATATGGATGTGACGAAGGCGATGTTTCCAGAGGCAGAGGTGTATGGAATTACCAACGGGGTGCACGCCGTTCGCTGGACGTCGCCCTCCTTTGCGCGACTCTTTGATACGTTTCTTCCGGGATGGCGTCAAAGGAGTGAGCAACTACGGCAGGCTTCGCTCATCCCTGTCGAGGACATTCAGCAGGCGCATCGGGAGTCTCGGGAATCGTTCCTGCAAGCGATTGAAGCGAGAGTGGGGATGCCCTTTGGCGGGGCCGGGATCCTTATTGGATTCGCGCGTCGCGCCACGGAATACAAGCGCCCGCTGCTCATCTTTAATGACCTTGGCCGGCTTCAACGTCTCGCCGAGCAATTTGGCCCCATAAATCTCGTATTCGCGGGCAAAGCGCATCCCCGAGATGAGTGGGGCAAGCAGCTTATTCGCGCTGTGCATGAGCTCGGTTCGCGCAGTGGTGATCTCGTGCGGGTGGCGTTCCTTCCGAATTATGATACGCAACTCGCTGCTCAGATGGTGGCTGGAGTGGATGTGTGGCTCAATACTCCTCGCGCGCCACTTGAGGCGTCGGGCACCTCCGGGATGAAGTGCGCGCTAAATGGCGTCCCGAGCCTGAGTATCGCCGATGGATGGTGGCTTGAAGGAGGGATTCAGGGGGTAACGGGGTGGGTGATCAAGAGTGGCTTTAATGATGGTGGCGTCGAATCGATGGAGCAGGACCATGTCGACGCCGAGGCTCTCTACGCGCAGCTTGAGCACCACGTTTTGCCCACTTTTTTTCACAATTACATGGCGTTTGGCGACATTATGCGAAATGCTATCGCTGTGAATGGCTCATTCTTTAACACACACCGTATGGTGGATCAGTATCGTGTGATGGCGTACGAGCGATACCTCCTTTCCGCGGACGCGCGTGAGTAGCCTTGTGGTTCGTGAACATGAGGGGATCGTCGCGCATCCACATGGGCGGCGAGTGCAGTACGCCGTGGTTGGCACCCGTGATCTCTCTAAAGTGGTCTTCTACAGTCACGGATTTCCGGCGTGTCGCCTTGAGGCTTCGATAGCGCATGGGGTGGCGCGAGATCTCGGAATCACTGTAGTCGCTCTCGATCGGCCTGGATTTGGTGGGTCTGATTGGTACCGAGAACGTCGTATTGAGGATTGGTCGCAGGATGTTCGGCTTGTCGCCGATGCGCTTGGGGTCTCGGAGTTTGGTGTTCTCGGAGTATCGGGAGGAACGCCGACCGCGGTGGCGACCGCGGCACTTCTCCCTGATAGGGTCTCGCGGCTTGTGGTGGTGAGTGGCATGGGACCCACACACGATCCAGGAGCTCTCGATGGAATGCACTGGGTCAATAAAGGGATCTTACGGGCGGGCCAGCGATTTGAGGTGATAGGACAGCTCACGGTGGGGGCGATCGCGACATTGTGGCGTACAGTACCGGGTGCCGCCGAGGTATGGTTTTCGTCCGTACTCCCAGCGGCGGATCGTCCGATTGTGACCCGGTCGGAGGTTGGTGTGGTTCTCGCTCGGAACGTCAAGGAGTCGTTACGGCCCGGCGTTCGTGGGGTGATGACCGAGTTTACCCTTCTCTTATCTGATTGGCGCGGACTGCCCCCGAGAGTCACGGCTCCAACTACTATCTGGCACGGTGACGAGGATACGTATGTGCCCATCTCGATGGCGAAAATTCTTCATAAAATGATCCCCCAGAGCAGATTTGAACAGGTCAAGGGTGGTGGCCACTTCATGATTGTTGATAGACTGCGATCGATACTAGAACTCTTTGCCTAGCGGAAATGAGCACAATCGAAGATGTACAATCCCTGATTAGTGGGCGCGATCTCCATGCGCTACGGGATAGGCTTGTCGAAGTTCCTCCTGTAGAGGTGGCGGAGATCTTTAACGAGCTCTCCGACGAGGAGCGTGTGCTCATCTTCCGCATCTTGCCTCGGAATCACGCGGCTGAGATCTTTTCGCAACTTGAGGTTGATGTTCAAAAAAAGGTGTTGAGTGGACTGGGCGACCGTCAGACTGCCCGCCTCCTTGATGAGATGGCGGCGGATGACCGTACCGCGCTGCTGGAGGAGATTCCGGCCGAAGCTGCGCGACAACTCTTAGCGCTTCTCTCGAAGGAGGAGCGTGAGGTTGCGCTCTCACTCCTTGGATATCCCGAGCACAGCGTTGGGCGTCTTATGTCGCCCGATTATCTGACCGTACGCGCGGATTGGAAGGTGCGAGAGGTCCTTGAGCATATTCGGACGAACGGACATCCTAGCGATTCTTTCGACACGCTCTACGTAGTGGATGCCTCAGGAAGGCTTGCGGATGAGGTGTATATTAAGCAGGTACTCCTCGCCTCTCCCGAAGAGGAGGTTTCCTCACTGATGAACTTCACCTTTGAGGCGCTCGATGCGCATAGCGACCAAGAGGTTGCGGTGGAGCTCTTTCGAAAATACGATCGGCCAACCCTTCCCGTAGTGGACTCCGCGGGGAATCTTCTCGGAATCGTCACGGTTGATGACATTCTTGACGTTCAAGAGGAAGAGGTTACCGAAGATATTCAAAAGCTCGGAGGTACCGAAGCTCTTGAGGAGCCGTACATCAAAACACCGGTGAGCACACTTATTCGCAAGCGTGCTCACTGGCTTGTCGTTCTCTTCGTGGGTGAGACGCTGACCGCCTCCGCGATGGCTAACTATGAGCACGCCATTCAGAGCGCGGTGGTGCTCACCCTCTTCATCCCTCTCATTATCTCCAGTGGTGGAAACTCAGGAAGCCAGGCTTCTACACTCGTTATTCGCGCGCTCGCCATCGGTGAGATTCGACTAAGGGATTGGTTGAGGGTCTTTCAACGAGAGGCGATCACCGGAATCTCGCTTGGATCGATCCTTGGCCTCGTTGGATTTCTGCGAGTGACTATTTGGGCGCAGTTCTCGCCAATATACGGAGAGCACTGGCTTGAGTTGGCCTTCACGGTGTTTATCTCGCTTACGGCTGTCGTAACGTTAGGAAGTCTCGCGGGAGCTATGTTGCCGTTCGTTCTCAAGCGATTCCGTTTAGATCCAGCGACATCATCCGCCCCATTCGTCGCAACCATTATCGATGTGGCGGGATTGGTTATCTATTTCACCGTGGCGATGATTCTGTTTGCAGGGGCGTTGTAGGATTCGGCCCGTCGAGCATCGGAGGCGAGGGGCATAATGCTGGAACTCGATGAACCCGATACGGGCACTATTTCGGTTCGAAGGGTGGCCTTGCTTTCCGTCTTGCGCTCCTGACGCCGGTATTCGCCCGAAACCGACTATTCCGATCATCTCCAAACACCTCAAAATCCTCACAAAAGTGTAAAAATACGAACAAAGTTCGACAGGTTAGGTATCACGGCGGCATGCTCAAGGCATAACTCAAATAGACCGTGGCTCCTTAGAAGGTTTGGTCGTTTCGAGTTTAAAGGTATGCGTTTGTTTCGCGCTCTCATCATCACCGCATTAGCCGCCGCGCTTCCAGCGTCGTCGTTCGCTCAGACGGTGGCCGATGAGCAGAAGACCTTCGACGAGCAAAAAGGCTTTTGGCGTAAAGGCGCCGCCACTGACTGGAAAACTCCCGTTCAAGGCAACTCCTCACACGAGATCATGTATCGTGATTACCCACTCACCGTTGATGAGGTAAAGCTCCGTATTCAAAAAGAGGCTGAAGAGGCCGTAAAAACGGCCCAAAACGCGCTTGATGCTAGTAAGGCTGGGGCAAATGCTATAACTGAAAACGCTCCGAAGACGCCCATGACCCGCGATCAGATCATCGCCAAGTACGGTTCTCCGAGTGAGCCACTCCCAATTCGCGCACAGAAGGAGTCTCCACCCGAGATGCAGGCGCTCTTTGAAGCCCTTAATAGTGGTGACAAGGAGCTTGCGTGGCAGTACTCGGTGGCACTCGCAGAGCGCAATAACCGCATCAAGTCGGTCGTTTCAAAGGCAACCGACTACCAACTCCTCGCCATGGAGGCTACCGGCCAGCGGCCATCCACGGAGCTTAACCCCGAGGCTGATGAGATGGGGGCTACCCGTCTTGAGCTGCGTGACTTCATGGAGAAGACCAAGATGGAGCGCATGCAGCAGAAGTTCCAGGGAGACCAAGCGCTTGCGGCTGCTGGTGTTACCGCAGAAGGAGATAACTGGGCAGCAGGGCGTGGTGCTGAGCCTCACAAGCTCGCTCCTCAGATCCCGGTAGATCCCGCAGGTAAGGTTAAGGTGTTGATATTCTTCGATGAACGGGACCCGAACGCTAAGAACTTGGCTAAGTCACTGAAACCACTTCAGGAAAAATATAAGGCCGATGCTAACGTCTCGTTTTTTGGCCTAACTATGCGAAGTTACGCGGTTCCTGGGCTTAAACGGGTAGGCGAGATCACCTCATTCCCATTTCCACTCGTTAATGGAGAAGCACTCGCCCCGGAACTGCGGATACTGAGGTATCCAACATTTGTGTTCCTGGCAGTTACCGCTAAGCAGACCTACCACCTTGAGGGACAACGGAACGCGGAAGAGGTGGAGAAGGTTCTTAACGTAATGAAGGGGTTAAAGCAGTGAGTGGGAAGGTGAATATCATCAATCTCAAAATTACCTCGTTAGCTCTCATGCTCGCCACCATCATGGCGATGTTGTGTCCAACCGTAGCCTCAGCTCAAAATACTCTTTTCAGCATGTACAATAAAGAGGGACAGATCTCCCGCTCCATCATGAGGGCAGAGACCCGGCGAGGCGTTGCACAGGTCGGCCGATACGGTACCGATAACGCGCTCGCTCAAAAGTTCGCGCTTCCTCCACTTCCAGGTGATCAGGGGTTCTCTGACTCACTCTCTGAGCCCCACAAATTCCTTGAAAAGAATGGGATCTTGCCGGACTACGGTGCGAACGAGCGAAAGAACGTGAACATATCACTCCCTCCGCTCAAAGGGCTCGCGCAGATCCTTAATTCATCGGTCACCACACAACTTCTCAAGGAGCTGACCGCCTCAGACGCTACCGTTCTCATGCAAACCTACATGATGGTTGAGAACGGCGCGGCGACAGGATTTATGGGAGGCATGAATATCGGCTCCAACCTCATGCAGAATATGCTCCAGTCGCAGGACTTCCAACTCAAGCTTATTGAGGCGAGCGATGATACGGGCAAGATGAAGGAGGCCTACATCAACAAGATCGCAAAGGAGATGCAGGAAGGAAAGAACAAGGATGTATGGCCAGCGGCTTTGTATATCGCTTCCGGTGATGATGGTAAAGCTGCCAGCGCTCCTCGGATGTCCGATCTAAGCGCTGCGACTACTCCGTATAACCTCGAGTTAGTGAGCGGTGAGGGTGATACCAAGAGCAACAAAGATAGGCGCACCCTCTCCGATATGCTCTTCGTGACCGGCAAAGAAGATCTCGTTGGGCCTCCGAGCCTGGGTGGGAGCTCATATTCAAACGATAAAATTATTGAGCTTCGAAAGGATTTCGTTCATCTTGTTGGAGATGTTGAGATCCAGCTCGATAGCACGAAGTCAAAGTTCGCTCGTGATGTGCGCATCACCTACATAGCTCCCGAGGCAGAGGCGACTGGAGCTGGTACCGGAACGGGTGTTCGCCGTGGCGTCGCTCGCCTCAACTGGGAAGAGGTGAAAGTTGTATGGCAGAACATCAACACCCTTCTCTATCAGGCCTGCAAGTGGATGGAGAGCAACTCGAATCTCGGTGAGAAGCCGTTCAACATGGAGACCATGGCGACGACGAACAAAATCGGCGGTGATGGCGACGGACTTGGAGATCCATGGGAGCTTGCAAGCGCGCCAGACCTGACCTTCACGGTTAACATCCTTCTGCAGCTTCTGAATCTTCACACAAAGAATCGTCCTGCGAACGACCTTCAGTGCTACCAACTCAATCTGGACGAAACGGGAATCCCCGAAGGAGAAGAGGAAGGGGGCGCGTCTTCGGGCTCTCAAATCGATCTCAACGATTGCGGTCCAAAAAAGGGATGCTTAAAGAATCGAGTCGTTCTTCACCTCTCCTATATGATTGCGCGCTCTCGAACCCTTCATACCTATCGCTCGCTCTATACCATTGCGAGTCGTTTCATCTCCGAGCCGATCGCGGGAGACCTTCTTAATCGTCTCTTCAACAGAACGTTCTCGGGAATGAATATCGACGCCGAATTAGAGGCGAATCGTGTGCGGTACAACGATTTTGTGACACACATGAGTAAGCTAACGCAGGGACAGATAGGGGCAGGTACGGTTATGCTCGGTGGTGAAAGCCAAGTGCCAAGAAATTAAAGATAGGAGGTAAATCGTGGATACATACACAACGATAATGTCCCTCCTCAATGTGGTGATGACCCTCGCCACAGGGATGGCTGCGGACGCTTCCTCCGCGTTGTTTGGAACGGACTACTCATTAGCATCCTTCTCGGTTCAGTCCGCGAAGAAGTGTACATCTACCACCTGTCCAGGGTCGTTCTACACCGCGATCACCACCGCGTGGGCGAATATCGGCTACGTAACGCACGCGGATGTATTGCGATTTCTCAGCACGACGCACTTCGGTAAGTGGGCGATTCTCCTCTACATCGCCGCCGCTATCACCGGACTGCTCGGTGTCGCGACCAACTCCCCGATGCGAAATTACACCTGGTTCTTTATCGGCCCAGCCCTCTTTTCATTCCTGGTTGGGACGACCATGAGTGTTCAGGGGGTTAATTGGGTTGTCGCTAACCGCGCCGTTGAGGACATGAGCGAGGTATGGAGAAACGCCGAAGCGGGTCTTGCTAATACAAGGCTCGTCAAGGATGGAAAACTCGAGATTAAGGGTAAATACGGACCTCAGGGTGAGTATGAGGTCGCCATGCCGATGGTGTTCCTCGATGAGTTGTTCAGCGCTACCGCGAACATCCTTATCGAGTGGACCGGTATCGGTCGTCAGGTCGATAACGGAGGTGCTGAGTCTAACTTGTCCAACCAAGCGGAGACTGGTGGCAAAGACGCGTGGTGGTTGCTCGCTAATCTGAAGTGGAGCTACGTTGAAAATATCACCGCCTCGACGATCCGAAACCCGGACGTGCGTGATGCATTTGTAACCTTCCTCGCCTCCGAGTGTGGAGACGCGTTCAAGGAAGGGATCGATTCAGGCGCGTACATCGCCGCTACGCAGGCTCGTGGTGCCACCCCGATCGAGACGGTCTTCAGCGACAATGACAGCCTAGACTATGAGAGCATGCAGATACTCTTGGGACGCCAATCAATAAACACACCCCGCTCGTTGACGCGTCTCTTCAAGGAGAAGCCAGGTGGTGGAAGCGGCGCCAATACAGGCTCATTCCTGAAATTTTCACCGATACTCCAAACAAAGCCGAAAGAGACCGGCCGTGGAGTCGGCATCGTATGCTCAGAGTACCTCTGGACGATTATCCAAGCGCTACGATTTGAGGCCGGAAGCGCGTACTATCAGATGATTCGAAGCGCCCCGAGTGGCTTTGATGAAGAGGGCTTCGTAACGACCCTTCTCTACGGATGGGACGTGCGGGAGAAGCTTGGCGATGATATTAAGGAAGAGCATCAAAAGGCCTTCTTAAAGCACCTCATCCTCGCCTACATCTTGCGAAATGAATTGATCTCCGCTCCTCAGGTAACGACCGTTGATCAGCGGTACGCTCCTGCTGAACAAGCTCGCAGCTACTCCGAGGCAAACATCCGCGCGTACGGGTCGAAGGCTAAGTTCATCGAGCTCTATAACGCCGCTGTCATGATGCCATACCTTCAGGGCATCTTGGCGTACTTCCTTCTTGTGGCGTACCCAATCGCGTGCATGATGGTGATCTTGCCAGGTCACTACAAAGCGTTTCTTACGTGGGTGTCCTTCTTCGCGTGGGTTAAGTTGTGGGACGTTGGATTCGCGATGGTTCACGTTATCGAGCGCGGCGTCTGGGCGATGATCGGAAACAACTCCTATATGGGTACCACCGCACGCACCCTCATTGAGGTAGCGCGCAAGGTAGGTGGTATCGGCGTTGAAAATACTGTAGCTCCTGGAAACGTTGGGGGCTCCGCCGGATTAAATCCATCCGCTCTCGCCGCTCGCGCGGCGATCCCTCGAGTTTGTTCGCTTAGCACCGGAACGATCGACGCGAGCCAATGCCCTGGCGCGGGAGTCGATCAAGGTGTGAAGGAGGCTTTCGAACTCTTCGACAAACTCCTCCTTGTCGGCGCCAACATCGATCTCGATCTCTCAAACGGCTGGTACATCTACATCATGTCCGCGCTCTACCTCGCGGTACCAGCGGTAACCGGACAACTCGTTCTCGGCGCCAAGGCCGGAAGCGCAGGTCTTATCAAGGATGCCTTCAGCGCCGTTGGTAACGATGGTGGCCAGGCGGCGAAGACGGGAGCGCAGCATCAGGCTGTTAACGCGTTGCAGACTAATCAGAAGTCGTTGGGGCAGGCTGCGGTGGCTAAGGCGATGAAGGCTGGAACCGGGCCGGATGGAAAGGGGCCTAGTCTTGCGATGCAGGCAGGTTTAGCCGGCAATCAATCCCTGAAGGAGGGCTTGCAGGGTACGCGAGAAGCCATGGAGTCAGGAGTTCTCGGCAGAGAAGCTGAGGTTGCCGGCAGAGCTCCGAGCAATTTTAGTAAAGCTTTTGGCCTGGCAAATAAAGCGAAAGGGGTATTAGGAGCGGCGGCTGGCGTCGGTGGGGGCGGCGAGGGTGCACTGTTTGGTTATGGGAGAGAGGCTGGTGAGTTAGCTTTAACAAGAAGAGCGGATGAGATGTCCGTCAATAACGCCGCTGCAGGTCAGCGATTGGGGTTCGCGAAGCAAGGAAGAGAGATAGTAAGCAGTGGTCTTAAGGACTTCGGTGGCAAGCTTTCTGCCCAAGCTGAATTCGAGGCCCAAAGTGCCGCTTGGGAGGCTAGAAACGAATTTGCCGCACATGCCTCAGCTATGGGAGGTATTGCGGGGATGAATGCCGGTAGCCTTGCTCCAGGTGAGAAGCCGTCAGACGCTACTGGGATGGGTATGTACGGTATGCTTGATGGCTACGGTGCAGACGGGAAGGCAGATCCGGCTAAGAGCTACTCTGACCAGCTCATGTATGCAGGTAATGGATACGTCAACGAGGGTGCTAATTTCTTCGCTCAGAGAGACGCTCAAGGCAACGTGATGACAGACGCTAACGGCGTGATGCTAGGTGGCGGCGGGCTTGGTAAGCAAGCTGAGGATCGTGTGCAAGGCGTTTGGAATAAGACCGGTCGCTCCCATGATGCTTCCGAAGCTGTTGTGAGAGGTGGCGCCGAGGCCGCTAACTTACAGGCTAACCTCGGCTACAAGGAGGCGGACGAATTTGCCAAAAACGCAGGTGCGTTTGCTCTTGATGCCGCCGATGGAAAAATAGAGGGCAAATATGACTTTAAAATACCTAGCGGGGTAGATTCTAAGGGCTTCATTCCGAAGTGAGTTGCCGAATAATATATCCCGGGACATATCAACCTAGATTCGGCAGTTAAGGAGGATGAAAATGATGCAGCTGGCTAAAAGCACGAAGTATTTTGAACTTTTCGGAGGCGCAACCCTGGCACCGTCAGGGTGAGCACCGAAAATTCAAAAGAC
>JBDLRS010000079.1:0-6137 GCA_039799965.1 Pseudomonadota bacterium
GCACAATAGAAATTTTAAAGAAATGGATAACAGCCTTGACACAGAAACGTAGTCTCGATACTCAAGAATTTAGGGTGCCGAAGCTTTTGCGAATAGGGTGCCGAAGTTGTGAGAATAGACACCTACTCAATTCTTCCGTGTAGACATGTCAGCGATTGTGCGGCATATTCGCCGACATGGTTACAAAAAAATACGACCGCGCTTTGAAAAAACCTTCGTCAAGCTTTTTCCTATTAGGAATGAGAGGCACAGGCAAGAGCTCGTGGATTCAACGTGCGCTCCCTAAGGCATTGACAATTAACCTACTCGATGAAGCCCTCTATCAGGATCTCCTTGTTGATCCATCTCTGTTACGAAAAATGTTGCTCAAAGTACGACGCGGCGACTGGGTCATCATTGACGAGATACAGCGAATTCCCTCGCTCCTAAACGAGGTTCACCGCTCGATTGAAGAGCTTGGACTTAAATTTGCCTTACTTGGCTCGAGCGCCCGAAAGCTCAGAAGGGAAGGAGTAAACCTCTTGGGTGGTCGTGCCCTCCAACGCTGTATGTATCCCTTGTTGCAGACTGAAATGGGAGGTGATTATGGTATCTCCAAGATACTCCAATATGGCTCACTGCCACTTGTGATTAACGCAAAGAGTCCGTCGGAACAGTTGAAGGCATATGTTCAATCGTACTTACGAGAGGAGATACAGGTTGAGGCCCTCGTGCGTAATCTTCCCGGTTTTGCGCGATTTCTTCAGGTTGCAGCTCTCTTTCACGGCCAAGTATTGAATGTTGACGGACTTGCAAGGGATGCCGGCGTCGCTCGAACAACCGTACAGGGCTACATTGATATCTTAGAAGATACCTTGCTCTCATACAGGCTACCTGCCTTTGAGGGTCGATTGCGAGTCAAGGAAAAACGACATCCGAAACTATACTGGGTTGATCCTGGTGTTGTACGTGCCGCAAAGAATCAGCTCGCTGTCCCAGTTGCGGAAGAGCGTGGTGCGCTATTAGAGGGTCTTCTCATTCAAACAATTCGATCTCTCCGCGATTACGGGATGCTCAAGTTTGACGATCTGTATTACTGGTCGACTGGCACGACCGAGGTGGATCTGCTCCTATCTCGAAATGATTCCTTTATAGCGATTGAGATAAAAGCGAGCCGACGACTTCGACCTGAACATTTCAGAGCATTAAGTGCCATCAAAGAGCTGAAGGGGATAACTCGTAGAATTCTCGTGTATGAGGGTGAACGCGCATTTATGGACGAGGACGGGATAGAGGTAGTTCCTGTTGGGGATTTTCTGGAAATTCTCGCCAACGGGTTAAAGTAGGTACACATTTTAAATAGAGCGTCGATAATACCGCTTTTTCAGGTCAAAATTGATTGTAAGATAGCTACGTAAGCGGCAAAAGATCTCCGCCCCCTCTGTCGACGCTCAGACTCCCGTTCACCTACGATTGTATCAGTAGACGCTTCCGGTGCGACCGATCGGAGGAACCTGATAGCACGTTGTGTCTGATATCTTGAGGTATACCTTACCATCTCTTCCTGCTAGGTTTGAGTTGGTCGCGATCCGGCTCACGAAGCATTTGCGAGCGCCCTTCACGGCGCAGTATGCTCGGGGCCTCTTCGTTACTCGGTACACCCCGTAGTACCCCACGGCTCCAGCTTGCATACCATCTGAGTAGTAGAAGTTCATTGGCCAGGTCTTCGGACAAAGCTTATTGCAGATAAAGGTCGGTCCGGTCGATCGTGGGTCTTGGCTGGAGATATGATCCGAGATCTGAGACTTCCAGAGGAACTCCCTACCGGTGACCTTCTTTACGGTGGGGCACACAGTGGCGAGTGATTGCATCGAAACGGTGGGATCTCCGCGCCGTGACATCTTGGTCAGAGAGCGAGGGCTTGGGTTGAATGGCTCAGCGGATAACGTTGCGGCGGTGAGGGAGAGCGCTGCAGTTGTTACAGTGAGAGAGATGGAGCTAATCGTTAATCTCATAGTGTGTGGTGTCCTGCGAGCTGCTGAGGGTACACGCGTTCATCCACCTCCATCATCGAGGGGGAGTAGCAATCACCCTCTCCACTATAGGGATCCACCCCTGAGGGCGCAAGGTAGGTTGGGTACCGGCTACGTCAAGACGAGGTTTAGCTGTTCTCCGGTTTTACTACACCATCAGATCTCGGTGACATTTGTGGCCTCCGATATCTTTAAACCCGCCGCGTCGGCTTTAGCAGCTCATGAGATCGATATCGCTTCGGTGGCTTCGGTCGCTCTTATCTCCAGTGGGGGCGTCGGCAGTGGGCTCGTTTGAGTGTGTGAAGCAAAATATCCTTTTATCGTTGGCTTACGTGGAGTAGAACCTATCTGTCTAGTTCGCCGACCATGGTCGGCCGGCCCCTATGAGTAGGAACCTTATGCGCATACTTGTTCTCGTGACCTTTGCTAGTGCTCTCCTCGGTATTGGTGTCGCCTCGGCTACTCCGAATTGCCGTGCATGCCCGTACTCCTGTAGTGATCTGGGCCTCGGGAAGAAGGATTGCAGCTTTGTCAGTGAGTCCAAGGGAATTTGCTGTGTCGATCTCACCCAGAAGGGGCTTGAGATAGCAGCCGCGCAGGAGGCGGCATTGAAGGCGAACGCTGCAACCCAGGCTGGCCAGTGCCCCCGTGGATTTACCCCTCGTGAGCGACGATGCTCAGACACTGAGCGTTCTCGCGGTTGTAAGGATATGCGACTCCCTAATGGGCAGGGGTGTGTGAAGCCGTAACGCGGTTGCCTTCCTAATCTTCCACGTGGCCGTTTGAAGGGTATCCACGTGGAAGATTAGTGATACGCTTTATACCGAACCCCGAACTCCGCCTCGAGTGCGACGAGCCGATCCCGAATTGCATCGAGCCCCTCTCTCTCCGCATGATAGATAACGCCACCACGGAACGGTGGGAACCCGATCCCCATAACCGTGCCGAGGTCGATCTGTTTCTTCGCGAGCTCGCGATCGTCCCCCGCGACCCCTTCGTTGAGGCACTTCATCGCTTCGTTTACGAGGTGGAGGATCAACCGATCCGTTATCTCTTGCTGAGAGCGGGGCTTTGTTGGTTTCGTTGGCAGGTTAAGTGCCTGTGCGAGGCCGTTCCACGGGGTACTCTCCTTGCCGTCGTAGGTGTAGAATCCTCGCCCGTTCTTACGACCTTTTCGATCTAACGCCACGAGTTTCTCGGCGAAATCGGGGACACCCATTCGCTCGCCGTATCCTTTTACCATTACCTCAGAAACGTGCGCCGCGACATCGAGTCCGACCTCATCGAGGAGTCGGATTGGCCCCATCGGCATACCGAACGCTAACGCCGCATCGTCGATCTCTTCGATTGAGTGTCCCTCCATGAGAAGGTACACCGCTTCGTTGAGATATGGGATCAGGATCCTATTGATGAGAAATCCCGGCACATCTCGAACCACGATGGGAAACTTGCCGATCTCGGTGGTGAGAGCGGCGACCTTCGTGATCGTTGACTCGCTCGTTTTCTCACCCCGAATGATCTCCACGAGGGGCATCTTCTCGACCGGGTTGAAGAAGTGCATACCGATGAATCGTTCCGGATTTGGGATCGCGGTCGCCATCTCCGTTACCGAGAGTGATGAGGTATTGGTGGCGAGTATGCTTTCAGGGGGCACTCGTCCGGCGATATCGGCGAAGATCTTTTTCTTGAGGTTCATGTCCTCAAAGACCGCCTCAATGACGATGCCGGTGCGTCCCATCGTTGGGCTCGCGAATTGCAGCCAATCGATCCGATTAGAGACCGCCGCTCGTTCAAAAGAGGAGAGGTAGCGCAGCTTTCCGAGCTCTTTCGATGTGTGGTCTTTTCCTCGTTGGAGGCTCTCGTCGCTTGTGTCCTTCACGATTACCTGATGGTTCGCTTTGGCTAGGGCTCCCGCGATTCCGGCGCCCATCGTTCCCGCCCCGATCACGAGCGCATGGAGATCCGATATCTCTTTACGAGCCGACTTGCCGAGCCCCTTGGCGGCTTCGGTGAGGAAGAAGAGGTGCACGAGGGCTTTGCTCTCCGGGGTGATGATGAGTTTTCCGAGCTCCTTTGCCTCAATCGCCAGTCCATTCTCCCGTTCTCGACCGAGTCCCTTAACCGTCACATCGAGAGCCCGCACAGGAGCTGGATAGAATCCCTTCGTTTGTTTGAGCAGGGCCTTCTTAGCCTGGGTCTCGACGAGAAACCGCCCGAGGGGATTTGAGGAGAGGATACGGTCCATTAGCCGAACTCTCTTCCGCTTCGGAAGCCTCTCGCCACGCGCGATCTCCTCTGCTCGTACAAAGAGTCTCTCTGAAGATACTACCTCGTCGACCAAAGATGCTTTGTACGCCTGGTGCGCTTTCAGCGTCTTGCCCGCGAGGATGATATCGAGCGCCTTTGGAAGTCCTACGACACGGGGTAGACGGTACGTTCCACCGAACCCTGGAAGGATGCCAAGTTTCGTTTCAGGTAATCCGATTGAGCTTGAAGGGGCGTCGGTGATAATCCGGTAGTCACACGCAAGCACCATCTCGCAGCCGCCGCCAACGCAGGGGCCGCCTATCGCCGCTACCGTGACGCACGGAAGATCCTCAAGAAGATCGTAGGCACTCTGCCCCTCCGCGGCGAGGGCCGCGCCTCGCTCAGCATCTGTGACGCTTTGAATCAGCGAGATATCCGCTCCTACGCAAAACGATTCCACCGATGGTGCCCGAATCACTAATCCTTTGGCCACCGATGCTTTGACCTCTCGCAGCGCCTCTGTGAACGAGGTGAGCCGTACCGGTGTCAGGGTTATCGCTCGTTCCTCCGAGCTTCCGAGCGTTATTGTGGCGACCGTTCGATCCGCTGAGAAGGTGAGTGCGACGGTCGAAGGTTGCTGGGTTGGTGGAGTCATGGGTGCGGCGTCGGTCATCTCTTTGGTTTCCGTTCGATGGGGGTACGTGGACCGTCATCCCAAGGACGACGAGAACCATGTAAACTATCGGCCTTCGAGAGCTCTCGGGAAAGAGCGTTCTCATGCCGCTTATATATCTCATGATATCAAGGTGTTGAATGGTGTGTCGACATGGATTGTGAGGCTGGGTACAGTTGGGAGATGTCCTTCGAGTTTGCCGCAAATCAAGATGCACCGTCAGGCGCCCTCTGGGAAGCTTTTCTAGCCTCTATTGGGGGAACCGCATTTGTCGTTGAGGTTGCTTGTCAGGCGTCATCTGCAATTATGGAGATCTACGCGCGGACCTCCATTACACACGAGCAAAAAAATGATGGATCCCCGGTATCTGAGGCTGATGTGGCCGCCGCGGCGATCATCGACCGGATGCTCCAAAAAACGGGCAAGCCCGTGGTGTGTGAGGAGTGCGCTCCGCCATCGATTCAGGGGCAATCCATGTACTGGCTCGTTGACCCGTTGGATGGAACGAAGGAGTTTCTGGCTCGGAACGGGGAGTTCTCGGTTAATATCGCTCTTGTTGCTGGAGACGAACCGGTCGTTGGGGTTATCGCTATCCCAGTGACGGGAGAGGTGTATGTCGGCGTAAAAGGAAAGGGTGCAGAGCGCTGGATGGATGGTGAGCGATCCTCCATTTCCAACACGCGGAGGTCATCCTCGTATATAGCGGCGTCGAGTCGTTCGTTCGGATCGCCTGAGATCGACTCGTGGCTTGAGCGATTCGGTGTTGGTGAGCGGCTGAGATGCGGGTCTGCGATTAAATTCTGTCGGCTCGCTGAGGGCAAAGCTGATATCTATCTGCGACTCGGTCGAACGATGGAGTGGGATACGGCGGCTGGGCAAATCATTATAGAGGAATCCGGATGTCGACTCATAACCCTTCCCGAGCGGAAACGGTTGCGGTACGGAAAGGCTACCTTCACAAATTCCGACTTTGTTGCTCTGCGAGCCGACATAAAACTTCCAGACTCCGACGTGAATCCGGCTATCGCGGTAAATTACTCATAGCGTGCCACCTCTTTTGAGTCTCATTCGACTTCAAGGGTAACTTTAGCAGGGTGGTGAAAAATGGTTCCGTCGTGAGCATTTTGAGAGTTTTGACGAAACGAGGCGGAGACGACGAAAAAACCGGAGGCGTATCCACTGAGATACGTTGAGGATTTTTTCGG
>JBDLRS010000080.1:0-5574 GCA_039799965.1 Pseudomonadota bacterium
GCATAGAGGTTTCCGCTTGAGTCAACAGTAAGGGCGTAGACACTGCTATCCATCCCCGTCCCCAGCGCTGACCACGAGGTGCCGGTCCATTTGGCTATGTAGTTTGCGGTCGTGCCCCCGGCCGTTGTGAACCCTCCCCCCGCATAGAGGTTTCCGCTTGAGTCAAGAGTAAGGGCGTAGACACCGCTATCCATCCCCGTCCCCACCGCTGACCACGAGGTGCCGTTCCATTTGGCTATCCTGTTTACGGTCGCGCCCCCGGCCGTTGTGAACGATCCCCCCGCATAGAGGTTTCCGCTTGAGTCAACAGTAAGGGCGGAGACGCCGTGATTCATCCCCGTCCCCAGCGCTGACCACGAGGTGCCGTTCCATTTGGCTAGGTAGGGGATTGGTAAGTCACCGGCCACTGAGAACTCTCCCCCCGCATAGAGGTTTCCGCTTGAGTCAACAGTAAGGGAGGAGACGGAGTTGTCCATCCCCGTCCCCGGCGCTGACCACGAGGTGCCGTTCCATTTGGCTAGGTAGTTTACGGTCGTGCCCCCGGCCGTTGTGAACCATCCCCCCGCATAGAGGTTTCCGCTTGAGTCAACAGTAAGGGCGTAGACACCGCTATCCATCCCCGTCCCCAGCGCTGACCACGAGGTGCCGTTCCATTTGGCTATGTAGTTTGCGGTCGTGCCCCCGGCCGTTGTGAACCCTCCCCCCGCATAGAGGTTCCCGCTTGAGTCAGCAGTAAGGGCGTACACAATGCCGTTACACCCAGACCGACCGAAACTAAGCGCACCGTAATCCCCACCCGAAGCAAGACTCCACGCCGAGCCGCTATACTCGTAGGCGATAACATTTCGCCCACTCTCCCCGGATACAGCGGCTAGCATCTTTCCAGACGCTAAGGGGACGACAGAGACGCTCGATACCACAGTCGCCGGCTTACCCATCGAGCTCGCGCTATCAAACGTAAGCATCGAGGACCCCGCGTTCGTTGTACGCCGAGCGGTAAGGTGATACCGATCCCCCACATCGCCTAAGTCCTTAAACGCTACCGTCCATACCTTGTCGTTTGAATCGAGCGCCACAGAGGGAAGTACGTACTTATCACTCGCCGATGAGCCATCGAGTACGGTTACCGCGCTATCAAACGTAATCGTCGTACCTGCGATCGTTCCGCGTCGAATAACAACGTCATAGGTATCCGCTTCAGTGACAAGAAAAACGTACGAGGTTCCAGAGATAACCTTAAACGCTACAGAGAAGTTCGTGGTGTTGTAAGAGAGATTCCCGCGCGTCGTCCACGTAGTTGCGTCCGACGAGGAGGCGTAATCGATCTGCGATCCGGTGTACCAGAACGCCCAGTGGTTGCTGCCACCTGAATCGTAGAACGTTTTACGCGCCGCGGCAGTAGTTGAGTTCGTTGATGTAGAGGCGCCAACAACTGAGACCTGAGCGTGCGCACTGCTCCATAAAGTTCCACCACACAAACCGTACAGTAGATACACTACCCCTATCACCGCGATTGCGAAGAGGTAATGCCTTGATGCGTGGACGAATGCACCAGTGGTCAAGGCAACTGGTTCGGGCGGCCCCGTCGGGCCGAGAGCGCTCTTCATCTATAGGTTGAGATCGCGCTTTCCAGCAAAAGTCTGCGGCTTTGTGCCCCTTTTTAGCGATATTTTCGAAAGTTTTTGGGGAGGGTAAAAATTATGATTTTGTTTAGGCCACTTACGTTCTACGCAATTGTACCAAGTTTGTAACAAAAACCGTAAGGAAGGAGCTCGACGGACCTCTTTTCATACCAGGTTCTAGCAGGGTGGTGAAAAATCATTTCCTGTTGCGCATTTCGATAGTTTGACTGCAACTTCGTTGGAGCCGCCGAAAAAATTCTCAACGTATCTCAGTGGATACGCCTCCGGTTTTTTCGTCGTCTCCGCCTCGTTTCGTCAAAACTCTCAAAATGCTCACTACGGAACCATTTTTCACCACCCTGCTAGCGGATCTTCGATTTAACACACTTAAACCTAGCAGCGCCAAGAAGCGAGAGGATTCAGCGGTTTCAACGTAGAGCGCTCGTCATTGCGTGGGCGATGCGAGATCTACAGGCTTAGAAAAGTTTGGGTGAGTTATTTTCTTGGTATCTTTATCGTTTCCGAGATCACCGAAAATCCGTTCTGCAACGATCCCACCACGTACAGGATTCGATACGACCGGCGCACATCTTGCGAGGGTAGCGTCACTCGCTTAGCCGAGCGGGGCTCTAATGAAATGGTATACCGCAGAGAGTCCGCTCCAAGGACCCCCTGAGTCGTCTCTTGGCCATTTCGGATAGTCGCGGTCGAAGAGGGCAATCTAACTCCTCGCTCGCGGAGCGCCACTCGAACCTTTACCACGCCAGCTTTGGCGAGGTGTCGTACTCCGACGCCAGTCGTAATAATAGTGGTTCCCGTGTTCTGGAACACAGCGAGCTGAGGAGTGCCGTTGCTTGAGAGACTGGCGACAAGGGAAAATGCCGCGGCCTCCGCCTCCGCAGGGATAGTGACGCTCTTCTCGATCACAGGGGTACCCGCACAACTTCCCGTGGCTACAAATACCCGAACGGTGTAGTCGCCCCCTCCGAGCTCAACCTTGGTTGATTGTTTAAACTTCACTCCCTTGAGAGCGCAGGCACCGTTTACCGAGATATCCACAGGAAGCTCTTGGGCCAAACCAAGGTCCTTTCCATTGATCCCGTGGATGACGCGCACGTCGGCTGCCATTGCATACGGCGTACTTCCAAGGAGTGCGGCGAACGCCGACGCGAGATACAATGTTCTTTTCATATACTTACCCTTCACCTTTAAAAGGTGTTTAGCAATACACTACATACTGTCACTTTATAACAGTAAATTTAAGGAGGGTCTTCCTCCTTGTCAAGAAATACTGTAAAATAATGGCAGGTAAGCGCAAGCGTTGCGATTTCAGGTATGTAATGTGAGCTCTTTTGATCCCCCCGCATACATTCGAGCACTTCTCCGGCCTCTTGTGAGGTGGTGTCTCAAGCGAGGTGTTCGCTCAAGTCAGGTGGAGGAGCTCCTTCGCGAATCGTTCGTGCATGAGGCACAACACGAGATTCAACAGGCTCAGGGGGCCTTCAGCGTCAGCAAAGTTAGCGTTATGACCGGTCTCCACCGTACCGAGGTATCGCGTTTGCTTGCAGGCGAACGCCCCGATCGAGGGGCACACGATATCTTGAACCGAGTTCTTGGATTGTGGGCGTCCTCAAAGCGGTATCGAACCGCCGCGGGAGCGCCGAGAGACTTAACGCACGAGGGACTTTCAAGCGAATTCGCGCGGCTCGTAGCGGATGTAAGCAAAGAGGTGACGCATTATCCGATCCTCTTTGAGCTTGAGAGGATCGGCGCAATCGAATACGTCCAGAATCTCGTGCGATTGAAGGTGCGAGAATATACCCCACAAAAGGATTACCAGTACGGACTCGACCTCCTCAGTTTAGATATCGAAGACCTCGCGTCAGCGATCGAGGCTAACGTTACACATCGAGATAGAGACCCCAGCCTCCATTTGCGCACGGCCTACGATAATATCGATCCGAAGGATCTCCCCGAGATACGGAAATGGATCATGAAACAGGGCGCTGAATTTCAGTCCAAGATGCGCGAGTATCTTGCTCAATTTGACAGAGATTCGTCGGGAGCAATCGAACAGTCAGGCGAAAGAGCGCGGGTAGCTGTAACGAGTTTTTCATACGCGGAGCCAATTCAAGCACCGAAGGCAATAGTACCGAGAAAGAGAGGGAGAAAGCGATGTACACCACAATAGCGCACTACGGAACGAAGTTTTTTGCTTTGGCGACCATCGCTTTGGGTCTTATCTCATGCGGCGGAGGAACCACAGGGACATCCTCCACTGACTCGGTTAAATTCGCGGGATACGCCGAGCAGGCTAACGGAGGGCCAGCTCCATTTCTCTCTATGACCGTCTCTTCGGGCACGTCTGGAGAGAACCTCAAAGATTCAGGCACCAACGCGCAGGGTGATTTCGCCATGGTTCTTCCATCGAGAGAGAGCTCCTTGGTAGTAGATGTTGCCGGTGTTGGTAGCACAACCCTCCAACGACAACAGAAGGGACCAGGAACTCTTTCGGCGAAGTTGTCAGCTAGCGGCGAAGGGCTCCAATCGGGATTGCAGTTTGAGGCTCAACTGAGCGAACAGGACCTCTGCTCTAACCTCTCTGTTTCGGGTGATGAGCTGATAGTGGTTGGCGATGATAGTCAGGGCACCTGCACCGCGACCATCTCCATAGCCTCCCCGCAGCTTCCGTTGCGTGACTTTCAGGGTTCAGTTGTAGCGAGATGCGCTGGCGTACTCGACACGGGGACTACAGCGAATTCAAGCGCTGACGGCAAGCTCACCGTAGATTTGAGCGCCGCACTCAATGGAGGATGCGACGAGATACAGATAGTCATCTCTCATCCCCAGGCACCCAGGCTTGAGAGCATCTTCACCGTAAAATGATGGATGCCGAGACGCGGATTTCTGTCGAGCTACTGCTATGCTCATAGTGTAACGAGTGGAAATAAGCTCCACGGCAATCCCCATCTCCTTCCTTACGACTAAGCCTCTCTTCACCACCCCGCTTCGCAAAGGCGAAATGCACTGTGAACGTCGTGCCACGCTCTCACCACGCCGCTCCTTGCTCGAAATCCTGTGTCGGCCCGTTGATACACATATGTGCGGCTCTCCCGCTTCATGGCCATGAAGCGGGAGCCAGGAAGACATGTCACCACACACCTTGCCGAGGGGACATATTCACCTGCAATTCGAGCACTTACGAACTGCTGGTCAAAACCCTTGACAACCGGCCCGATCGCCCCTTAATATACTGTCATCTTTTAACAGTAAAAGGAGCTTTATGAAGATTACAACTCGATTAATCAAACTCACGTTCATCACTGCCGGAGCAACATTGATGGCGGTAGGCATTCCAGCCTTCGCCAACGCGGCCCCCGTGACGGAGAAGGATTATGTGGCATTCTCGGCCTCGATTCGCGATCGCGCCAAGGGTGAGAAGCGATTCAAGCCGGTGTTTCAGCTCTCCTACGGAGACCCAAATGTCGTAAAAGTTTATTTTGGCAAACGGGCTCCGCGTCCTTCGCAGCGGATCTCCCTCAAGAGTGAAGCAGGCTCGATTACGTTTCGCGGCACGGGAAACGCGAACATCGCTTCCCTCGATGTGAATCTTGCGGCTCGAACAGGTAAAGACTGCATGGAGGTACTCGTGAATGGCGCACGGTGTCAGGTGGGCACCGAGAAGCCTGAGCCATGCCAGGCTGAGATTCGAGTGATTCGAGGAAGGAACGGAATTTCAGACCGAATCGTCGCGAGCGGCAGTAATGGAGCCAGCTATGATTCTGCCTCTAAGGATGTATCCAGCAGCGGCCTCAACCTTCCAGGTTTAAACTAGCAGGGTGGTGAAAAATGATTTCCTGTTGCGCATTTCGATAGTTTGACTGCAACTTCGTTGGAGCCGCCGAAAAAACCCTCAACGTATCTCAGTGGATACGCCTCCGGTTTTTTCGTC
>JBDLRS010000081.1:0-18186 GCA_039799965.1 Pseudomonadota bacterium
TAATTTTCCACCGGCATGCCGGACACTGAAAAATTAGTATTATGATTTTAGCCCGCCTCCGCGGGCTATTACTAATCTTCCACTTGGCCGTTTGTCGGGTATCCAAGTGAAAGATTAGTAATACCGACCGTTATGAGCGATTTCCGACCGGTATTGCCATACCACTCATGAGTGATCGATAGTTCGGTAGTCGCTTCTACGGGGTGCGCATGGATACGCAAGAATTTGTCCTCAAGATCTTCCTGGTCTACATCTTCATCAAGGCGCTCGTTCTCTGCCCACTTGGATGGATCACCTTGTGCGTGTGGTGGAACGATCGACAGGAGACAAAGCGAGCGGCCGTCGCGACCTCGCCCGGAGTAGCCAATACCGATGAACTGATCGCGACGCCACAGCCAGAGGCTGCCTAAGGACACCCTATACATCCTAACCGCCGGCCGACCGGCGCGAACTCCTCGATTGCGTCATAGCCTCGGACAAGCGCCTCATCGCCTACGACAACACCATACCCTCGCATGCCGCTCTTACTTACTGTGCGATGTACTCTTACTGTGCGATGTACTTCAGGGTCGGAACACTCGCTGCCTCAATCATCGACGGAAGCGAGGCCGATCCCTCAAGCGCCTTTTGCAAGAAGCCCTTCTTTTGATTGACGAAGATCAGGTTCGGAACCTCATCCGGCTTAAGCTCAACCTTGGCGAGCTTAAGAGCCTCTCTTCCCGCGTCATACACATCGCCAAATCCGTCGACGAGCCCTAACTCCTTGGCCTCGGCACCCAGGAGCACTCGCCCGTCGGCAAAGGTTCGCACCTTCTCCTCAGGGATGTTGCGCCCCTCGGAGACAGCCTTAATAAATCCGGTGTGCACCTTAGCGGCGGTGTCCTCCAAGAACCGGCGCTCAACCTCCGTCATCGGACGGAACTGGTTACCAGCATCCTTGAGCGCACCGCTCTTGACCGTGATCATATCGAAGCCAACCTTGTTTGCGATCGTGGTGAAGTTCGGGATCTGCATCACTACGCCGATAGATCCGGTCTGGGTTCCTGGCTGGCACAGGATCTTCGATGCGCCAAGAGCTGAATAAAGACCTCCAGATGCGGCAAGCGAGCCCATTGAGACAACGATAGGCTTTTCAGCCTTGAGGCGCTTCACCGCGCTGTAGACCTCCTCGGAGGGTGCAACAGCGCCACCAGGGGAATCAATTCGAAGCACCACCGCCTTTACATCCTTGTCGCGAACCGCGTGATAGAGCTCCTTGAGCACCTCGGAGGAGTTCTCAATAACACCGGTGAGCTCGATCACTGACACAACCGGACCAAGCTTTTTAGCGACCGTACTCAGAGCGGCGATGATGGGGACAACGGCAAAGGTCAACAGAACAATAGTGATGATTTTCGCGAGCCAGAGTTTATATTCTCTCATGAGCGTAGGGGCCTTTTACAAAGGTGGTGCAATCCGAACAAGCAGTCTAGTTAATCATGTAAGCCGTGGCTATAACTGTTTTTACCCACAGGTCGAGACGTGATTCAAGCGTCCCTGTAGCTCGGCTTGCCCTTTTGAGAGGCCTATATGATACTCCTTAAGATCATGTAACGTACTGAGCCCCCTATGGACATAACGATCGCTTCCCTCCTCTCCGATTCGGGAGCCCTCAAGGCTTCGCTTGCGAAAGACCCAGCCTTCATCTCGAACTTACGGGAGTCCGCAAAGCGGCTTGCGGAGTGCGCACAAAACGGGGGAACGATCTTCGCGTGCGGCAACGGCGGCTCGACTTGCGACGCGATGCACCTGTGCGAGGAGCTGGTAGGGCGGTACAAACGACACCGCCCGGGAATCAAGGCGATGCATTTTATGGATCCCGGCGTTCTCACCTGCTGGGGGAATGACAGCTCCTTTGAAGACGCCTTCGTGCGCTACGCCGAAACCTTTTGCACCCCAAAGGATCTTCTCGTCGCTATCTCAACCTCAGGAAAGTCCAAAAACGTGCTCGCCGCGGTACGAGCCGCGAAAGCGAGGGGAACCTTTGTTGTCGGACTTACCGGAAAGGACGGCGGGGATCTCGCACACTTAACTGATATCGCGCTCGTAGTGCCAGAGAACTCCACCGAGCGGATTCAAGAGGTTCATATCACCTGCATCCATATCTGGTGCGAGCTTCTTGAGACGGACCTTGGTTTGGGGTAGGCCTCTTCTACGCCGCAGTACCAATGACGCTGTAACGAGTACTACACCCGCGCCCGGGCTAACAGCTCATCGATCCGTTGGGCATCCAATGGAAAGGCGATCTGAATCAACTTGGCGCGACGAAGGAAGAGGTGCAGATCGTACTCCCACGTAAAGCCGATACCTCCGTGCACCTGAATCGCTGCTTCACACACGCTCGGGCCAACCTCAGCAGCATGAGCGATAGCGGCTCGCGCGGTAAGTGGGCGCTGGTCAGGAGAGCTACCAACGCTCCATGCGGCGAAACGACAAAGAGCGCCGAGCGATTCGCTCGCCGCATATGCGTCAGCGATACGTTGCTGCACCGCCTGAAAGGCCCCCACAGGAACACCGAACTGCTCCCTGGTCCTGAGATACTCTGCGCTCATTTCAACAGCCCGTGAGGTCACGCCATACACCTCACACCCTTTGAGGATAGCAAGGGCCTCGCGCACAACGTTCGACTCATCCTCGGACAAGATCACGGCAGGCACATCCTTGAGCGATATCGAGCAGAGAGCTGAGGTGCAATCGAGGGATGGTTGGGATGTGATTGTGACGCCAGGACCCGAGAGCGAGCAAGCGAACACCCGCTCCCCTCCCTTATGGGGCATCACACCGACAAGACGACCAGCGCCCTCAACACCCCATGCCCACGAGATCTCCCCCGAGAACCTCTTTGCAGTGCCGCCCACCGTGCAACACGAAGCCGTCGCGATAGCGGTACCCGAGCCAAGAGCACCATAGGCAGCTTTCGTTTCGGCGGAGAGGAAACCCGGCACGATACAATCACCGAAGATTCGCTCGGTCAGGGGTTCAGGAAAGAGCGATCTCCCTACCTCCTCAGCTATGATGCCAAGCTCGGCGAAGGTAAACATCCCTCCCTCAGCGCTAAACCCCTCGTCTAGTCCGAGCTGCTTGACCGACTCTATGAGCGCGTCATCGCGACGGAGGAGCGACGCCATCCTCTTCCGATGGTACTCAGAGGGAACGGAGTCGACGAAGAAACGACGAACGAGATCCTGCAATTCGCGCTGGTCGGCTGTGAGCTGCATACACTCCTCTCTTAGAGCATCCCCAACATGCCCTTAACATCCTCAGAGGCTTCCCAGGGTGGGGTGAAGGTGATCTGAACGATAGACTCTTTAACCCCCGGAATCGCCGCAACCTTTGTCTGAACTTCGTGCTTAAGTTGGGGTCCGGCGGGACACATGGGCGAGGTAAAGGTCATGTCGATAATCACACGCCCCTCGTCGATAGCGATATTATAAATCAAACCGAGGAACCAGATGTCGAGAAAGAGCTCGGGGTCCTCCACGGTTTTCAAAACCTCAATGACTTGCTCTTTAGTTGGCTCTGATGGGGTTGGGGTGTCGTTCATGGAGAACATAGTAGCTTGATTAGGGTTGGGGGGGAACCCTTGGGACCAACCCATCCCATAACGCGGCGACCGTCCTCGGTCGCCGCCTTACGCAGCGGCACCAACCTTCGCGAGCCAGGAATGAACGCCAACAAAAAAGGCGCAAAGCCTTTCGACCTCGCGCCTTCACCTGAGCACAGCTCAGAGAGAATTAGAGAACTCTCTCCTTGAGTGCCTTAGCTGGTGTGAAACGAACCTTCTTCCGCTTTGGAATGTGGATCGTCTCGCCCGTAGCTGGGTTACGTCCCATGCGAGCCTTGGACTCACGAACGTAAAGCTTGCCAAGTCCCATGAGAGGGATCTTGTAACCCTTACGAAGGGACTCGGTTACGAAGAGAGCGATATCATCGATAACCTCACGAGCCTGAGAACGCTTTGGAAGTCCGCAGAAAGCTCGAACGTTCTCAAGGAACTCTGATTGAGTGTAGCTCAATGTTGAGGTGTTGCGTGGCTTGGTAGCTACACGAGCCTTTGCTGCTCCTGCAGCAGTAACCTTTGCGCTTTTAGCTGGAGCTGCCTTAACTGCCTTAGCGGCCTTCTTAGCTGGCTTTACTACTTTCTTGGCGCTCTTCTTAGCTGCCTTTGCTGGCTTCTTTGCCATGGTTAGTTCTCCTAAAGTTAGTTGGTATTACATACCGTAGTCACTCGTTTCTCCCTAACAGGGGCACCTTACGATTCAGATTGACCCTTTGGGGATTCAAAACCGTCCTGCTGCCCTCGTCTAGTTCGGTGAGTAAACTCGAACGGTCGCTGTTTGAGCATATCGACCAATTCGCTTTTTCCGACCACAACGAGTGCCGCCCCTTTATCTTTCTCTTCAAAATGAGCCGTTTTTACGGGCTAAAAAAGAAGGTTTTAAATATCGGAAGCGGACAATGTGGGATATTAGTTACACTTTCATCGATAGATCAATATAAAATGTGAACGCGCATTTCGCAAAATGCGCCGCTTTTCGGGGGAATTTTATGCGCGCCGTCCTCACTTACGCTCTTGCGCTTCTCGCGACATTGGTGCTGCAGACCTATTTTCCATCGCAGTGGGCGCACACAGATGAGCCTCATGCCACACCCGTTCAAGGGGCCACGGTGTGCGCTCCAGGGGCACCACTGAGCGTGCCCATCACCGCCGAGTTTCAGAGGATCAAGAGCGAGACCCCCTCTGTTTTATGCGTTTTTAGGCATAAAACGAACGGATTCCCTACGCTCAACATCGTGGAGGAGCCTCGAATGGACGGCACTAAGCCCCCCACCCTTGCGGAGTATGAACAGGGGGTAGCGCAGGGGTACAAAGCGGTTGGACTATCCGATACGAAACTCTCAGACTCTCGGGTTGGCCAGAGTCGCGGCCTCCCCTTCTTTACAGCTGAGATAGCCTTTACCAATAAAGGGACCCCGATGGTCGCACGAATCCTGGTGGTGCAGTACCATGATAGAACATATACCGCGAGCGCTATCGCCGAGGCGAAACAACGTGAGGAGGGACGTGCGCTCATAGCCCCCCTGATCGAAGGGATCGAGCTTGACGGGGAGCTCGTGCGCGACACTCGGGGCCCAACAAGCGTATGGACCATCATCGGCGCTACCAGCGCACTTCTGTTCCTTGTATACATCGGCGTCCGGAGCGTCAGAACCCGCCGGAGCGCGGGTTAGGACCTCAGGGACCACGCGAGAACAGCTTTAGCTACATGGAGACGGCTCTCGGCCTGGTCAAAGACCACCGATTGCGGCCCATCCATAACTTCGTCTGTTACCTCCTCACCCCGATGCGCGGGGAGACAGTGCATGAACTTCACATGCTTGGGAGCTTTAGCCATGAGGGCTCCATCGACCTGATAGCCCGCGAACGCGGTGACCCGCTGGGCATGCTCATGCTCCTGCCCCATAGAAACAAAGGTATCGGTGTATACGATATCAGCCTCGGTGACCGCCTCTACCGGGTTCGAGACAAACTCGATCGATTGTCCCTCTGTTACTCGGAGTGAGTTGGTAACCTTTTGCTCACCAACAGGAATCTCATACCCGGGTGGGCTTGCCACTACAACGCTGTGCCCCCTCATGACACACGCCTGAACAAGGGAGGTAGCCACGTTATTGCCATCCCCAACATAGGCGACCTTAAGCTCTTTTGGGCCCCGTGGAGCCAACCGCTCCATCGTCAACACGTCGGCGATAGCCTGGCATGGGTGGTGCTGGTCACACAGCGCGTTGATAATTGGAACTTGGATCACCGAGCCAAGGGTCGCAATCGTCGAATGGTTATACACACGAGCAACGATGATATCACAAAACCGCTCAAGGTTCCGTCCGATATCAGGGATAGATTCCCTACCAGACTGATTGGCGCCACTCGCGAAGATCTGGCCACTTGAAAGGAACACCGGATGCCCTCCCAACGACACGGTTGCAACCTCAAAACTCACCTTAGTGCGCAATGACGGCTTTTCAAACACAAGCGCGACAAACCGCCCGTTAAGGGGCTTATCACCGAGCTCACCGTTTACACGCTCAACACGATACCGCTCAGCCACGTCAACGATAGCGTTAAGGTCATCAACTGAGAGATCGGCGATCTTGGTTAGGCTTCTCATAGTCCACCTTGACTGCTTTTTTAGGATGAAATTTTTAGTGAGGATTCAAAAAGAACACCAACCCGTAAGGCCCTACGCCGCCACCGACCTAAGAAACGGCTCTAATCCAGTAGCTCCGCCAACAAATCCGGTCAGCGTCTCTACAGCCCGCTCAGGATGCGGCATGAGACCGACCACGTTACCCGTTTTGTTGCACACTCCCGCGATAGCGTTGCACGAACCGTTCACGTTCGAGGCCCTATCCGCGGCATCAACGAGACCAGTGATATCGCTGTACCGGAACACCACCTGCCCGTTCGCCTCAAGCTCGGCGAGGGTCGCTGGATCGGCGTAGTAATTACCCTGAAAGTGCGCTATCGGACAGGTAATAACCTTCCCTGCGCCCATGCCACTCGTAAAGAACCCAACCGATTTCTCGATTTTGATATGAACGAAGCGAGAGAGGAAACGCTGACCCACGTTCTCAAGGAGCGCCCCCGGCAGGAGCCCCGACTCGCATAGGATCTGAAAGCCGTTGCAGATACCGAGCACCTTTCCACCCCGCCCGGCGAACTCCTTTACCGCCTGCATCACCGGCGAAAGCTTTGCGAGCGCTCCGGTGCGAAGGTAATCTCCGTACGAGAATCCGCCGGGGAGCACGACGAGGTCGGCTTTCTGAAGATCAGCATCACGATGCCATACCGGATATGCCTCGGCGTTGAGAAGCGTACCGAACACGTGCACGACGTCTTGGTCACAATTTGTACCTGGGAATACGACGACGGCGACTCTCACGAGGCCTCCTTTATCTCGTACTGCTCGATTACTGGATTGGCAAGAAGGAGCTTGCAAACCTCATCCACCTGAGCGCGAGCCTCGGTCGGTGAAACTCCATCAACATCGAGCTCGATCACACGACCGACCCGAATATTTTTGAAGGCGTTATACCTCTTATCTTTGAGTCCGGTCTCTATGGCCTTCCCCTGAACATCGAGAACGCCCCCCTTGAGCCTGACAAGCACCTGAAATCGCATAGTACCATCTCCCTTTCTATCTTACACCAACGCCCTGTCGACTATCCTATCAACTTCCTTAAGATGTCGCGCCAAACTAAACACCCCTCCGATCTCCTCCTTAGTCATGACCTTGAACACCGCAGGATCGGCGGCGACTCGCTCCTGAAGGGGAGCCCCACCATCAAAGGCCGCGAGAGCGTGGTGCTGCACGAGCTTGTACGCTTCCTCACGGCTCATCCCCTTATCAATGAGCGCCAGAAGAAGATGTCCGGAGAATACCGTGCCCCGAGTTAACTCAAGGTTCTCCATCATCTTCTCTGGGAAGACTACGAGGTTCTTCACAACACCTGTAAATCGCCGCAGCATGAAGTCGAGCGCGATCGTTGCGTCTGGAACAGCTACTCGCTCAACGGAAGAGTGACTAATGTCACGCTCATGCCAGAGAGCTACGTTCTCAAAACACGCCTGGGCGTAAGAACGAACCAGACGGGCGAGTCCGCAGAGATTCTCCGTAAGGATAGGATTACGTTTATGAGGCATCGCCGACGAACCCTTCTGGCCCGGCGTGAACCCCTCCATCGCCTCACGCACCTCGGTGCGCTGAAGGTGCCGGATCTCAACAGAGAAACGCTCAATCGAACCAGCGATACCGGCGAGGCACGCCATATAGTTTGCATGGCGATCACGAGACACAACTTGCGTAGCAACGGTCTCACCCTGCAACTCAAGCCTCTCCATCACCAGCGCCTCAACGCTTGGATCGATTCCAGCGTAGGTACCCACCGCTCCAGAGAGCTTACCGACCGAGATATCCTCAATCGCCAGATCGAGCCGCTTGAGGTGTCGCTTCATCTCAGCGTACCACCCAGCAAGCTTAATACCGAAGGTGGTCGGCTCAGCGTGAATTCCATGCGAGCGACCGATCGTTGGAAGGTGCTTGAATTCGACGGCCCGCTCTTTGAGGACCGACATCAAAACGTCCACATCTTTCTTGATAAGCAGCCCCGCTCGCCTCATCTGAACCGCAAGGCACGTGTCGACGACGTCACTTGAGGTCATCCCTTTATGAACGTAGCGAGAGAGCGGCCCGACATACTCGGCGACATTCGTGAGGAACGCGATCACATCGTGCTTAACCTCTTTCTCAATTTCAAGCACGCGCTCGGATGAAAACTTCGCTTTGTCGTTGTATGCCTGCAGAGCCTCAGCCGGAGCCTTGCCGACCTTAACGAGACCTTCTAAGGCGTAACGCTCGATATCGAGCCAGATCTGATAGCGGGTATCATCTGTCCAGAGCGCCGCCATCTCGGGGTGGGTGTAACGTTCAATCATGCTGCGATAATTACCCTGCCTTGGTAGGGTTCATCAAGGCACATGCTCGGTAAACTCTCGTAAACATTTCCGCAAAGAAGGGTTTTTAACCCCTTACTCCGGTCGGTACACCGTTCGAGGTACCGTCGCATACACTCAAGGGCGAGGGTTGGGGTGTTACTGTTCTCACTTAAGTGCCCTAAAACGATGTGAAAGAGCTCAGGATGCATGATATCCTCGATGAGCTGCCCAGCAGCCTCATTACAAAGGTGGCCGTGCGTCGACGAGATCCGTTGCTTGAGGTCCCAGGTGTAACTACACCCCTGCAGCATCTCCTGGTCGTGGTTCGATTCGATGATAATCGCGTTTGAACCCCTGACGTGCTCCTGAACCAGGGTCGTAATCCTGCCAAGATCGGTCACGACTGAGAGCTTAACGCCCTCAGCGCGCAGAACAAAACCGACCGGGTCTACCGCGTCATGGGCGATGCTGAACGGGGTGATCTCAACTCCGCCGATGCTGAAGTCCTGTCCGGTTGTGAACACCTCCCGTCGCTTAGGCTTGGAGATGAACTCCATAGTCCCCTCGTTGGCGTACACCGTCATGCCGTACCGTCGGCTTAAGGTCGGCACCCCATGGATGTGATCGGAGTGTTCGTGCGTTACGAGGATAGACGTTATCGTGGCCGGATCGATACCGTGATCAGCGAGACGCTCCTCGGCCCTTTTGCCGGAGAGTCCGCAGTCGATGAGGATCCGCTGCCCGGCCGCTTCGACGAAGGTACAATTTGCTTTACTGCCTGAGGAGATGGAGATGAACCGCACACAGGGAATAAACCAAATTCACCTCACCGAAACAAGGCTAAACCCGCTAAAACGCGGGCTCCCTGCGGCGGCCCCCCTAGCACCGCCTAAAACCGTTCCGAGAGACTCAAGATAATCTCACCCATAATGAGGATGATAATCACCCACTCAAGGGTCTCTGAGCGTCGCTGCGCCGACTGATCAGAGAGCTTCTGGTAGATGCTATCAAGGGTGTCGAGCTTACGACGGATGCTTGAATGCCACTCCGGTAGATGGAAACGACTTGAAGCGAGCGAATACACCCGCGCTAAATACTGATCTCCCAGGAGCTTCAGAGCGTTCTCCACAGCCTCATACAGGATCGCTGAATCGACCTGTAGCCGCGCTACTTTGCGCAGGTCTGCCTCGCCCTTTTTACCTTTCGTTAGCACATCGTACGCTCGTTCAAGGTATGCATCGAGCTGCTCATCAAGGAAGCGCATCTCAAGGAGCTCAACGTTACAGAAATCAAGAACCGCCACGACGTCCTCAACGTTTGAACCGAAGAAGAGTGAGCTATTCCAGTCCATCACGGCGATATCAGAGTTACCGTACGAGGTCCGGATGCCGAGCGCGTCACGAACCTCCTCGTCTCCAAGGTCTCCGCTCTCCGCGCGAAGAAGGCGCGCGAACTCAACCGGAAACGCGTCAAGGATGTCCTTCGCTTTAAGATCTCCCTCGAATTCCTCGAAATGGAACACCGCGAAATCCTCGAACGTATCGCCCAGACCGGGCCTCTGAATCGCGTCTCTCGCCTGATCGACAAACTGCCGCACACGCTCCCGAGCATCAGCGAGAAGCGCAGCGTTGTCACAAAGAACCTCACTCAATTCGATGAGGTGGCTCACCGGGCCCGAGATATCCACAGCATACGTAACGGAGCACGCTCCGAAATCGAATACCGTGAGCTCAGCCTGGGGTTTGGTAAAGAACTTGGCGACGTTTAATTGCTGACACCCCTGAGAGATTCGTAGAGGGGGAGGATCGTAATCGAAATACTTAGGAGACCGACGATTACGTCGGAACCGGGTTCTCTCAACCCCGCCCTCTTTAATGCTTTCAGCGGCCTTATCAAGATTGACCGACATCCCCAGCTCAAACGCGAACATGACGTAACAGGTGCCCCGCTTGAGGTGGGGCGCTAGGGGTCGAATGACCGTGCGAATTGGTGGAACGTCGCGAGATTCTTTGGTACTCACAAAACTCTCCTGATTGTTCGTATGAGGTCGGCGCCTTGGTACGAAACTACACCGCCGAGGGACCCCTATAGTATAGCCAAAACCACCCCCTCAAGCGAACCGAAAAGTAGCTAAGTGATGGTTATCTTTTACATTGATTCTAAGTATTTAGCCGATTGACGGGCGATACGGTGTTTCCTACTCTGCTCACTATGCAGATAGGCTCTCGACCCCCTGTAACCCCCTCCTTTGAAGCCAATACTGAGGCCTTCAAAGACCACCTCGAACGGCTGATCAAGGAACGGGCGAGATCCCGTCCCCTTCCGACCGATCCGGCCTATAAGAAACACTGCGACCGTGGCAAACTCTTCGTTCGCCAAAGGATAGAGGCGCTCATCGATCCGGGCACGACCTTTCTCGAAGTAGCTCAGCTGGCTGGTGCCGGTCTGTATGACGGCGTGCGACCAGGCTCAGGGATGGTTACCGGTATCGGCGTCGTTGAGGGCACTCCGTGCATGATCATCGCCAACGACGCGACGGTAAAAGGTGGCACCTACTTTCCTATGACCGTCAAAAAACACCTCAGGGCACAAGAGATCGCTCTCGAGAACAAACTTCCCTGTATCTACCTCGTGGACTCAGGAGGTGCGTTCCTCCCGCTCCAGGACAAGGTGTTCCCCGACCGTGAGCACTTCGGGAGACTATTCTTCAATCAAGCGCAGATGAGCGCTCAGGGTATACCACAGATTGCAGTGGTCATGGGCTCCTGCACCGCAGGCGGTGCCTACGTGCCGGCGATGAGCGACGAGGCGATTATCGTTCGAAACCAAGGGATGATCTTCTTGGGAGGCCCCCCACTCGTCAAAGCCGCTACCGGACAGGAGGTTACCGCCGAGGAACTTGGCGGCGGAGACGTGCACTCGCGGATCAGTGGTGTAACGGACCACCTCGCGGAGTCAGACGCCGAAGCGCTTCTCATGGCGAGAAAAAGCGTCGCGACCCTCGCGAACATCACGCCGAAGCGACTCACTCGTTCGATACCGCTACCACCCCGTTTTGACGCGAATGAAATCCCCGGACTCATTCCGGCCGATCCGAAACAGTACTTTCCGATCCGGGAGATCCTCGCTCGCATCATAGACGACAGCGAGCTCGATGAGTTCAAGGCGAACTACGGCGAGACGATCATCTGCGGCTTCGCTCGAATCGATGGCTACACCGTTGGTGTTATCGCCAACGACGGAATCCTCTTCTCAGAGAGCGCGCTCAAAGCTGCGCACTTCATTCAGTTGTGCGAGCAGCGTCGAATTCCCCTCGTATTCTTCCAAAATATCGTCGGCTTCATGGTCGGAAAGGAGTACGAGCACAAAGGGATCGCGAAGGACGGCGCGAAGCTCGTCACCGCGGTCGCGTGCGCGTCGGTACCGAAATATACCGTTATCGTTGGCAACTCATACGGCGCCGGAAACTACGCCATGTGCGGTCGCGCCTATCAGCCACGCTTCCTGTGGAGCTGGCCGCAATCCCGCATCGGCGTTATGGGCCCCGATCAAGCGGCGGGGGTGCTCACACAAGTTAAGCGTGATAGCGCTTCGGGACGGGGGGAGGCTGTCGACGAGGCGGCTCTCACCGCCTATTACGAGAAGATTAAGGGCACCTACCAGGAACAGACCACCGCCCTCTTCGCGACCGCTCGCCTGTGGGACGACGGTGTCATCACACCGAACGAAACTCGGAGCGCGCTCTCACTCGCGCTCTCGCTTGCGGATCTCGACACCCCGCAAGAGCACCGAGTGTTCGGCACCTTTAGGATGTAGGTAGGATCGTATGACTGAGCGACGCGCGATAACCAGGGTCCTGATCGCTAACCGTGGCGAGATCTCCCGACGTATCATCAAGACCTGCACCCGCCTGGGCATCGAGACGGTCGCCGTATATACCGATGTCGACGCCCATGCGCCGCACGTGCGTGAGGCGACCCTCGCTGAACCGCTCGGCACACCCGATTCCTACCTCTCCATCGAAAAGCTTATCGCCGCGGCGAAACGCTCAAAGGCTGACAGCGTGCATCCGGGCTACGGATTCCTCTCTGAGAACCCCGATTTCGCTGCTGCCGTGCGCGACGCGGGGCTAACCTGGATCGGGCCCTCAAGTGAAACGATCCGCAAGCTCGGCAGCAAAACCGCAGCAAAGGAGTTAGCACGGCGAGCGAAAGCCCCAACATCCCCTACTCTAATCCTGCAGCCAGGAACCACCGCTGAACGCGCAAGCGCTATTGCGAAGTTCGGGGAATCTTTGGGGTTCCCTCTCATTCTCAAAGCCGCTGCGGGAGGTGGTGGTCGAGGAATGCGGTTTATCAACCCCGATAGCGACATCACCGCCGAACTTGAGAGCGCGCAGCGGGAATCACTCAAAGCGTTCGGGAGCGACGAGGTCTTCGTGGAGAAGTGCATCACCCCCGCTCGCCACATCGAGGTGCAGATCGTTGGCGACACCCACGGAAGCGTTGTGGCGCTTGGAACCCGCGATTGCTCTCTGCAGCGAAGCAATCAAAAGATCATTGAGGAGGCTCCGGCTGTTAACCTCGTGCCCGGAAGCGAAGCGAAACTCCTTGAGGCGGCGACGAATCTCGCTCGCGAAGCCGGATACACAAGCCTTGGTACCGTTGAATTCCTCTATGGACTAGACGGATCGCCCTACTTCCTAGAGGTCAACACTCGGCTTCAGGTGGAGCACCCCGTAACAGAGCTCGTCACAGGGCTCGACCTGGTAGAGCTTCAACTTCGTATCGCCACCGGAGAGACCCTCGCCGCGTGCGGAGTTACCCACACACCGGAACCGCAAGGACACGCAATTGAGGCGAGGTGGTGCGCTGAGGAGTTCACCGACCGGTTCACGACCGCGACAGGAATCGTGCTCGAGATCGAAGCACCTCAACCAACGGCCCGAGGCGCGATGATGCGTTTTGATCGAGGGGTAGAACCGTGTTCCGAGGTGAGTCACTACTACGATTCCCTTATCGGCAAGGTTATCGTCTACGCACCATCACGAGAGCGAGCCATTGAGGCCCTCGATGATGTTCTTTCACGCTCGCACCTAAGTGGTGTACGAAACAATAGGGGCCTCCTTCTTCATCTCCTCCGAGAAGACGCGTTCAAAGCGATCAGCCACACCGTGCAAGGAACAAAGGCCCTACTCCCTTCGAGTGCTCAGGTTTCCGAGGTCGTTCGTGAGGCGCACATCATCGCAGCAGCGATACGGTGCGCGATGCCTACGTCCGAGTGGGCAGCACACAGCCCATGGCTCTCAACAAGGGGGCCCGACACGCAGATCGGGTATCCATGGACAACCCAAGAGCACGGACGCGCTCTTTCGAGTACAACGACGCGAGACGGAAGCTCCCTCATCGTCTCGATCGATGGACGGTCCGATACGGTCACCTTCACCGAGGGACCGTTCCTCAAAGGCGTTGTCACGAGAGCGACGCTCTCGCTCAACGGAGGCGTCCCAAGCTCGGTATCTCTGTACCGAGACGGGTACGACCTCTGGGTGCATTCGAACCGAGGCACGGTCGTGCTTCATCAATCCTCTATTGGCGAACGAACACGCGGCGCCGGGGGAGGCAACGCTAACGAGATCCGCTCGACCATCCCCGGCAAGGTCGCTGCAGTCCTGGTCAAAGAGGGAGATCTCGTTGAGCACGGCGCTACGTTGCTGGTCCTGGATTCGATGAAGATGGAGCATCCGATTCGGGCGACCATCAGCGGAAAGGTAACCTCACTTCCCCTACAGGTCGGCATGATCGTGCACGCCGGAGCCCTGCTAGCAACGCTGGAATCTGCGTAATTCGAGCGACGCGTTTATTGATAGACCGATTCCCTCAGCCGCTTCAACAACATCAACATAAAGCCGGACGAACAGAGGTGAGGAAAGAAGCTTTGATTAAGCTTTTCAGCGTTCGCTGCCATAGCGACAAGCTTCGTGACGGTTGTCGCATCTGCTGACACGATCGTCTCCGGAGACTGAAGAAAAGGTCTCAACTCCTCGACCCAACCCCTCCAATCAACATCTTGAGGATAAAGACCGCTCCCCTTGACGCACCCTTGCAGATCTCTCACCTGCGGAGAGTATTCACCGGTGGCGATGTACACCGAATGCGCGTTGCGCATCCCTTCAGTCTCAAGGAGGGGAATAAAATCAAATAGTCGCTTCAGCACCGCCTCATCCATACCCACGGTATAGCACACGGGCGAGCCCTCGACTACGATCCAGCGACGCGTTGCTACTCTGCGAGCATACGGCTGGCGACCGGAGAGGTAAAAATTACCGCGCGTCGTTGGAGAGGTCAGTAAGGAGCGCCACGACGTTAGCGTTAAACTCACGCTGATTCCGGAGCGCCGGACCAAATACGGCGTTGATGACCGGTTGAAGCATCCGCTTTCCAAACACGATACATGGCCCAATGATCTTGCGGTGCGAGGTCGGCGCTTGCGGACGAATATCAGCGGAATAGATCTGACAGAGTCGCCTCAAGAGCTCCACGCGCTCTGGCGTAGCGGTAAATCCATCTCGGGTCACTGAGAATGAAAGCTGTGCGATGTGGCGTTCGTCGGCCTCACTGAACTTACCAGCGGCGCGAAGGTCGGCAACCCGCCGGGCGACAGCCTCGCTAACGTCGTAATTAACCTCTCCAGCAACGGTAATCCAAGAATGTGGTGTGGTAGGAGCTGTCATCTCGAGGAGCGTATCACATGAAGCGATGGCGATGAAGCTCCACAAAACGGAGCCGGTGGAACTCATCCCTTTTTGTAATATATCCAGCGTCTAACCCTGCCATAGCGGATACCAACACCCCCGCTCCCTCAAGCAATTCAGGCCCAGTTTGGTAGAGCCGGATACCGTCCGCGAACACCACCTCCCCGCGCTTAACGGCGGGCAAGGAGTCCCACTCCGGGACATCCTCTAGCTTTCGAAGGTACCTAACGCTCTCCTCAAGGTTTTTGCCCCTAGGAGCAACCATGATAGCGTCCGGGGCGAATGCCGCTACCTCCTGCCATGTTACACCATGACTCATCTCGCGATGATCGGAGATCATAGAACGCCCCGAGACGAGGCGAACGATATCGGGAATCCAGCAACCTGCCACCTCAAGTGGCTCAAGATTTGAGATAACGATCGTCTTTTTGTTCCTCAACCTGACGTACAAGTTTCGACCCCAGTCAAGGAGCTGCGACTTGATCCGCTGCGCGCGGTCCCGTCCGATAGCCCCCATCCCTAGCAACGTGCCGATCTCTCCGTAGGCGTCGAGGAGGTCGTTAAGCGTAGTGAGCTCAACCGATGTAACCCGGATATTCCTCATCCACTGGTGCTGAAAATACTCGTGCGCTAATCCGCATAGCTCGTCGGGAGCATTCGAGACGACCGTCGTAAGAATCACCGACGGAGCCACACTCTTTAGTTTATCGATGTCCACCGGAATAGCTGAGAGCCCCGCCTGAATCTTGTCGCGCTCAACACTCCCTGAGGCTCCTGGAGCCTTTGAGAGCGTCACAATCTCAGGTTTATAGCCAGCCAAAGGGGAAGATGGACAGAGGTGCGTCACACCAAATACCTTACGTCCATCATGAAGGGCATAGAGGATCTCGGTGAGTGATGGATTAAGAGAGACTATTTTCATGCGAACCTCTGCGAAAGGCACCCTTCCGACACCTCTACCATCGGCCGAACGTTCGCGCAGCTAAAGGTCCCCCCTTCGGTCTCTCCCATCCCGTAGCCAACGCGGCCGTGAGGTATCTGCACATAGACCCATAATTACACAGGAAAATGCCCCATCAGACGCGCCCACCACTATGGAACGACGTTATTGCTCTTGACGGTTGTGGGACCCAGAGGACACTCTAGCTCTCAGTAACTTTGATTGAGTAGGGCTTGCGGGACCTTCCCGACCCTCTCCCGGTACACCGAAAAGCACCATGACCGCCCCCCATCGCACCCCTCTTCGCCTCCGTATCGCTCGAGGATTCGCCGTCGCGGTGATCGTATGCTCGCTTGCCACGCTGATCGCCTGTTCAACCCAAAGCTCTAAGTT
This sequence comes from Pseudomonadota bacterium, assembly GCA_039799965.1. Lineage (GTDB taxonomy): Bacteria > Bdellovibrionota_C > UBA2361 > UBA2361 > OMII01 > OMII01. The sequence continues at coordinate 16,624 of JBDLRS010000081.1, forward strand.
CTCATCGCTCCTGAACCAAGGGATTATGCCGGTCAGCGAAGAGAATGCTTTTATGGGGGCGAATCTCTTCCTCGCTCGAGAGATGGAGCAGAGCGTCTACCTCTATAATTTCATGAAGGAACGTGGCGCTCCCCAGGGTATCGAACTGAAGGGGGATAGCGAAGTGGACGTCGAGGCTCACTTTTACTACACAGCAGGACCGGAGGAGTATCTCGCCAAACCGGCGCCCGAACCACGGTTTAATCGTAACCAGAACACACGACGGGAGTGGATCATCATCGGGCCCTTTGCGGTCGACAAAGAGCGGTATCGTGAGATCCAACAGCTCGCTCAGACCAACGGAGGCTCCTTCGAGATATTCGGCCGGCGGGAATTCCTCGGACAGCATTCGAGCCCAGGAACGCAGGTGGCCCTTCGACCAGTGTTCGTACCGACTGCTATCCCACCCAAGAAGCACGTGGTGAAGAAGAAGCCGAGCGTTGATACCTCAGCCCCATTCACAAGCAACGGCAAAGAGCCTATGAACTTCGACCAGCAGGCTTTGAAAGAGGCAAAAGACCTCGCCCCACGTGACAGCCACGGCGATGTAGTCCACACCGTTGCCTCAAAGACGGAGACCCTTCAGTCGATATCACAGTGGTACACCTCAAAATCAACGAGCGCCGCTGAGCTTGCGAAAAAGAACGGGCTACCTGAGGACGCGAAATTGAGTCCGGGGGCGAAGATCATCGTTCCAAAAAATCTCATCACAAATCCGAAGCGGATGCAGTAGGCGCTGCTCGCTGCTTTAGCGCGGAGTCACGAGATGACGCTCTACGATCGCCGAAGAGAGGTCCTGACCATTACACTGAACGTACACCATTCCATCGCTGCGCGAGATCGTCATATCATTACGCCTATCGAGGGTTTTTACCAACGATGAGATAAACCCCTCATCGAAGGAGAAGAATGCGACCTCCTCTCCTCGATAGATCGCGGTGCCAGTGAGCTGCTGATACACAACCTCCGCCGAGCGGTGGCAATAGACAGCTACGCGTTGAGCTACCTTCGCCGCGCGATGAAGCCGCTCAGCGTTCGGAGCCCCAACATCGATCCATGCCTTATAGCTCCCATCAAACCCCTTGATAGCTATCGCCGGATCCTCAGTGGCGCCGATACCCGGGGAAAATGAGATCCCCTCTCCGTACTCAAGGGCGAACGCCACAACGCGCGCCATCATGAACTCAAGACTCTCTGAGGGATGAAGCGCGGTTGGCAGCTTGAAGCTCTCATAGACACCGCGGTCGGTATCAGAGAGATCGATCGAGAAGTGATAGACGGTGGATTTTGGTGACACTTGTATTTCTTACCTTACTATGGCTCTAGCAAAGCGCCGGACGAAGGACTGGAAGCGAATAGAAATAAAAGTTACCCTTGTTGTTGATGAGGCTCCAGTTGCTGTCATCGTACACATCTACTCCTCAGTTCATAAATATCCATACCTAAGAGCTGAGACATGGTAGCGCGTTGTTACGTGCGACGCGATGACATTTTCTTATCAGCAGCGTACTTTGTGGAAGGCGC
>JBDLRS010000082.1:0-16997 GCA_039799965.1 Pseudomonadota bacterium
AGCCCTGATCGGCAGCCTCGGAATCAGTGATCGGGCATTTTGGAACGGGTGATCGGCAGCTTTGGAATCGGTGATCGGTTCAAATTGGAATCAGTGATCGGTTGGCGTCGGATTTTGCATAGCAAGCCTCCTCAAGATGACCGAGCTTCACCTTCGCCATTTTGGGAGAAAAATTTCCCTCATAAACATTTTAACGGCTCTTGATGGAGATCTTGACCCGTAGAGCCCCCACCTCGCTCTGCTCCTCTACCAGTTGCGATCCTGTACATGACAGATATTCCGTACCCTTGAAACTGGCCTGACCACCCAAACCCATCTGAAGCTCATCTTTTCTTGGGAGGCAATCCATAAGAGTAGCTGCTGAGGGTATGTGGGGCCCCTGCCTTAGTCAACGAATTATTCCGAATGCCTTTGACAACAATTTGGCCCGAACGTCTCCACAGGGCCTCTAAGGAGGGGTGCGCGTCCTTCCATGACGGCACCTGTAGCACCAGGTGAGACACCTTGAAGCATTGCCTCTCACTATTTGAGATAGTGTCCAACGTCAGCTTCCACCCCTCGAGAAGGGGAACGACAAAATTGTCCTTTATAGGAGTAAAGACCGTGGCTCAATATGTTGAAATTAAACAAACCTGGGAAGATACAACCTTTCACTGCCCTGTCTGCGGGACGGTGGTCTGTAAGGACGGAAGTTTCACAGACAAACCCTGCAAGCACCTGCTTTTTAGCTGGGTGGACCAGGTGGGAGAATTTGAGAACCTAGCCCCGGAAATCAGGCCGCTGGTGGAAAGCGAAGACTTCTTCCTTCTCTCCGATGAAGAGTTCCTGGAACAGTGTCCTGACACCGCTGTTCTTTTTGCCCTTGAGTCCAAGAGTATGGCGTGCGGGCCGGTCTATTGTACGGTCGTGCATGCGATAAAGTTCCCATAGGGGTAAGGGTTGCCTTCGATTTCTGAGTCGAAGCGCCGGTGGATCGGATTGCCCCTCTGTGTCGGGACTACTCGCATGCAACTTTGGCTCGTTTGTCGTTAAACTCCTTGCTCTGCGGCTATCTCGCCTATCATCCGTTTGCTCATCCTAACTCGCTCGATGACCGCCCTTCTTCCTCTGTGTGTAGTGTCTCTCATCGACGATTATTCAAAACGGCGGAAAGTGGGCGGTACTGTGTTAACTTTCATGTAATGCTGCCCAGGCCCGCTATGCCAGTTCATAAGCTGACCAAAATTCCGAGGAAATAGGCTGGAGGGGTGTTTAGGTAGGATCGCTCCAACCGCTTGATATCCACTGCCTGTTTTCAGGATGCAGGTCCCGGTTTGACACCGCCGCCAAACGTGTCTGCGCCGACGCATCCGCTTTTTCGAGCATGGCAACCGCCTTGTCGGATGATAAAAGGGATAGTCCTCCTCGAGCGGGACTTAAAAGCCAATCCGCAAACATAGGGCTATTTGATTTTTTAAGTAGGGGCGAATATTACCAATTAAAATATACCCTTCATTGAACTTCGTCAGACTCCCCGCAGTAGGAGCGTAATTTAAACCACGTTACCTGCTTTACTGGGCAAAAGATTGTCGACTCCAGCGTAGGTCGCCTTATCGAGGTTCTCGTATGAAATGCGCTCTTGAGAATATTTCGCAATCTCTCCCAACGCCTTCCACTCCACCCTCTCCCCATCCAACAACTTCTCCAAAAACCTCCCCTCACTCATCCCCATCTTCAACCCCCTCATCCAACACCTTCGTCCTAACTCCAGTCATCTCCAACACCTGCCGATCAAAATCCGACTGGTACAAGCGATCCTGCACGATCCTATACTTCTCAAACTCACTCTCCGCGTGGGCCTTGGCGATCTCAGCCGTAACTTTACCTGCATCTTGCAGCACCTCGCGGTCGGTCGCTGCAATAAACCGATTGAGGCGCTTTTCCCAGTCGGCCATCGTCATGGGCATTTTTCTCTTTGCCATATCTTCAGCCACATCGAGATACGCATTTACGAGTCGCTGCAGTTGAGCAAGTTCGTCATCGTTTAGGTAGTTCTTGGCTATGCTCACATCGAATCTTTGGATCTTTCCAGTTGGCGCGTCCTGCCATGATGTAAGCCCCATATTCTCCTTTTCAGAATTTGCGCGGTGATAGATTACTTCCGCTGCGGTTCGGCCATGGATCGCCCAGTGTAGTTTGTTTTGTACGGTAGCAAAAAAACGCTTGGTGACTGCGGCGGTGGGGTCATAATCTATCGCGGTGGCAAAGATGTCAGTTATCTTTTGATAGAACTTTCGCTCACTCAGCCGAATCTCACGGATTCGTTCTAATTGCTCTTCGAAATACTTGTTGCCGAGTATTGAGCCATCATTCTTGATGCGCTCATCGTCCATGACGTATGCTTTTATGGTAAATTCTTTTATAACGCCGGTAGCCCACTTGCGAAACTGCACCGCTCGTTCTGAATTAACCTTGTAGCCAACGGCGATTATCGCGGAGAGGTTATAGTGCCTCGTGTCGTATGTTTTACCGTCTCGGGCAGTTATTCGAAAATTTCGAATAACTGAATCTTCCTCTAACTCACTGTCAGCAAAGACTTTTTTTAGGTGGTAGTTAATGGTGTGGGTTTCCACATCATAGAGAGTGCCCATCATTCGCTGACTTAGCCAGACATCCTCATCAGCATAAATTGCCTCAACTCCTCCAGCTCCACTGGCAGCGACAAAGGTCAGGTACTCCGCTGCCGAAGAGCGAATAGTAGGTGGTGCTTTTTCCTTATTCTTCTTACTCATGACGCCTACGCCCCGGAGGTCTCCGCTATAATGGCATCAATATCCGTGCGAAGCTTGTCAATCTTAGCCACCGTGACTTTTAGCTCTGCATTGAGGGCGCTTATGTCAGTCACCTCGCGCGTGTCTTTGGGCTCTACGTAACTACTTACTGAAAGGTTGTATTCATTAGCAGCGATACGCTCAAACGGGATTGATTTCGCAAAGTGCTCAACGTCTTCTTTAGTATCAAAGACGCGCATAATCTGCTGGATGTGCCCTGGATTAGCTTCATCGTCATTGTCTATCAGTACGTTGTTATTGGTCTCTTTTTTGTAGAGGCCACTTGCATCGATAAACTGGATGCTGGTGTTAGTCTTGTTTTTCGCGAGCACTAAAATAGTTACCGCAATAGTGGTTCCGTAGAAAAGATTGGGGGCTAATGAGATGATCGTTTCAATGTAATTGTTATCGACAAGGTATTGGCGGATTTTTTGTTCGGCTCCACCACGATAGAAGATCCCAGGGAAGCAGACGATCGCTGCGAGCCCTTTGCCTGAGAGGTAGCTCAGGGCATGCAGCACGAAGGCGAAATCGGCTTGGGATTTTGGTGCGAGCACTCCGGCTGCGGCGAAGCGCTCGTCATTTATAAGGGTCGGGTCATCTGATCCTATCCACCTGACAGAGTATGGGGGGTTAGAGACTATCGCATCAAAAGGCTTTTCATCACCAAAGTGCGGTTCAATCAGGGTGTTCCCCGGCTTTATATTAAATTTGTCGTAGTTGATGTTGTGCAAGAACATGTTCATGCGAGCTAAGTTGTAGGTGGTGTGGTTGATCTCTTGGCCGTAAAAGCCCTCTTCGACTGGTGCTACCAGAGGCTCGGCAACCAAATCTCTCGGTTATGCCCCTGAAGATGCTAGCCTAACTGCCATCTGTCAATTCCCCCCTTTCTTAAACACTCAATAACCCTGCATCTTGATAGAGTCGGTGAAGATTAGAACCTTCTCTCCGCGTCGTCGCACGTGATCGAGTATCTCTCGTACCTTGAGGAGGCGTGGAGAACTTTTTAGCAGCTTGTGAGGAGCCTCTAGATCTATATCTCCTGTGAGGATAGCGGGATGGAGATAAAGTTGCTTCAGTCTCTGAAGGAGCTTGAGCATTGCCCCCTGGTCTGAGGTCTGCTCAGTGGAATGAGCACCCTAATCCTCTCGCCGGCTGATGGAGCGAGGTTATACACACTGTACCCAGGCTACTCGAAACTCCTAGTAATAGGGGCGGTTAATTAATCTACGAGTTAGTTGAGCGCCATGATACCGCAATCTTTGCTAAATTCGAGTGGCCCGGGTCCAGCGTTAAGAGGCCCCTGGTTATCATGCGTCCCCTAGATCAACTCCATCTACGCCATCATCTCCTCAACCCGAGCTAAATGCTCCCGAGCTGACATGGCTAAACGATTTCCACCTAACAAACGCACCACCTCACGATGAATAGTGTTCCGATCTCCTCCTCCACCCTTCGAAGCAATCACCTGCACCAAGAGCACCTTCAGTTCACTCGGAGGAACCTCACTAAACTGCCGACCACCTGACTCTCTCGGTAGCGATGCAGTCTTTCCAGGAATTGAGAGGATGTTTTTAAGGCGATCCTTTCGGCGAAGCTCATTGAAGGACTGTATCCGGTCTTTGTTGATTCCCGCTTGAAGCGCTTTCAAAAGAGAGTCTTTAATATCAGCTCCTAATCGCTGATACCCGGCGGCCCTGGCGTACAACGAAAAGGCTCGTTCGCAGCTTACTGGCCCCTCGGCGCCAACAATCTCCTCTAGCCCAACGAGTATCTCGCTTGGCTTCGCTGAGCGGGGATCGGGCAACGGTCGAACCTTCCACGCCGTATATGGGTGGAGAGTGACCCCTTCGGGGATATTGTTAGGCCGCAAGGCGAGCGGTAGTTGTTCCTCCTCGGAAGCCTGCGCCGACTCCGCCTCAGGATCTTCGATGTCGTGAATCGCAACGATTCGCGCAAGGCGAGGTTTTGCGTCCATGAGAACCTCAAACGTATCCCCGACCCGACTTCCCAGAATCACGCCACCTAAAGAACTTTTTGCGGCAACGATCCCCTGAAGAATACTCGTTGTTCCCAGCTCAACAACTCGCAGCGAGAGCACCTGGTCCGGTGTATCCTCGAAGACGTATTCAACAAGTTCATCGAGGTCGACTCTGCCGCGCTCTCGGTCGTACGATATCGGGGCAAGTGACTCCGATTCAGCGTCGGTGGAATCCACGGACGGTGCGTTGTCCGGCTGAGCCTCTGCCACTGGCTCTATGCTCATCTGCGATTCGGGTGATAAAGCGAAAGGATCCACCTCCCGGTATTCAACGAACCGGCTGGATCGCACCTCAGCCCCGGCCGCCCTTGGTTTAATCCCGAGCGAATCGAGCTTGGTGAAGAGATCTTCGAAGCACGCATTCGGGTCTCGATAGAAACTGGAGCCCCAACAACGCCAGAACTTCCACCCCGCACGCTCCAGAATCCGTTGACGCTTAAAATCGTCTGCCCATTGCTCTGGGCCGTGGTACTGGTCACCATCACACTCAATAGCAAGACGCGCATCATTGTCCCCCTCAACCACGACATCAATTCGATATCCGCTGGAGCTTACCTGTGGGGTCGCATAATAGCCCCGCTTCACAAGTTCATCGAAGATGGCGAGCTCGAACCCTGATTGGCACAGGTCTCTCTGCTCACCAGATTCAACCTCTTCGCTTGGGAGCGGAGACCGGAAATGGTCAAGAAGCCGTGCTTTAAGGTCTCCCTCTTTAAGATCCCGTCGTTCGACACTACGGTAAAGATACATCCTATCCCGCGCTCGAGAGGCGGCGACGTTAAAGCGTTGCTTTGTTTCGCGGGTCGTCTGAGAACGCGCGTCCTCAGGAGAGGCAATCATGGACAGAAAAACAATATCCCGCTCATTTCCCTGTAGAGTGTGCGCATCACCACACACGATATCATGCCGTCGAATCAGCTCCTCTCCAAGCCTTGCCATGAGCTCGTCGTTAATTATCTTCGCTTGCTCGTTACCGACAAGAGAAATGACCCCAATCGAGCGCTTCTCCATCCCTGGGGTCTTTGCGATCTTTTCGATCTCCTGAACAATTGCCTCAGCCTCCGCTCGATTTGTTTTGTCATGGCGGACTCCACCTTTCACGTAAACATCAATAAGGGGAGGATCTAGCCGTTCAGATGGCTTCGGAACTCGCAAGCATTGAATCTTACCGTCGTAACATAAGAGATTAGAGAATTCGATAATCGCGGAAACGCATCGGAAATGCTCTCGCAAGGTAACCTGCCCACTTGGGAACACCACTCGTGCAAAGTCATAGAGGGACTTACCCGGCGATAACTGCGCTTGAAAATTCTTCGGCAGTTCTTTGAGATATTTTTCCTTGTAACGGTTGATATCTGCCTCACTCGCGAAGGTGGTTGGGCTAATCTGCTCATCATCTCCTACGACCAAGATCTTCTTGCCCCGGACGATCGCAGGGATGGCTTCGATATAGCTCTGCGATGCCTCGTCTATAATCACGAGGTCAAAGAGTCCTAGCCGTTGCGGTAGGCTCTCACTCACCCGGGCAGTAGACATAATCCAACACGGGATCGCCTCCCATGCATCGTTCATTGCGGTGCGAGCATCGGCGCGATGGCGCTCGGCTCTAACTCCGGTTCCTTTGCCAAGGGATTTGATTGCACTGATAAATGCGTTAAGGCTCGAGGTGACACGGGGCTTTAGTCTGTCTTTTAGCTCGAGCCAGGTCCTGCATCGAACAAGCTCCTCATAGCACGCCGCTATTTGCTTCTCGGCGTTTTCTCGCTCCACCATCAGCTTCTGAAGACGGGAGTGACAATCGATCTCTGCAAGATACGTTGCAAAGCGCTGCAGCTGCCACACTTCATGGAGATTGTCAGGTAGTAGCGCGTCATTTCCATCAAGAACCGCCTCTGTCCTCAAGCGCTCCGCGAACGTCGGCGCGCCATTTTCCCCGATAATACCCGCGACTCTTCCTATCTCTTGAAAACGAGGGCGCTGCACCTCCCGCTTGGCAAGAACATCGATGATTCGGGACCACTCGTCTCCAATGCAGGTGCCATCAACCTCAAGATTGCCAAGCCTCTCCCGCAACAGGAGCCGCGCCTCGTCGACGATGGTGCCATTCTTATTATCGAATTTCTCGAGAATGTCCCTTCTACGTTGCTCGTAGGAACCGCGCCGCTGATGTGGCAGCCCCAGCTGAAGGCTTTCGTTAATCCGTCTCAGATTCGAATCCTCAAAAAGGGTAGAGCTCACCTCTGAGGGCTCGGCAAAGACCAGGTTAACAATCTTACGAATGTTGGCTTCCTGCTCAGGGGAAAACTTATACGCGTCGTCCACCACTGAAGTCTGAGCAACGAGTGCCTTCAATATGTCGTATCGCTGTCCTGAAACAAAAGGTAGCTCCAGTTCACGAGCAATATTATTCCATCGAACGGAGAGCTGCTTCACTTGCTCGAAAAAGGAAAGCTCATCCTGTACTCGCACCCACCCTGCTGCGTCGACCACGCTCGCGGTATTGATTCGAGTCTCTTTAAGTTTGCGTAGGATCTCCCTGAATGACGAAGAGAGGGCCCGTTTAAATAATCTACCAGCACTCTCCCCGGCTGCGAGCTTGGTTACACTTTGGCAGAACGCCGCGTCATCTTCCGCAGCCTCAGGTAGTTCAACACGAGAAGTTATGCGACTCATCCGCAGCTTCTCAAGCTCTACGACTCCAGCCCGGATAGTGAGGAGCTCTTGAGCTATAACGCCATCAGCGCGCTCTTGCATCTCCTGAAGGATACGTTTCGACCCTTCGCTTCCTGAATTGAAGGAAGCCAGTAAGCTGATCCGCGAAGAGGTCTCGTTAAGCAGAGATTCGGCCGCATCGATTGTGGCGGCTTCCAGGTTCGCCAGAATTAACGCTCTCGAGGACAACGACTCCTGGTTTAGGCCCGCTAACCTTTTGAGATCTTCATGCAGTCGTAGAACGACACGAGACGGTGGCAGGTCGCTCGCTGATGGTAGCGAGTCTCGGAGGTACCGGATATCTTCCCCCAGAGAGAGGCGCGCTTCCCTAAGGGAGGAGAGATCACTTCGCTCGAACCGTGGGTCGAATATCGGATCGACGCCAAGGAGATCCGGGAACCAGCCGTATACATCCCGCTCAGAGTATACCAGTTGAGCTATTTCGATCGGGGCGCGTCGCTCTGGATCCGAGGGAACCGTCGTCGTTTGGGCGCGTGCCCATTCGCGCATCTGTCCACTGAAGCCCTCGAGTTGCCTATGCAGTGAGTCGATGCGCTTTTCGGTGTCACGTATCTGTTGGCGGAGCTGCTCAGGGGACGCTGAGGCGACCTCCGACGCTATGTGGCGAATCGACCGCTCGAGCTGACGAGATCCTTCCCGGTCATTCTGGAGCCGGGTGACTACGAGCTCCTTGATTCCGTCAGGTAACTTATCGCGAAGCACCTTAAGCGCCGCTTCACCACTGGACGTAACCAGCACTCGCTTACCGTGTGCTAAATAGTGACAGATGACGTTGGCAATTGTGTGGGTCTTTCCGGTGCCAGGAGGTCCTTGCACTACAACTCCATCAGCAGCTTTGAGGCGATCGATAATATCGAGCTGCTCACTATTATATGGTTTCGGAAAATAGAGTTCTTCGGGCTCAGACTGAGTGCTCGTTTCCGATCCAAACGAACTCTGAATAACACCCCAGACACCCCGATAATTCCGCCGTGGCTCAGGTCTCTGCTCATCCGATGGATCCGCGACAATCGCTCGAGCACCGCCTTCGAGATCTTCAACCTTCTTGACGTCCTCCTTGAGACCTCTCACGTCATCGACGAAAAAGTGGGTCGATTTCTTTCGCGATAAGATAACCCACGAGTCAGTAATAACAAAACCATCGGTTATCTTTGGAAGACTTCGATCGTTGATGTTGGGGTTCGTATCTGGCCAATACACGCCCCGCTCAGATAGCTGAGCGGCGGCCGTTCGCGTGATGTCGAAGAACGTCTCCGATAGGAACGGAGATAGGGTCAGCCGTTCCTCTCTTTCAACCCATTCTTTGAAGCGCGCAATGAGCTCCTTGGTACCTGGAACCTCGAGTTTCTCGTAATTCAAAGATTCAAGAAGCGGCGGAGTAGTACGAGGGCGCACGTGGATCGAACTGGTGGCCTCGTCTATGGTGAGGAACACGCCCTGCGTTACGAGAGGGTAGCGAATCTTTTGCTCTTTAATCGACCCAACTGCTATTCCCATCCCCCATACGATCTCGGTTCGATCGCTTGCACCTTCAAGGTCCATCCTTCGCATGAGTTCGAAAAGCTGAGAATAAATTTTGATCGTTGCTCTTCGGGGTCTTTCTGCCTCAGCCCAGGACAACCACGAGTCATTCTTATACTGCGCGAACTCATCTTTTATCTCAGGGCGCTCTTCAATGGTCAGAAACTCGTCCACAACTGTGTCGAGCTCATAGCCTGTAGCCTCTAAAGAGACATCTTCACCTGCTGCTATCTTGACCGCGTAAGCCTTCGACCCAGACCATGGAACCTGAACCACAATTTGCTGGAGGAGCTTGGGCTCTTTATTTGGTTCGTCGCTCTTTTCTACCCAAGGGTTAAGCGATTCGCTTCGGGCTGGCGAAGGAGTTGGCACCAACCGTCTGACCTCCATCCATATAGGATCACCTTCGTTGTCGATATTGTAGACAATACCTGGCAATCCTCGCAGATCACTCTCCCATCCAACGAATCCCTTATGCTCCTCCACTGTGGGAGTGGGAGTCTCTTGTTTGCACACGTTCTCAATAAGGGTAAGAACGTCAAAAAGCCGTTTCTGTTCGGGTGAGAGCTGTTGAGCCGAAGCGTCTATTTCCTGGGTATTTTCCATGGGTTGTTATATAACAGCCTTTGTATATCGGTTGCCAGTGCCGTTTGTCAGATGTCTCAGACTCAGGACACATATAGTTTGCTTTAGTCCTTGGCATACCCCCACTTTCCCGTCCAAGGATTCCACTCCAATTCCTCCCCAGGTTCGGCACGCTCCCACTTGGAGCTGTAGGGATTGTATTCAAGCTCAGAGCGGTCGGTACCAAGTTCCCATTTATTTTCGTATGGATTGTACTGGGGTGAAGAGTCCTCGGGAGCGTAGCTCCATTTTCCTTCGTATGGATTGTATTGAAGTTCATCATCCGGATTAGCGAGCTCCCATTTGCCGGAGTACGGGTTGTACTTCGTGTCAGCGCGGATATCGGCGCTGTACGCTACAAGGGAGAAAAAAGCGATGGTGAGAGCTGCGCGTACTATCATGATCTACTCAAGGGTGCCGTGCCCCCTCTTGGGAAGTACCACGAGGGGCTTCACCGTGTACGATGCGAGAGAAAAAATGGGGGGAGAATCTCTTCTCCCCCCAACCCGACTAGCAATCAGGGACGATGAAACCACCGACGAGCGATAGGATAGCGAAGGAGAGGGTGACGAGCGAGTGGTAAGGGGCACCTGTATCACCTGATGAGTGAGGTGGAGCTAAACTTAGCGGATCTGGAACAGGGGAGGCCCCTGACCGTCGGAGATGACTACATCATCCAACCGATGCCATTGCCCCCTGGCGGCCTCCTATGAAATCATCGGGTTCCCCTCTCCTACTTGCCGCAAATCCCGCATAGACATACCATTCGAGCGTTGGATTAGGCGTTCCTACAGTGGCTATACAACCATGACAAAAGAAGACTTAGCATACTACCGCTTCACTGCGCCCGCTCGCATAGAGAAGGCTGTGAATTCCCTCCTTGGAATAATTGAGGGCATCGCAGCAGACCGTGAAATAAATTCCGCTGAGTTAAGCTTTCTCCATCATTGGATCGAGGACCAGCAGGATGTCGCTGCCCGGCATCCCTTCTCCGAACTCGTTCCGCAGGTGCTGGCGGCTATTTCAGACCGCTGCCTAACTGAGGAGGAGAAGTTAAATCTTAAGTGGGTATGCGAACGTCTATCCGCTAGAGCGTACTTTTCCGACGTTACCGCCGACATCCAACGCCTTCACGCCATGCTCGGCGGGATCGCTGCCGACGGGAAGATCCACGAAGCGGAACTAAGGGGACTTTCAGACTGGTTAGATGAGCATGAACACCTCCGAAAGACGTGGCCATACGAAGAGGTCTTAAGTGTGCTCACGGCGGTGCTCGCATCTGGCAAGGTTGAAGAGGATGAGCATCAGCTTCTCGACACCTTCTTCTCTCAGTTCGTTAAAATTCTCGATTCGAAGACGATCACATCCCCGCCTGTTCTGAAAGAATCGTCTATTATGGGACTCTGCGCCGTATGTCCTGAAATACTTTTCGACGGGAGGAGCTTTTGTCTTACGGGTGAGTCAACAAGATACTCGCGGCGAGAGTTTACCGAGCGCTTAGAGGCTGTAGGCGCTCGTGTGGTCAATGGCGTGATTAAGAGCTTAGATTACCTGATCGTCGGCGCCGACGGAAACCCGTGCTGGGCATATGCGTGTTACGGACGCAAAGTTGAGCGGGCCGTCGAACTCCGAAAGTCCGGTCAGTCGTTGCTGATTATCCATGAAAACGATCTGCATGACGCGCTAGCAGATCTTTAGAGAAGGTCGTTTTTCTTGGCGTCAGTTCGTCTCGTGACTTCAGTGCTACGAGAGTGTCGTCGCATAGCCGGTAGGGTGCGAAAACTGAGAGTTACGCTACCTCTGAACCCGCCCCCTCGGGAATTACAGGAGGCGGTGGGTTGTAGATGCCGGGGGCGGTTAGCCCCCCGGTTTTTCTAATACCCCACCATCGGCTGCACAACCATCACCTGCGAAGGCTCCGCTTGTCTCACGAACTTCTGATACAACTCAGGCATCTCGGTCTCAAGAAGCTTAGGATCAAACGCTTTGGTAGTGCTCTCACCGCGGTTCCATTTGCAGATCCCCTCAAAGCCCTCATTCTCGCCAAGAGCTGCCTTGAGCCGAGCCTCGGTGAGGGAGATAACCCAGTCAGCCTTGGACTCACGGCTCAGTAACTGAACGTGCACAGCGTGAATGAGTGGGAGGTGGTCTTTGCTGTGTACCTCTTGGCACTTCGCATCGAGCTCGCTCATGAGAGCTTCGATACCAGGACTAAACGATTCAACATCTGGCGTCTCTTTGGGCTTAGAGAGGTTGAATCGCTGTTTCCAGGAGACCTTGTCGGACTGGTACTTCGTGAAGAGCTCCGGGTGCTCCTGCTCAAATAGTTTCTGATCAAAGATCAGACGACCCTTTCGCTCCTGAACCGTTACGATGCCCTCCACCGATTGAGCTCCAGCGAACGTGGATATGACCTTCTTGATAGTGTCGAGTCCCAATGCACAGAGTTTGGATACCGCCCTTGCCTGATTGAGTTCGTTCCATGTCTTAATGATCTCAGTTGGAGGCTCGATCGTTTTGCCGTTACTGGCGATCTCCTTGAGGCTCTCGGCATATTGCAGCACAGAGAGACTCTCCTCGGCTTCTTTGGACATCTGGTATGTCATCTCAAGAGCCTCACGATACTGGTCATCTGCCAGATCTAACCACTCACCGTTTACTCGCAGAGGCGCAAAGATTCGGTGAACTCTCGTCTCTATCTCCTCAGCAGCGGGAGCTCGTACGACATCTCGAAGGAAAAGCTTTCTGGGGTTACCCGTTTGATGCTCCAGAAGTCGTTCGTCGGAGGACCTGTCACCTTTTGCGCCGTCTCGAACGATTCCGATCTTACAATAACTGGTGGTGAGACCTGTCTTGAGGTCCTTCTCGCCGATAAAATAGATCTCGCCTGCTGTTAGCTTCATGGGAAATTCCTCAACTCACTGACAGGGAGGTGGTGGTGCATGAACTCGCTTAGCTCCCTAACCAAACTCTTCCGTCGGATACCGCCGCACTAACCGATTACAGTAGCGGGAATTGTTGCAGGAAGCCATCTTGAAGCGACATTCCAAACTATCTGCTGGATGAACCCGCCTGTCCCCGTTGTCCCCGTGATGTCCCCTGAGCCCTTCAAGGGGCGATGCTTACGAAACCAGCATCCAACTAGGGCTCTTTGGATCAAAGCTCTCTTTCGATATTAAGTCTCACATATCTGACCCCAGTTGTTCGGTGGGTCCAACCCACATAACTGAATCCAGTTCAGGGGACCGTAGTAATTCGATCTGCCGGCGTGTAATCCAAATCTTTGAGACGCCTCGTTTGCATATCCGAAGATCCTTCAAGATGATGCACACAACGATAGATCACGAGGGTCCTAGGGGCCGTGGGGTCGGATTCGTGGGATTTCTCCCCCCGAAACTGGGCTCAGTTATGTGGGATTTGCCCCCCGCTAACTGGGTTCATCAATGTGGGATCCGCTCCCCCTAAACTGGAGTCGGTTATGTGGGATCGGGCTAGCCAAAACTGGGGTCAGGTATGTGGGACGCAACATCGCTCCGCTTCCAGCCAAAGAGGGGGCGGATGATTCCATCTCGCTGCCACGGCTCAAGGGTGAAGGGCTTTCCTGCCCACTCGCCTTTTACGTGCACCAGGTACTTCTCAAAGAAGGCACAAGCAGGGGAGGGACCTGCTCTTTGGCCCTCTCCTTAGTTGAGAGAGAGAGGCTAGGCAACGCGAGTGGAAGAATTTCTAAAACTGCGGATACGCGATTGTCACAAGCGCCTCCGCAAGCTCCCCCCAAGGCTGACCATCAACGGTCACTTTCAACGTAAGAGGCGTCCTTCGGCAGCGCGTGTTTGCCGATGGGACACATCGCAGCTCGATTTCCCCCTCCCCGCGCGCCGTCAATAAGAGCTTTCCAACTCCCAGGTGCCAGGACTGTGGTCCGACCAACTGCACAACGACATCCGCAGCCTTATTAAGCGGATTTGTAACATGTACACGTAGAGCGAAAGGCGCTGGGGCGTTAAGAAAAGTCCTATAAGGAGACATTTTGGCAACCTCACTTGAAACTCCACCATGAGGGTCACTATCGGCGAGCGGCATGAGCCTTTCATGAAGTTCATCCCAACGCTTAGCCCCCTCTTCGAGCTTAGTGTACCAAATGGCATCAGGCGTTTGAGGCTCTGAGTGTCCGGTGAGAACCAAGGACGGATTGTGTTCTTTAAGGATGCCCACGAACCGTTGATAATCTCCACGGCAAGGACCGTTTAGATATACATGATTGCTGAAGAAGTGAGCTTCGGAGGCATAATTGAATCCCTTACCGCCACGCCACAGGAACTGATCTCCTATGTGACAAACCGTAACTCCATCGTTGTCAAACGTCACAAGACTCGAATACCGAGAATGTCCACTAATCGGATCAAATCGGAAACGGAGTCCGTCCCATGCGTGCCAAACGCCACTTTGTTTTCCCTTTGCTTGAATTGGACGATGCCAGAGGCACTGCTGATCGTATGCGTGTGGCTGCGCCAGTATATCTATCAATTCGTTAGCAGCAAATACCTCAGGATTATAGAGGCGCTGCAGGAGAGGCACTCCGGAGACATGGTCATCGTGGTGATGCGTTATGATGAACGCATCGATCCCCTTTCGTCCAAGCTCCGCCTCCAAATCAGGAATTGAATGCAGCAGCGGTCGCCACTGAGCGAGATCCCGAGTCATCGGTGCTGGAAAACTATTGTGATAGCCGTAGTCAATACACGCAACCTTTCCACTCTTCCCGATAACGAAGTAGGTCTCCGTCGCGGCAACGGTACTTCGATAGAGCCACGGTAATACTTGCGTTACTTGCTTCTGAGAGCAAACAGAGAGGTCTGCCTGGGGTCCGTATATGAAGCGGTAGTACTCTTGAAGGTTGGACTGCAGTTTCTCAATCGCACTCTTAGGTTCAGAAATTGGTCCGGCACAACTTGGCAAAATAAAATCTGGCGATAGCTTCGCTAGCTCCACCGTCGACGAGTACACATTCTTGACACCCATCGCATCATTATAGACGTATTGGAGCGGAGCCAATCGATTAACCTTACCAGAGGAATGGAGAAGATCTCCGGTGAAGGCGAGGGTTTTGCCGTGATGCTCAACGGTCAGCGAGACAGCACCGTATGAAACACACGGAGTGGGATTGACTCTCCATGAGTAGCCGGCGATGCTCGGCGAATCGTAGTCCTCTAACCACCTATCAATCGGCACATCCACACGGGGGCCCTTTCGATCCCAACGGGTATCGAAGAGCATCCATGTATTCCGCTCCCTCCAATGCTGCTCGGAGTCTGTGAAATAAAATTGTTCAGCAGCGGGTCCCCAAACCTCGAGACCAGGAACACGTTCCTTGAGAGCGTGCGCTCCCGCGGAAACCTCCCGAAAGTGATGCGTCAAAATGAGATGAGTCGGTTTGCCCGGCGCGACTTGAAGCATCTGTTCGCAAAGTTCTCCACTTCCGGCGTTCACAAGGACCCATCCGGCGGGTGCTTTAAGTAGGTATACGTAACAACTGTCTTGCCACTGCCATACGCCGTCAGTAACCGCTATCCATTGCTGCATACTAGGATACTCCCCCTTCAAGCTTCGTTGACCGGACCTTGGGGCGCTCTTCATCAGTCATGCCCCGCCGGTGAAGACCAGAGCCCCGAAATAAAACTTTCGGCAGCCGAAAATCTTCAACGATCAACCTTATCAAGAACCGCCCTAATGTAGGATTTTCGATAAGACTTATCCAGGCATCGCGAATCGCTATCTCAAGGAATCGCGCTTTCCCCTTCTCAACAACGGACCTATGCACCGACAAACAAACCGTAGACGCCAGAAAGCCAGATGATGTCGAATCCCACATAACCGTACAGATAATGAATCCCATTGCGCCTTGTCCGACGACAGGTATTGAGTCTCCACGATTTTGGCTGTGGCGGGAGGAACTAAATGAGACTCAATTCCCTGAAGCAGAGAAGCACTAGCTTTCGAAATGGCTCTGCACACACCCAGCCTTCTTGGGGCGGCGCAAACTCTCCACGTCGACAATATGCGTGGAGGACGAGTGGAAGATTTTCGCTGCGAGAAACCATTAGAGGAGGATATCCATGCAGACCATATATACTCAGTATCGCTAGGGGGCCCATCAGGGGACTTCTCTATGGCGACCACATCATTAGGTCAAGGCGTGTTCCTGACGTTAAAAACGGCCCCGTTCTTGGCCCAGCAGCTCTAAAACTTGATTGAGTTCTTCACACAAAACAAGCTACTTATTGGCATCCGGTTTTGTCTCGACATTCCAATTTGGATGCGGTCCTTTATTCGGCGCAGCAGTGTCCACCTTTTTCTCCGCGACATTCGAACTGAACGACCAAGCCAGGCAAATAACCCAACCCAAAATTGTCCAGCCGAAGAACAAATTAATGATGAAAAGAGAATTTGTGTTCTTGTGGTTGCGAAGTCGAGCTATCACGCTCGGAAGAATGTAAGCCACAAAAGCCGATAGGAGCACAAGAAAAGCTGTCATACCCGTGTGATACAGTAGTCTACAGTGCTAAGCAAGCCCTACTATCGGTCGCGGTCAGGTGACTCACATGTGTCCAGAGCGAACCCTTGCTCGGTCTGCTGTTCCTGTCCAACACCTCAATCGGGTTGATGGAGGAGGGTAGCAGCGCATATGCCTCCATGTAAGCACCGCTCATTGCCATGCCAAGGCTTTTGGTTCGGAGGCTCAACGTACTTGTTATCTGATGCAAGGAGGGACGGCGTCCTCGCCGTCCGTGCCAGGAGCGCACGGGATCCTTCATTCGGATATTCACGGACGGCGGGGACGCCGTCCCTCCTGGATCGTCATTCCAATCATGATGAGGAGATGTTGGTGGGGAACCGGGAGGTCCGGAGGCTAAACGTACTTGTTATCTGATGCGAGGAGGGACGGCGTCCTCGCCGTCCGTTACATGTGCGCGCGCGGGATCTTTTATTCGAACATTCACGGACGGCGGGGACGCCGTCCCTCCTGGGTCGTGATTCCGATCATGATGAGAAGATCTTGGTGTGGCATTCGAAGAGTTCGGAGGCTCAACGTACTTGTTATCTGATGCAAGGAGGGACGGCGTCCTCGCTGTCCGTGCCAGGAGCACACGGGATCCTTTATTCGAACATTCACGGACGGCGGGGACGCCGTCCCTCCTGTGTCGTGATTCCGATCATGATGAGAAGATGTTGGTGGGGAATTCGAACGGTTCGGCGGCTCAACGCAC
>JBDLRS010000083.1:0-6536 GCA_039799965.1 Pseudomonadota bacterium
GAATTAGGGGGTTTATCTCAACTGCAAAAAAACGAGGGCTAAATACTCTCACAGCTCTGGCTGACGTGCTGCGCGGCAAATCGGTCTTCGCTCATGCTGCTGATACCGGGTGAATAGTAACGGTTTTTTTCTACATGGGGCAGAGAGTGACGCACCTCTTTGGCTCCCACCGCAAAACGCTCTGATAGCTCGACCCTTCCGTTGATAATTCCCCTCAATCACCATACAATCTTGAGGTATGAAAAATGTGTGAGCCGCCCTCACCCGTCTACCTGCCAATCACTGTATGAACAAATCCACCCCTGACTTCTCCGTCATCGATCAGAAGACCTTCGTAGATATTCCAAACTCCCGTCCAGAGTTTGAAATCGCCCTGGAGCGGGTTGGGGTGACAAATCGCCCGCTGACATTGCTCCTTGAGGATCCATTCCGGAAGGGGCCGGTATCGCTCCCCTGTCGGTTGACGGTGTTTTCATCCCTTAAAGCGTCGCAGCGGGGGCTTCATATGTCACGAATCGAGGAAGCTATCGATGAGATCCGAGGTGCGGCGCTTACACCACAGCAGTTCGTTACATCCCTCGCCACGCCCGTTCAAACGACCCAGTTGCAGGATCGATGTGAGATCTCCCTTGAGGCTGACTATGAGCACCGAGTACATAAGAACCCATCTGGGAGAAGTTCAGTTGAGTTACTTACCCTGCGCGCTCATTCCGAGATCTTCAAAGAGCAAACGACCGTCACCTCCGGCATCACCGTTCCCTTTATTAATGCCTGCCCGTGTACCCAGAGGTGGGGCATGCGTCAATTCTACTCCACTCTACGCGACAAAGGGTACGAACCGGCTGAGGCTGAGGAAATTACTCGATGTGCCCCACTCCAAGCTCACACCAATCGGGGTAAAGCAACCCTGATGGTGAGCGACCCAACGATTAACTGCCGACACCTTTACGACATCCTTGATCGCGCAGTTCCGATTATTCGCGAGTTACTAAAGGGTCAGGACGAGCATGCAGTTGTACGGCACGCTCACCAGTGCGGGCAGTTCTGTGAAGATAACATCCGTTCGATTCTTAAGGAGCTTAACACTACCCTTGCTGGCACGATTGCCGATCACTCTGCCATATCGGTAGAGGTAGACGTTGATGAAAGTGTGCACTTCCACAACTTGACGGCCATATGGCGGGGAGATTTTAAGGAATTACAATCAATCATCGGTGGCTGAAGCGAGATCCCTGTAGCTAAGAGCTTGAGCCTAATCGCCGTCACGATCTCGGTGTTTTCTATATCACCACCATTCACCGTGAGGGGGTCAGTACTCGACCATTCTCAACTGTCGAAATGCGCAACAGGAGATCATTTTTCATCACTCTGCCAGTGTACGCCCGAACTACCTCGACCCCCACAAAAATCGGTGATACCACCCCTATCGTTCACAATCTTGGCCCTCCGCTCCCGTCCCTCCCGACCGCGGTGGCTCCTGCCGACGACACTCACAATCAGTTGGTTAGATGGTAAAGGTATGAGATAGTGTCGCGGGTCCTGCGTAGGGATCGCTGATCAACCTGAGTACCTAGGAAAAAGTTGCGCTATGTCTACAGCTCGCTCCGCGTCGTTTGACAAATACGAAGCATACGCCCGCTCCGTGCAATCTCCTCGTGAGGACGCCCGCTTTATGCGCCTCGTCTATCGCAACCTCAACCAAAGCGAACCAACGATTATGCGTGAGGACTTCTGCGGCACCTTCGCGCTCTGCTGTGAGTGGGTTAAACTAGATGATACGAAAAGAGCGATCGGTCTCGATATAGACCCAGAGCCACTCGCGTACGGTTCGTCGAATTACCTCACAAAACTCACACCATCCCAGCAAGCGCGGGTAAAAACGCACCGGCGCGACGTCCTCGTTCGCTACGCGAGTAAATCGGATATCATCTGCGCCCTTAACTTCAGCTACTTCTGCTTTCATGATCGCCCCACACTTCTCCGCTACTTCACGGCGAGCCGCCAATCACTTCGCCCGAACGGACTCTTCCTGGTAGACGCCTTCGGTGGCCCACAGTGCGGAGAACCATCAACTGACAGAAAGCGCCTTCCAGGTCTCACCTACTTCTTTGAGCAGGAAAACTTCGATCCGATAAACAACCGCACCCGCTTCAGCCTTCACTTCAAACCGAAGGATGGAAGGACCCGTAAACGTGCATTCACGTACGACTGGCGTATGTGGAGCATCCCAGAGATTCGCGATGTTATGCTCGACGCCGGCTTCAAGGATGTCGAGGTATACTGGGAAGGCACCTCTCGTAACGGACGTGGAAGTGGCCGCTTCAGCCGCAAAGACAAGGGAGAGCCGTGCCAGGTATGGGTCGCCTACGTCGTCGGTCGCGTGTAATCCACACATCGACGCGTAAACGGCCAGGATGTGAGCCTACCAGCTCGCTCCGACCGAGGCCTGCACCCTAGGGACATCCGACTGCGAGAGATCAGCAAGTACTCCCTTCAAGATCGCAACCGCCTCCACAAGAGCACCATCTGAGATAACAAGCGGTGGAACAAAACGGAGCACGGTGTCTGAGGTCGCATTCAGCACGAGTCCACGCTCCAGTCCCGTTGATACCACAGAGAACGCTACGGGCTTCTTTAGGACGGCCCCACGCATGAGGCCCGCACCGCGAACCTCCTGTACCTCATCGATCGTTTGCAGAAGCTCCGCGAAGAGTTCGCCCTTTCTCCGCGCGTCCGCGAGGAGTCCCTGGCGCTCGATCTCGTCAAAGGTGGCGAGAGCGGCTGCGCACACAACAGCACCTCCGCCAAAGGTTGTGCCGTGATCGCCCGGACTATACGCAGACGCATATGGCTCATCGGCGATACAGGCGCCGAGCGGAAGTCCGTTCGCGATACCCTTTGCGGAGGTAAGGATGTCGGGCTTCACTCCTAGGGTCTGAAACGCCCACCACGATCCGGTCCGGCCGACACCTGTTTGTACTTCGTCAAAGATGAGGGGGATCGTGGCTCGATCGCACATCTCACGCAGACCACGGAGAAACTCGGCGGTCGCCGGAATAACACCCCGCTCCCCTTGAATCGGTTCCACGAGGATGCCCGCGACTGAGTCATCAAGCGCCGCGGCGAACGCCTCCAGGTTGTTATAGGGATTGTGAACGAATCCTTGTGGGAGGGGCTCAAACCCCTTCCACTTCTCTGGCTGTCCCGTCGCGGCGAGCGTAGCGAGGGTACGCCCGTGAAAGGCGCCATCCGCAGCGAGGATCTTGTATCGCTTTCCCCCTCCCGCTTTTCGGGCGATCTTAATAGCGCACTCGTTCGCCTCAGCGCCGGAGTTACAGAAGAATACACGTCCCCATCCACCCGTAGAGGCGTGAAGGCGCTCGGCTAGCGCTCTCATCGGAAGATTGCCGAAAAGGTTTGAGACGTGAACAAGCTTCGATGCCTGCTCACCAATCGCGCTCGCGACACGAGGGTTGGCGTGCCCCACCGAAACGACAGCCACGCCGGAGAGGAGGTCTATGTATCGACGTCCGTTCGTGTCGTAGAGGTACTCCCCCTCGCCACGAACGAAATCCATCGGAGCCCGTTTATAGGTGTTCATCAGGGGGGTCTGGTTCATGGGCGACTCCTTTCAGAAAGATGCAAAACAGATAACCTGGGGCGATTCCGGTAAACCGCCAATAACCACCAGTCTATACCGCAACCGAGCTTTTAATCCTAAATTCTTAGTTACGGAGAGCGAGAATGGTGCTGGTGGCTACAAGGCCCCAGAACTCTCACCCCGATCTGGTGTCCGCCAAGGGGATGACCACACCATTAAACCTAAATTCGGCAGTTGCGGGTCTGCGAACAACAAGCGGCGTACGGAGCGCGTTCAGATTCGCTAACTACCTAAAACCTCTGGCTTGATTCGCCCCGCTCGAGATCCGAACATACCCTTTTGACGGCGACCCCATTTAAGGGGTTTAATCGGACCCCATATGACAGAAACAAATCCAAACCTCAAAGTTATTCCCGCTAAGACAAAAGGCTTTATCTCGATCAACAGTCACCCTGTTGGCTGCGCGAAGAGCGTGACCGACTGGTCGGAGCGAGCCAGGTCTAAACCCACTATCACCGGCCTCGGATCAGAGCCCAAGGCGCTCATCCTCGGGGGCACAACCGGCTACGGACTCGCGACGCGCGTCATCCTTACCGAGAACTTGAACGCGTCCACTATCTCCGTTGGCTTCGACGCCGCCGCTTCAGAGAGCCGTCCTGGGACGGCTGGGTGGTACAATACCTACGCCTTCCACCAACGACACAAAGGGAGCGGCAAGCACTACAGCCTTAACGGCGACGCTTTCGCGCAAGAGACACGGGAGAACGTCGTAAAGCTTATTAAAGAGAGGTTCGGCAAGATCGGCATCTTCGTCTACAGCATCGCGGCGCCTCGTCGCAAAGATCCGGCAACTGGAACGGTGTTCAGCTCCGTACTTAAGCCGGTTGGCGCTCCGTACTCCGGACTCACCGTGGAGTTGGATGGTGGAAAGCTCTCAATGGCTAGCCTTCAACCAGCGAGTGAAGAGGAGATCGCCAACACCACCAAGGTAATGGGTGGTGAAGATCTGATGCTATGGATCGACTACCTCAAGTCACAGGGCGTTGTTGAGGACAACCTCAAGGTTGTCGCATACACCTATGAAGGACCATCTCTGAGCTGGCCGGTCTACAAAGACGGTACAATCGGCAAAGCGAAGGATGACGTGAAGGTGAAGTGCGAATCCCTTAACAAGGAACTCGCAAAGACCGGCGGTATGGCTCGCGTAGCCTACCTCCAAGCGACCGTAACGCAAGCGAGCCTCGCAATCCCAACCGTTCCACTCTACGTAGCGGTGTACTCAAAGATCATGAAGGAGCACGGACTCTTCGAGGACAACCTTGATCACGTATACCGTATGTTGCAGATCCTTGGTCAGGAGAAGGCGGGAGCTGACACAAGCGTCTCCCTTCGCGCTGATGACCGAGAGCTCGACGGGAAGATCCAGAGGATCGTGACCGAGCGCATGAGCGTTCTTCAAGCCGGGACCGTGCTTGATGACACCCACTTCTCCGCACTTCGCGGCGCATTCCTTAACCTGTTCGGCTTCGAGATTCCAGGCATCGACTACGCCACACCGGTAGATACCCTCTACGGTAAGGAATGGGAGTTCTAACAGGGTAGTGAAAAAGTGCCCGTCGTGAGCATTTTGAGGGTTTCAACGCAACAACGGGGAGCAAGAGGATGAAAAACAGAGCCGACGTCGCTCTCGCGACGTCGGCCCCTCACCTCATGAACTAACGTCTCAATTAGAGAGTTACCTTCAAGGCTGTAATAGTTATCACATCGTTTGGCACACGCCCTTCGGCGGGCTTATTGATGTAGTAGTCACGCACCGAGAGAACGAGGCTTAGGTATGAATTAAGCGCACTCTCAATTCCGATCTCAGCGTTTACAAGATACTGAGAGGAGTCCTCAAAGCTGATCAGATACTCAGTAAACTGGAAGATTTTTGACGTTGGAGAGAGAGCCCACTCGAATCGGTCAGCGATGCGCGCTGCGGCGAAATCCTCGTCTACCTCCCCCAGCTTCTCCAATACGTATGAGGGGCCTGCCTCAAGACTTAGCTTGGTTTCCTCGTCACGTATTAGGTAGCGACCAGCGGAAGGGCTTATAACTACTCGGTACTTCAAATCCGCGATCTCATCGTGCGCAAAAGACGCACCGGCCCCGGCGAACCAATCGTTCTCTAGAACCCGTCGGTAATCAGCGAGCGCTCTGAAGTTATTCTTGTTCTCAGTCTTAGGTTCATCGGCACTATCAGCGGCCGCACCGTAGTTGTAGTCAGCTTGGAATCGCCATGCGTTGTTCTCGTAATCGCGCATCATAAGCCCGCCAGCGTATATGTTCGTGGTCTGACTGTTTCCGTCCGTGTAGTTGAGTCCGAAGTTGAGGCTCTTATCCCAAATAGCTGGGTCTTTTGCGGGCGCCTCACATGAAACTGGGGCAGCAGCCTTGGGAGGCGGAGCTGAGAACTGTTTAAGATCTTGGGTAGAGTCTTCCGCCGTAGCTACCTGAGCTACGAGCAGTACCCCAAAGACGCCTGAGGCGCGGAGCAGGTTCTTTATCAACATTATTCCTCCAAATGTCTACCCTCGTCGTGGGAGGCCACCTGAAGCAGTCCCGACAGGTGCGTCCCAGGGGTCGGGATATGACCTATATCATACTCATGCCTCGGTTACTTGCCTCGTTTTGCTGGGAATTGCAAGAGCGTCTTCCTATGAGCCGTTAGGTAACGGCAGAGAGAGAGAGAGAGAGACAAACGATACTAGCAGGGTGGTGAAAAATGGTTCCGTCGTGAGCATTTTGAGAGTTTTGACGAAACGAGGCGGAGATGACGAAAAAACCGGAGGCGTATCCACTGAGATACGTTGAGGGTTTTTTCGGCGGCTCCAACGAAGTTGCAGTCAAACTATCGAAATGCGCAACAGGAAATCATTTTTCACCACCCTGCTAG
>JBDLRS010000084.1:0-19943 GCA_039799965.1 Pseudomonadota bacterium
GAATTAGGGGGTTTATCTCAACTGCAAAAAAACGAGGGCTAAATACTCTCACAGCTCTGGCTGACGTGCTGCGCGGCAAATCGGTCTTCGCTCATGCTGCTGATACCGGGTGAATAGTAACAAATACTTCGTGCTTTTAGCCAGCGGCATCATGTTCATCCTCCTTAACTGCCGAATCTAGGATTAACCGGTAGAGCCCACACGATTTGTACGTCGGGAGGGCGAGCGTCCCCGGTCGCCGGAATATTTCGGGCGTTGATCTCTTTTCGCGAGACGTAACACGGCGGACAAGGTGACCGCCCTCCCGAGACTGGGCGCCCCTTTATTCCCCCTGTTTCCAACATCGATACCGGGGCTATAGTCATCCAACGGGGTAGAGTCGTAATGCGGCTAAAACACACTACGTTCTTAGGTTGAACAGCGAGTGTTGGTTGGCTTAACCATCCCATTGAAAATACTTGGTATTATGGTGTCCCTCAGGGGGCCACGATTCCGGGGAAGAAAACGGCTTTCAGAACATCCGTTTGAGAAGATCGATCCAGGGAAGATATGGCACAGAGAAAATCGTCAAAGAGCAAGAAGAGTTCGTCGGATTCTACCGCAGGGGCTCTCGAACCGGTGCTGGTGCCCGACGTGCTTCCGGTGCTCGCCGCGAAGGACATGGTCGCGTTCCCTGGAGTTATGATGTCGCTCTACCTCAGCCGTCCCGAGAGTATGCGCGCCGTTGAGGCCGCGATGGGCGAGGAGCGACTCGCCTTCGTAGTAACACAAAAGAATCCCGATATTGAGGCCCCCAAGGGGAAGGACCTCTATCAGATGGGCGTTGTCGCCCACATCGTTCGCACCTTGCAGGTTCCGGATGGAAGAATGAAGGTGCTCCTGCAAGGCCTCGTGCGCGCCCGTGCGAAGAGGTACGAGGGAAAGAAGTTCCTCTCTTGCAGGATCGAGCCACTTCCATCGACACCAGCGAAGCGGGTCTCGGCCGAGAATCAAGCGATTATCAATCGAATTCGAGAGAACCTTCAGGTGCTTGTTGAGTATGAGCACTTGCCTGAGGAGATGTTGATCATCACTGAGGAGATTCAGGATCCAGGAACGCTCTCTGATGTCATCTTGGCCCACTACAAAATTGAGATCCCAGTCGCACAGGGCGCTCTTGAGGAGTTAGACGCGGTTAAGCGATTACGCCTTACGGATAAGACCATCAGTGATGATCTCAACAAGTTTATCCTCGCGGAGAAGATCAAGGACAAGGCCCGGGATGAGATGACGAAGGGACAACGAGAGTACTACCTTCGAGAACAGATAAAGCAGATTCAGCGTGAGCTCGGTGAGACCGATATAGGGTCTGAGGACCTCCAAGCGGTTCGAGAGCGTTTAATCGCGCTCAAGTTACCGAAGCAAGCGCATGATGAGGCGTTCAAACAGCTCAAGCGGCTAGAGCGTATGAGCCCGGAGTCCAGTGAATTCGCGCTTCTTCGCACCTATCTTGAGTGGATGACCGATCTCCCGTGGCACACGAAGTCTGTCGATAAGCTTGATCTCAAAAAGGCGAAGCAGATCCTTGATGAGGATCACTTCGGTCTCGATAAAGTAAAGGATCGTATCCTTGAGTACTTAAGCGTTCGCGCGCTCAATCCTGATTCTAAAGGACCGATCCTGTGTTTCGTGGGACCTCCCGGTGTTGGAAAGACCTCGCTCGGCAAGTCGATAGCGCGGGCCCTTGGGCGCAGTTTCAACCGGATGTCGCTTGGCGGTATGCGTGATGAAGCAGAGATTCGTGGACACCGACGCACATATGTCGGCGCTCTTCCAGGAAGAATCCTGCAGGGGTTGAAACAATGCGCCACACGAAATCCAGTCTTCGTGTTCGATGAGCTCGATAAGGTTGGGGCTGATTTTAGAGGGGACCCGGCGTCGGCGCTTCTTGAGGTTCTCGATCCCCACCAGAACACCGACTTCCTCGATCACTATCTCAACGTGCCGTTCGATCTCTCGGATGTACTCTTCATCGCAACGGCGAATACGATGGACACGATTCCTGAGCCTCTCATGGACCGTTTGGAGATCCTCTCAATCCCCGGCTATACTGCTGCTGAGAAGCAGAAGATCGCCACCAAGTATATCGTGCCTCGCCAACTCAAGGAGGCGGGACTAGCAAGCCACAAGGTTCAATGGAGCGATGGCGCGATTCAACTCGTCATCGAGCGGTACACCCGTGAGGCGGGCGTTCGTTCCCTTGAGCGAGAGATCGGCGCGTTGTGTCGTAAGCTTGCGCGTGATGTCGCTGAGAAGAAGAAGTTCTCGCGTGTTATTGATGAAAAGCGTGTTGCCCTGCTCCTTGGACCAACGAAGTACGATCCTGAGGTCGCGGAGCACTCCGAGGCTGTTGGGCTCGTTCGAGGGCTTGCGTGGACGGCGCTTGGTGGAGAGGTGATGCCGATCGAGGTATCACTGGCTAAGGGTGGTGGATCGCTCGCCCTCACCGGACAGCTCGGTAGTGTGATGCAGGAGTCGGCGCAGGCCGCGCTCTTCTACGCCCGAGCAAACGGGTCGGTTCTGGGATTAGAGGGTGATTTCCACTCCAAGTACGACATTCATATCCACGTTCCAAGTGGAGCCATTCCAAAGGATGGGCCTTCTGCGGGCATCACGATCGCCACCGCCCTTGTATCGGCCATCTCGGGTCGCAAGGTATCGAAGGATATTGCGATGACCGGTGAGATGACCCTTCGTGGAAACGTGCTCGCGGTTGGTGGTTTGCGTGAAAAGGCGCTGGCCGCCCTTCAACACGGTATAACCAAGGTGATCATTCCGTACGAAAACATCAAGGACCTTGAGGAGATCCCAGAGGAGCAACGTAAGCAGATTCAATTCGTGCCTGTGAAGCACGTGAATGAGGTGCTCGCGCTCGCACTCCTTGGTCGCGGAAAGAGGTCGTTGCCCACCCGTAAGAGGTCGAAGCGAAGGGAGCTCTCCCTGTAAGAGCATGACTATCGCTGTTGAGTGGAGCGTGTTACTTCTTCGCTGCGTTAAGGGCGCCCTTGAGTAACGCGCCGAAGGTGGAGCTCTTTTGCTCACCCTCTTGTTTCTCTTCGCCCCATACTCGCGATGTGCAATCACGCTTACAGACGGTGCACCGCTCGTGTGCGTCACGCTCGGGATGCCAGAATGGATTGATATTGAGGATGAGCGCCTCTTGAAGGGGCTCCTCAAGTTCAACGTGGTCCCCTTCGTAGACGATCACACCGGGATCGTCGAGCTCATCCTCAGGGCCGGCGCGATCGCTCTCGGTTTGCAGAAGCCAATCGATTGTGGAGATGATCTCATGAGAAACGGGATCAGCGCAGGTAGCGCACTCTTGCCGACACCGGCCCGAGACGACCCCTCTCACCAAGATGCCGCCATGGGTACGGGTGAGGGTGATGTCAACCATTGGGGGGGATTCGAAGATAAACTCCTGCTTTTCTGAACCTTCAGCGAGGCGAGCATTGAGCGCCTCAAGCGGAAGGTCTGCCTCAATTTTCATCCCTGAAAAGGGGATCGTGGTCGTGCAAATTCTCATGATGAAGGGTAGTGTACCTGAGTGAGGGAACTTCTCAACTCAAGGCGCCCGTAGTGGGCGAAAAAAGAGAGGTAACTCATCAGATTAGCTGGTCTTTTGAAAGTTAGGGTGGTGCGCACTCAACACTTTGAAGCTCGGCAAAAGTGAGTTATAACCGCGTGTCAACGCAACCCTTGGAGCGTGTCTCCGATATACGTCCGTGTCTAATTTTGGAGCTTTAGTATGGGTATCAATAAGGTGATGTTACTTGGCAACCTCGGGAAGGATCCGGAGGTTCGCTACACCCCGCAACAGATGGCTATCTGTCAATTCTCACTCGCTACGGGTGAGCGTAAGAAGGATACGAACGGTCAGTGGGTGGACCACACCGAGTGGCATAACATCGTTGTGTTTGGGAAGACGGCTGAGAACTGCGCACGTTTCTTAAAGAAGGGGCGTCAGGCTTTCATCGAGGGACGCATCCGCACACGTAAATGGCAGGACAAGGAAGGTAAGGATCGGTACACAACCGAGATCCTCGGTGACGTCGTTCAGTTCGTTGGTGGAGCTAAGGGTGAGGGCGCTGATATGGATTTCGGCGGTGAGCCAGCTAACAACAACGTGCTCGCAGGCATTCCAACAGCGGATGCTCTTCCGAAGGCCGCAAACGGCGGACGTTCACCAGCGGTTCGTGATGAGCCGGTTACGTTCGACGATGACGATATCCCGTTCTAACCCGATCGTTTCTTGCTAGTCGACATCGCTTTCTGTCCGCGATGTCGACTGAAGGGGAGGTCGATGCAGGATAGAAAAATTCCCAAACACATATTCCCATGACATCTCACTACTCCCTCTGGGCCCTGTTCTCAGTTCCGGTAATCGCTGCCCTTATTGGCTACATCACGAACTACATCGCGGTGCGTATGTTGTTCCGCCCCCATAAGCCCACGCGGCTTCTGGGGATTACCTTTCAAGGTTTGGTGCCTCGACGACAAAAGGATATCGCCGCAAGTCTCGGTTCGATGATTGAGCGAGACCTCTTTTCCCAAGCGGATATTCATTTGGCACTCAGCGGATCTGAGACCGCTGAAGAGGCGACCACCTTCATGTCTGAGCAGATAGACGCCTTCGCGCAAAAGATCGGGTCTCAGAATCCTATGGTTGGTATGTTTCTTCAGGGACCACTCCTCGACCAGATTAAGCAAACCCTCGCTGAACAGATGGCGGAGCGCTTTCCTGAATTTATGGAGCGCGTGGTTACCCGCGTCGAGCACCGACTTGACGTCAGCGAGATCGTCGCGCGCAAGATCGAGGGATTTGATCTCTCGAAGCTTGAGTCCTTGATTTATGAGATCTCTGCGCGCGAATTGCGAACAATAGAGGTTCTCGGCGGCGTGCTGGGATTCCTGGTAGGGCTCGTGCAGATTGGGATTATGGTGGTAGCCGGGTAGGGGAGCATAGAGCACCTGGATTCATAATCCGGGTCTTCGTGAAATCGAGTGGGTAGGGCTCGGTGTTATCCCGACGTGCACGAGCACGTTCACGTGGAAAGGGCGCTATGTATGACCCAAAACAAGGGTTTACGTTACCTCTGTGCTCGTTGTCACCCACTCCATTCCACGATGAGCCTATAATTCTAAATTCGGCAGTCTCCTTGATTCGTTTCAACCAACCCTCCAAAATACCCTCCATGCAAACCCGATACGGCACAACAGCCCTCGTCACCGGCGCAAGCTCCGGTATCGGCGAGGCGTTCGCTAGAATACTCGCCTCGCTCGGTTACACCGTTGTAGCCGTCGCTCGGCGCGAAGATCGGCTTCGTCAGTTACAAGATACGATCTCCCGAGATGGTAAGGGACAGGTCATTCCGATAATAGCCGATCTCTCGCAATCTGATGGTGTTGATACGGTAGCCGGCGCTGTGGAAGCCGCGGGACTTACCATCGATGTACTCGTCAATAATGCTGGTGTTGGCTACCTAGGGCCGGTTGAGGCCGTTGAACGGGATAAGACCATCGCGATGATTAATCTGAATTGTCGCGCGGTCGTTGATATGACGTTACGTTTTGTGCCTGGCATGAAGGAGAGAAAGCGGGGCGCGATTATTATTGTCTCAAGTGTTGTGGGCACTATTCCGACCCCATGGTTCTCAGCGTATAGCGGTACCAAAGCCTTCGATCTTTATTTTGGGGAGGGGCTTTACGGCGAATGTCTCGGAACTGGAGTTGATGTTGTCACCGTATTGCCTGGACTAACCGAAACGGAATTCCAAGCGGGAGCGGGGATGCGTGATTACCACTCACCGTACCGGAAAGCAGAGCAGGTTGTAGAGTCAGCACTCGCCGCGTTGGGCAAGAAACCGATCGTCGTTGATGGATGGTTTAACAAGTTGCTCTCGCACGGAACTCGTTTTGTGCCACGATCGTTGCTCGTACGCGTTTCGCGGGCGGTTATGCGAAAAGAGCTGGGGTTGCGATAGGTGATATTCCACCCCTCCTTCGCCACAAGCCCTCTCGGCAAGGCCTCCCACTCCTCATCCCTAAGAAAGTATCGAAGGTCATGCATGTGGATGTAGCAGGGCGTGGGCGATAAGATATTGGTGCTGAGAGCGTAAGTCTACTACAGTAGGGAGGTCATCCCTGTTCATGGAGAATCCTATGGAGTTGCGTGCCCAAATACGGTCGGTTGCCCATTACGTTCCAGAGCGTCGCGTCACGAATGACGATCTTTCAAAGGTGATGGATACAAGCGACGAGTGGATTACCGAGCGCACCGGTATTAAAGAGCGTCGCTTCGTCGATACTACCTGCGCTGGTACCTCTGAATTAGGAGAGCGCGCTGCCCGTCTCGCCCTTGAGAGAGCTGGCTGGATCGCACAGGATGTGGATCTGATCGTCATGGCGACCCTTTCGCCGGATCTCTACTTCCCTGGTGTTGGTGTCATGCTCCAGCAAAAATTGGGATGCCGGACGATTCCGGCGCTCGACATTCGCGCGCAATGTAGTGGGCTCGTCTACGGCCTCTCCGTTGTTGATGGATTCATCAAGAGTCGCCAAGCGAAGAAGGTGCTCCTGGTGTGCGCTGAGGTGCAATCACCAGTTCTGGATCTGACCACCCGTGGCCGTGATATGGCCGTTTTGTTTGGTGATGGTGCGGGAGCTGTGACGATTGAGGCCGTTGAAGGCTCTTCGTCTGATCGTGGAATCGTTGATTCCTTCCTCGGTAGTGATGGAAGCGGCGCGGAGGTGCTCTGTATGAAGCTCCCGGGCACCGCGACACCCGGATTTATCTCCGTGGAGGATATTGAGCAATCCCGAGTGCATCCCTCAATGGATGGAAAGCTCGTGTTTAAGAATGCGGTGACCCGTTTGCTTGAGACCGCTAGCATATTGCTGCAACGTAATAAGATATCCCCTCAAGAGATCGACCTCATCATCCCGCACCAAGCGAACCTCCGTATTAATGAGATGGTACGGACGCAGCTCGGCCTCCCACCGGAGAAGGTTTTTAATAATATCCAGAGGTACGGCAACACCACCGCCGCTACTATTCCTATCTGTATGTCAGAAGCCGTCAGTGAGGGGCGCTTGAAGCAGGGCGATCTCGTTCTTACCCTTGCGTTCGGAGCCGGCTTTACGTGGGGTGGTAACCTTATTCGGTGGTAGCGAGCTCAGGTTATTCTCACGATTTTTTGATGTTGCTCCTTCCGGTATCTTGCTACCCTTTCGTTGTATGAAAGCGGTTGTCATCGGAACCGGATTCGAGAGTGTAGCGAGCGCATTGCGACTTCGCGCCCTCGGGCATGACGTTGATGTGCTCGAAGCTGAATCAAAGCCCGGGGGATGGGCTCGGAGCTTTCATCTGAGTGGCCAGACCGTTGAGGTTTCTCCTCCTATCATAAACTCACCATGGCTCTTCGATGAACTGTTCGCCCTCTTTCACGAGCGACGCGCTGACTTCGTTGAATTTGTGCCATCGCGTCCCTATCGCCGAAATCTGTACGCGGATGGAAGCAGTCTCGATATCGTCTCCTCGATCGAGGAGCAAGAGGCGCGGATAGGGGAGCTGTCCCCTCAGGACGGGCGCCGGTACCGAGACTTTCTGAGCCATTGTGAGGGCCTGGCCCGCCGATGCGCATGGAAAGGTGAGAACGAAAGGGCGATCGCGCTCAAGGCAATTCTTCAGAGCGTGCCGCTTCCCTCAGCGTTGAGAAAAATATCGAGTCTCTGGAGATGTACAGGTGGATATTTCACGGACCGTCGTGTGCGTCAGGCGTTCTCGTGGCAGGCTGTCGCAGCGGGATTAAATCCTCTCGTTGCCCCATCTCATTGTGCCGCGCTTCACTCCGCTGAACGAAACGGCGGAGCTTGGGTCGTGCGCGGTGGGCTCTCTACCCTTGTTCGAGAACTCGTATCGCTGGCGGAGCGGCACGGTGTCCGATTTCACTACAACCATACGATCGCGGGCCTCGCGCGAGATGGAACGGGACGCATCTCGGCACTCTATTCAGCGCATCGGGGAGAGCGGGTCGTTACGCGGTGTGATCTGGTTGTATGGGGAGGGGACGCTCGGCCCCTCTATTCTATCCTTACGGGAGAGGCGCTCTCACCGCTTGAACGGATAGGCTTGCGACCAACCATCCCCGCATTTGGAATGTACTCACTTTTCCTCAGGATAAAACGGGCCTATCCCGAGGTCGCCGATTACACGGTGGTTTTCTCTGATAGATGGGAGGGGTTGCTCTCTCAGATCGGTAGCGGACCACGACTTCCAAAGGATCCGATGTTCTCGGTGTATCGCCTCTCTCCGGCGCATATACCGCAATCACACGATGATGAGGGGGATGTATTCTCGGTGTTTGTGCCCGTTCCTCACCTCGCTACCTACAGTGGGTGGAAATTCGACGGAACTGGGTTTAAGGACATGGTCATGACCAAACTACATGATCGAGTGTTCCCGGGCTTGCGCTCCCATCTTTTATTCGCTGAGTCGATCGACCCGCGATACGCGAGAGATGTTCTTAACTATCCACTCGGATCGCCTTTTCCGGCGGCTCCTGCGGTTTCTAACGGTGAGGGAGCGAGTTTTTACCACCGTCTGCACAACGTCTCTAACCTTTTCATCTGTGGTGGCAAGCCTCTCGGTGTCGGCGGCATTCCTGGTGCTATCACATCGGCGCGAGCTACTGTAGAGCTTGTGGCTCGGGAGTTTCCCTCTCGCATACCGTATGAGCCACATTCAATTGTTGCCGATCGGTCTGTGGCGTAGCTCTTTGGTGAGGTAAGGCGGAGGAGGTGAGGTAATGCGGAGCGAGCGGGCTGTTCCGGTCGGGAAATGCCGCGGACGAATCTGCATCACCATCTGTGGCCTACGACCTCTTCTTCGCCTTAGGGGTTGGTGTAGCTTTCTTCTTAGCGGGTGGCGCCTTCCTTTTCGATGGCGCCGCCTTCGCTTGAGAGGCGGGGGTAGGGGAGGCTGCCTTCGCCACGACGGGCGCGGTCGGAGCTGGGGTTGGTTGCTCCGTTACTGGATGTATAGCTGGTAGGCCTGGATTGCTGTCCTTAGAGTTTACGAATGTAACGCGAACGTCGCCTTCAGCGTGGCTGCGATTCTCGTTCAGGAAGATCTTGATCTTGTCTGCCCGAAGGATGCTCTCCCTTTGCTGTAGTTGTGGATTCTCCGTGAGGGTAACGATCGCCGCGACCGCGTCGTAGGCGGCTATTTGGCCGGTCGCTTGGATATCCTGCTTGGCGATGAACACGTCACCTTTCGCAACGAGCTTCAAAAGCTCGTTCTTCTCACTGTAGGTTCCTTCAAGGGTCTTCGAGGTGAGTCGCATATCCCCTTGGGTTACCTGGACGTTACCACTGTACGCGAAGACGCGATCCTTAGCGTTAAAGGAGAGGGAGTCGGAGGTAATGTTCGTGGGAAGCTTGCCGAAGCTGTCATCGAACGCTTTGGAATCCATCAGATTCGACATGGATCCCGTTGGATTATTTTGCGCGTACGCGCTTGAGGAGATCGCGAGTAAACAGGTGAGAGCGGTGATGTACTGTCTCATATGTTACCTCTTCTTCTTTTGCCGTGGTTTAAAGGTGCTCTTCACGCCGTTCGTTATCTCGATCGTTTGATCGGTGATGTTCCCGTGAAGCTTTTTCCCAAAGATTGTGAATATCGGATTCTCAACCCGCACATAGTTTGGCATCTCTATCGTCTCGGTCGCTTTGACGTAGATAGCGCGGTCGGTTTCTATCGTCGTCCCCTTATTATGAACGACCACAACATCATCAAAGAGCTCGGCTTTGAGTATCTCTGTTCCCGTTAGCTCGACATCCGCTCGTTTTGCGGTGAGATTAATAGTATCGCCGTTGTCTCGGTTTACGTTGACTATCGGCTCGTCGATCTCCGCTCTATTCTTTCCGGCGTCGTATCGCCCCCGTTTGCCAAAGATCTCCCACACTATCTTTCCGTTTCGTACCGCGCTTCGATGGAAGTCGTTCAAAACGAACCCGATCCCCGCGCCCGCGGTTTGAGAGAGCGAGAGGCCGGTTTCACCCTCGATTGTCGCCCGATTGAGGGAGGCGTTCGTGGTCGGCGTGCGCGCCGAATTGTGAACGGAGATGACGATCCCGCTCATCACGAAGAAAGAGCCGAGCAGTCCTAGCCCCAGGACTAAACTCTTTGTGCGGGTCAGGATTATTGGCACGAAATGTTCCTATTCAGCGGCTTCTCTTATGCGCAGCAAGCGCTCTAAGAGAGGGGTAACCCGATTTAAGGGTAGCATGCAAGGTCCGTCTGAGGGAGCGTTGTCGGGGTCCTCATGGCACTCCATGAAGAGACCGTCGACCCCTGTCGCAACGGCAGCGCGCGCGAGGATCTCGACATAGTGGCGAGATCCACCGGAGCTTCCTGCTCCTCCTCCCATGCTCTGCACGCTGTGCGTAGCGTCAAATACGACGGGGTAGCCGGTCTCTCGCATGATCACGAGGTTGCGAGGATCCATAACGAGGTCTCGATAGCCGAAGCAGGTCCCACGTTCACAGAGGAGTATTTTGGAATTTCC
The DNA here is from genome assembly GCA_039799965.1 of Pseudomonadota bacterium. Lineage (GTDB taxonomy): Bacteria > Bdellovibrionota_C > UBA2361 > UBA2361 > OMII01 > OMII01. Next base: position 10,608 of record JBDLRS010000084.1, read on the forward strand.
CGTACTCGCTATCTTTTCGGCGACGAACTGCATATCCGAGGGGTGAAGAAACTGTCCCTTCTTAACGTTAATCGTTGTACCGGTCGAACCGGCCGCTACGAGGAGGTCCGTCTGTCTGCAGAGGAACGCTGGTATCTGAAGAACATCGACGACCTTTCCTACCTCTCGCGCCTGCGCCTCGGAGTGCACGTCGGTGAGGACGGGAACCTTAAACTGCGATCGAACGTCATCAAGAATACGGAGCCCAGCATCCATCCCAACCCCTCGCTGGCTCTTCACGCTGGTGCGGTTCGCCTTATCGAAGGAGGACTTGTACACGAGCGAGATAGGAAGCTTCGACGCCGCTTCGCAGAGAAACTCCGCGATTTTAAAAGCATGATCTTTTGATTCGATCTGGCACGGGCCCGCTATGAGAAGGAGCTTTTCACCCCTTCCGACTCTTACTGAGGGGGTTATCTGAACGGTCACTGTTAATTCCTCGTAAGTGGGCTGGTGAGCTCCTGCTGTACCGCGCTCGCTGTCACACCGCTTTGTGGTTTTGACCCCGAGGCTTTCTTATCGCCACCCTTCTCAACGGTCACGGCGGATTTCTCCTTAGCCGCGAGTCCCGCAGCTACGAACGACGTGAAAAGAGGATGAGGGACCTTCGGAGTTGATTGGAACTCAGGATGGAACTGAACGCCGATAAACCATGGATGGTCCTTGATCTCGATGATCTCAGCCAACGAGTTGTCCGGAGAGGTTCCGGAGAAGACGAATCCCGCTTTTTCAAGTTGATCACGATACGCGTTGTTCACCTCGAAACGGTGGCGGTGTCGCTCGCTGATCTGAGGCTTGCCGTAGATCTCTCGAGCTTTTGAGCCGGTCTTGAGCGCGCACGGATACGCGCCGAGTCGCATCGAGCCACCTTTCTGCTCAACCTTCTTTTGGCTATCCATGATATGGATAACGGCGGTGGATGAATTTGGATCGAACTCCTCACTTGTTGCGTCCCTAAGGCCCGCCACGTGTCGCGCGTACTCGATCGTTGCGATCTGAAGTCCGAGACAGATGCCGAAGAACGGCACCTTCCGCTCTCGGGCATATCGAGCGGCGGCGATCTTTCCCTCGCTGCCCCGAACGCCGAATCCGCCAGGTATGAGGATTGCGTCCACCATCTCGCCGTTGTTGGCTGCCTTAAGCGCCGGCTCGACGCCTGTGGTTTCGAGCCCTTCGCTGTCCACGTATACGATCTTCACCTTGCAATTGTTGGCGACGCCGCTATGAATAAGTGCCTCGCTCAAGCTCTTGTAGCTCTCCGTCAGGTCCACGTACTTACCGACCATCGCGATCGTTACGGTTTTGCGAGATTTGTCTGTGACAGAGGCCGCGATCTTGGTCCATGGATCGAGTTTCGGAGCTCCGGTCCACATATTGAGGAGTTCAACGATCCGTTGATCGAGCCCCTCGTTATTAAGGTGAAGGGGCAATTCGTAGATCGTCTTTACATCGGGCGCGTTGATGACGCAGTTCGGGCTGACGTTGCAGAAGAGGCTAATCTTATTCTTGATCTTCTCATCGAGTGGCTGCTCGGAACGACAGATAATGATGCTCGGAACGATCCCGTATCCTGTGATCTCTTTGATTGAGTGTTGCGTTGGCTTTGTTTTGAACTCATGCGCTGTTGCGATGTGAGGGACGAGTGTTACGTGTACATAAAGGGTGTTTTGCGCGCCGACATCACTGCGCATCTGTCGGATCGCCTCAAGGAAGGGAAGGCTCTCGATGTCACCTACGGTTCCACCAACCTCGACGAGACAGATATCGAATCCCTCGGCTGCGAGTTTGAGTCGTCGTTTAATCTCGTCTGTGATGTGAGGAATAACTTGAACCGTTCCTCCGAGGTAATCGCCTCGTCGCTCGTTGGCGATGACGGTTTCGTACACCTTCCCAGAGGTGAAGTTGTTCAACTTAGACATGCGTGTTCCAAGGAACCGCTCATAGTGACCGAGGTCAAGGTCTGTCTCTGCGCCGTCATCAGTCACAAACACCTCTCCGTGTTGGAAGGGGCTCATCGTACCTGGATCGACGTTGATGTATGGATCGAGTTTAACTGCGGTAGCCTTCAATCCTCGCGCCTCAAGGAGCGCTCCGATGCACGCGGTGGTAAGACCCTTGCCGATGGAAGAAACAACACCACCGGTTACGAAGATGTATTTAGTTGGCCGAGATTGCATAGTAAATGATCGTCCCTTTCGCGCACGCGACTCAAGAATTGAGCCCTCAACAGTATCTCTTTTCTGGGTCTCTAAGACAATTAAAGAGTCCTAAAAAGTGAGGCGTTCAAACCCTTTATATCAGTGAGTTAGACGTGTCTGGTACCTGCGGTCAGGAGCTTAGGGGGGTGGCCCGAGTTCGTAGTCGGCCGGAGTGATGACCGTTGTGGGTCATACCGCCAAGGTGCAAGATAATCCATGGTCGGTGTGTTTCGGTGGCAACGGGTTCCACCACAAAGGGAGAAAGGTTTATGATAGTTCGCGCACGCTCAAAAGTTCATCGGTCTCTAGTGGTGAGGTGCACCCTCGCGATGGTGGTGATACAGGGCATCCAAGACGCGGCGAGCGATGACTGGCGTGAGGTGAACAACGACGTGAGCAATCAGATCGCGATGATTCAGCCACCGATCGGCCCTCACAATATCGAGATCGACAACCGTGGTCGTGGAGAGATCCGGCTTGAAGGGTATGTTGAGAATGAGGAGGCTCGTCATCGGGTTCAGGAAGCCGCTCAGCGTGCGCACGGTGTATCACGAGTCGATAATCGCCTCGCTATTTCGACCGCTCCACAAACCCGCCGCAATGAGGAGATTGAGCGCATAGAGGCAGCGTTTCGGCGTGATGTTCCGAACGGTCGCTACAATCTTTCAGTGTTTACCGAGCCAGATCGTGTAATTTTGCGAGGCACCGTCGACTCTCAAGCGACCCGAGAGCGGATCGTTTCCTCGGCCGCGTCGGTTGCTAAACGCACCGTCTCGGATCAGATGATTATTCAGGGGGTTCGCTCCGGCGCGCCTATCTCTGACGGTGAAATCGAGCGATCGATCCAGCGCGCCTTGAGTGAGGAGTATCCGCGCTTGATGAGAGAGTTGCAGGTGACCGTCAAGGATGGGATCGCGACTGTTGAGGGGAAGCTCTCAAGTCATCGTCAGGTTGACGAGGTGCTAGCTTTAATCCTTAACGTTGAAGGGGTCACTGATGTTCGAAGTCAGGTGACTATTAATGGTCGCCCGTATCCCGCCGGGACGGCCGCGGATAGCTCTGTCGAGTAATCTTGAAGCCCCGCTTGGCGGGCTCACCGCGCTTGGTGGCGGGCACATGGGGGAAGAGGGCCCGCGAGTCTGAGGCGCCTGTGGCAGGGTTTAGCCTCGCGTCCCTTGCCAACCTGAGCTAACATTCCCGTACGGTTAGAGGGGAACCACCCCGAAGGCCGTGCCCGATGTAGGCGAGCGTTGGCTGGCGTAGCTGCCTTTGTGGTACGACTGGCTCGTTTCCCGTTCTAAACACGGGCGCGTCAGTTAGTAGAGCAAAGGCCCCTCCATGAGTGAAAAGTCCACGCGTCCCGTAGTCGTCCTTCGCCAAGGTCGTGAGTCTGCAGTCAAACGCCGCCATCCATGGATCTTCTCTGGCGCCATCGCGGAACGTCGTGGGACTTTACAACGTGGGTGCCTCGTTGACGTGCGATCCAAAGATGGAGCTTTGTTGGGGTGTGGCCATTGGGGTACCCGAGGAATCGCTGTTCGCCTGCTCTCCTTCGGAGAGGTCTCAAGTGAGAGCGAATTGCTTCATGCCCAGCTCACCAATGCGGCGAGCGTTCGCGAGCGTCTCGGCCTTATTGGCAATCCCTCTACGAACGGGTATCGGTTGGTTCACGCTGAGGGGGATGAGTTACCGGGGCTCGTGATTGATCTCTATTCGGATACCGCCGTCGTGCAGTGTCACTCCGCTGGGATGTGGCGGGTGAGAGAGTCCATACAGGAGAGCCTCTTGAGTCTTTCTCACCTTGGTCTCTCCAAGGTGGTATTCCGCAGGGTTGAATCTCAGATGGATGAAGGCGAAGAGTCCGCTGAGGAGGATGCAATCGCCGGGGAGCCTCCGCAGGTGGTGTCCTTCACGGAGAACGGACTGCGATTTTTGGCGGATATTACGGGAGGTCAGAAAACCGGATTCTTTCTCGATCAGCGCGTAAATCGGCAGAAAGTTGCACAAGCCGCGCGCGGAAAACACGTGTTGAACGCCTTTTGTTATACGGGAGCTTTTTCCGTATACGCCTTCGCTGGCGGCGCTGAGTCGGTAACGTCCGTCGATGCCTCCAAGTCTGCGATCGATCTATGTCGACAGAATGTGGTTGCGAACTTAGCGAGTGCGCCTCATCACGCGGAGGTGGCGGATTGTTTTAGTTACCTCACCCAGATCCCAGATACGTTTGATCTTATCGTCCTTGATCCCCCAGCGTTCGCCAAGCACCAACGAGCCGTACAGCGTGCAATGCGAGGCTATGAAACTATCAACGCGCTCGCGCTCAAGAAGATTAAGCCAGGCGGAACGCTCGTGACCTTTTCATGCTCTCAACTTATCTCGCGAGAGATGTTCCGAGACGCGATTATGCGAGCGGCCGTCTCCGCCGGAAGATTCGTTCGTATCGTAGACGTTCTCCATCAAGCTCCGTGTCATCCCACAAGCATCTTTCATCCCGAGGGAGACTACCTTAAAGGTCTGATGCTTCTCGTTGAGTAGCCGCGCCGCTCAGCACGTCGTATGGTGTTGTGTTCGACACGCGTTCTGGGGAAGACAAGTGAAAAAGTTGTGGTGCTCGCGCATTTTAGTCATTGCGCTATGTGCAGGAGATATTCATTCTAGCTGTACGTTCTCGATCATCTTTAATCGGATGGTCTCAGTTCGGTCGCCTAGTTCAGGCGAACCTTCTCTCCTATAGGGAAGGGGGCCTGCTTTGAGAAAGGAGGTGATCCATGTCGGCTATAGGAATTACTTCTGTCGTACTGGTGAGCGAGGTCTTCACTCTGTGAAGCGTATCTACTCGCGCCTGTTGGCAGGTTTTTAGTAGTTGGTGTTTCAGTAGTTGGTTGTTGTTTCCCAATGTGCTTCCTCGGAGTGGGGTCTACTCCCGTGCGGAGTAGACCCCGCGACGACCCCTCGCTTTATTTACACAAATGTATCCCTGTGCCGCCGCGACGTCGTGTCGACGATTTTTCGGCAGCCGATGACGGTCGCCGCGTTGCATGCGTCGAATATCTCTGCTCGTTGGTTTCTAATCTATCCAGCCACCGCAATCATCTCGATCTCAACGATTGCGCCAAGTGGTAGGGCGCTTACCTGGATAGTTGACCGCGCGGGCTTGTGGCCCTCGAGCGTGTCTCCGTAGATCTTGTTTACGGTTTGGAAATGCGAGAGGTCGGTAAGGAAGATAACGGTCTTGATGACATCTTTGAAGGAGAGCCCAACGCCTGCGAGAACCGTTTTTAGATTATTCAATACCTGTTCTGTTTGTTCCTGGATGCCCGGGCCCACGAGCTGAGAGGTCTCCGGGTTGAGTCCGACCTGTCCAGAGAGAAAAACCAGGTTGCCGGCTCTCGTTGCGGGGGAGTAGGGACCTACCGCTTGAGGCGCGTTGGCGATTGACTCAAAGCACTCGATTTTTTTCCCCATGACCTCTCCTCATTACATATCGTTGATGCATCGACAGCATAGTCTCGGTTCTCTCTCGTTGGAAGGTATTTTTTATGGCCCTTAAAGGGTTGTTGAGATAGCGTTCCCTTCTGTTAATTTTTCATGAGTTAGAGGTTCGAGGGATACCTTCCACGCTGAAACCGTTAGAGTTAGCGAAACCGTTTGAGACATTTTGAAGTTGAGAGAGAGGCGCGATGAAGGATGTTATTTTAGTGGTGGATGACGAGGAGGATATTCGAGAGCTCGTCAGATATAATCTCTCCAAGGCGGGATATACTATCATCACGGCGGCAACGGGAGAGGAGGCGCTACGTCTGGCGCTCGATTCGCGACCGACGTTAGTGGTTCTCGATATCATGCTTCCAGGGATAGATGGGCTTGAGGTGTGTCGACGTCTCAAAGCTGACCCGGCTCTCCATAAAACTCCGATCGTGATGATCTCAGCTCTGGGAGAGGAAAAGGACGTGGTCACCGGTCTTGAGCTCGGCGCGGATGATTACGTCGCGAAGCCCTTTAGCCCTGGCGTGTTACTCGCGCGTGTGAAGAGCGTTGTTCGGCGCCTTGGCGCGTCGCCAATAGCCGATGACGCAACTCTTTCCATTGAGGGGCTCAAAGTGAACCCGACTCGTCGAGAGGTTCATGTTGGGGACGCTCTCGTTGAACTAACTAACACCGAATTCAAACTCCTGCATTTTTTGATGCGACAGCCAGGCGTAGTGTTTACGCGCACTCAGATAGTCGATGGAGTTCATGGAGATGACTACCCCGTTACTGATCGCTCAGTAGACGTTCAAGTGGTTGGATTACGCAAGAAGCTTGGGGAGATAGGCGCTCTGATTGAGACGGTTCGGGGAGTCGGCTACCGGTTTAAAGGGTAGGGCGTGGCAAGGTGGAGCTTTACTGACGGTCTCTTTGTGAGTTTTGAGAGATGAGAGTGGGTGGATACGGTCGGCTTGTGATATGGGGAAGCGGAATCGCGATGGTCGCGTCTGTGCCGCTCCTCCTTGAACTTCTCATAACTCCCGAGATATCGAGAGCCTCATTGGCGGCCTCGCTCATGTCTATCGTTATCGCTATCTGCGGAGGTCTTCGTCTCTCCTATCTTAGCGAGGAGGCGCTTAAGCGCATTGAGGAAGCAACTGCTCGGTTCGCGGAAGGCAGCTTCGAGCACCCCGTCGAGATGCCCCGCCGCAAGAGGCTTGGCGCATTAACCGAGGCGCTCAACGACATGGCAACGCAGCTTCAAGATAGGATATCGGCCTTGTCACAGCTCAGTCGGGAGCAGGATGCGATCCTCAGGAGCATGAACGAGGGGGTGATAACGGTTGATTCCGAGGGGAGGATTCGTCGGATGAATGAGGCCGCTCGAACGCTTCTCGGGATCTCTAAAGCGTACATCGAAGGGCGATCCGTTGATGACCTTATCCGCTTCGAGGAGATTCGACGATTCATTAAAGAGTCCTCATCCTCGATGGTTCCAACGACCCGCACCGTTATGGTGTGTCAGGAGCCCGACACTATCCTCGATATGTATGGCTCGCCGTTGTTTCAGGATGATGGTTCCTCGTCGGGCACCTTGGTCGTGTTGAGAGACATGACCAGAGTTCATAGATTGGAGAATGTTCGGCGTGATTTCGTCGCGAACGTGTCTCATGAGCTGAGGACTCCTGTGACATCCATCAAAGGGTTCGCTGAGACCTTACTAGATGGCGCGATGTATGAGCCCGAGTCCCTCAAGAAGTTTTTGGGAATCATCGCCAAACACGCCGAGCGTTTGCACGCGATATTCAACGATCTGCTGATGCTATCCCGTCTTGAGGCGGGAGACCAAGGTGAGCGTATGGATCTTTCTCTCCACAAAGCGGCTGATATCGTGCGCGAGGCGATAGAGGTGTGCTCCCCAAACGCCACCGCCAAATCGATATCGGTAACGTCGTCGCTCGGCGACGACATTCGAGTGGCTGTTAACCCAACGCTGATACAGCAAGCGTTTGTAAATCTTATTGACAATGCGATTAAGTATTCAGACGAGGGAGCAAAGGTTTCCATACATATGGAACGTCAGGGGGAGTACCTCCGGTTTATGGTGAGCGATACCGGACCTGGAATTGAGTCGGCGCACCTCTCGCGCCTCTTTGAGCGGTTCTATCGAGTGGATCAAGGCCGTAGTCGACAGATGGGGGGCACCGGACTCGGGCTCGCCATTGTTAAGCATATAGCGCAGGCCCATGGCGGTCGTGTTGATGTTCAAAGCGTACTTGGTAAGGGAGCCACATTCTCGATATATCTTAAACCCCGTTCGTAATTAAGAGCGATGAGGTACTTAGGCCCCCAGCATCTTAAAAACGCTTACGGATTTCATAGCCCGAGCCGATACACGAGGTGCCGGGTTGAGCTCCGAATGGTATAGCATCGGGAGCGAACCGGCGGGATTCATGAGAACGGAATCCCCTCTACGAGATCTGGAGGGCCACGAGCGAAGCCACATGAGAGCCACACTAATGACCTTGATGATCGGAGCGTGTGTCGTGATGTACGGTTCTACCGGGTTCAGTGAGACTCAGTCGAAACGAGATGAGAGGTTCGGTGTGGGTTCCTCCCTGAGGGAGGTGCTCGCCTCGTGGGGAGAGCCCGAAGAACGGGTCGTACGGGGCGTCAAGCAGGAGCTCGTCTGGAATTACAAAGGTGGCGCTCGGGTAGTTTTCAAGCATGGAAAGGTGTCATCTTTCCGGACCGGTGACGCGCAAAAGAAGGCGCTCACCAAGAAGGCTGCCGAGCTTGAACCGGTGAGACCGGTCGGTGTCGAATCGGAGGAATCGAGAGATATCCTGCGTGACATCGTCCGAGAGATACCGTCCGGTTCGGATGGTCCCTTGTCTGGGGGCGCTCTTCCATCAAGCGATCCGAATTTGGCGGGACTCATTCCTAATGCCGTGCCTTCTCAGCGCGGTGGCGGCGCTGGCATCGCGCCAGGCGTTGTCGTTCCGAGTCCCGATGAAGAGGAACAGTAGGTTTCCTATAGCCCGTTAGGTACATCATGGTACAGTTTTGAAGATAAAGGACCGCGCACATTCTCCAAGTCCGGGATAATCCTGGCATGGAGAAAAAACAGGCAAGCTCAAACAATCCGAGCAGCTTAATGCGAAACTCCTAGCAGGGTGGTAAAACATGATTTCCTGTTGCGCATTTCAATAGTTTGACTGCAACTTCGTTGGAGCTGCCGAAAAAATCCTCAACGTATCTCAGTTGATACGCCTCCAGTTTTTTCGTCGTCTCCGCCTCGTTTCGTCAAAACTCTCAAAATGCTCACGACGGGAACTTTTTTCACCACCCTGCTAGTGACTGCCTTAAGTCCCCACAGAATCGGCTAAGGCGTATGCACGACAGCAAATTGGATCACTTCTGTTGGTTTCAGAAGTGCCGGCTACCAGAGACATGGGCGATCCTTTTGGCGCGTACTTCGAATCCACCGCGATGGTTCTACCCGGCGTTGCTGGAACGCCCAGGGATGTTATCGCTCTGCGTTTCGATTTGGTGAAGAATACGTAGCTCGGGTTTTTCGCAAAGAGTTTGTCTCGTTCGTGCTGGGACATCGATTTCGTTACGGCCTCGA